>CAYWXG010000004.1:0-77413 GCA_964462445.1 uncultured Barnesiella sp. | reverse complement strand
CATCGAGGTCAATGAAGCATGAAGTAGTACCAGCGCCCAGCGACAAAGCCAAAGAACCAAGTGCTATAAATTTGAAAAATTTAATATTATATTTTGTATGAATTGATTTAACAATGAGATATTAGAATGTAGCAACAAGACCGAATGTAACTGTTGTCGGTTTCGGATATACTCCGCTATCACGACCGCTGAACACCTCGGGATCTACACCCTTGTAATCTGTGATTACGAATGGGTTTTGAACTGCTGCATAGAGACGAAGACGCAATGCGTTGTTCAAGAGGTTTTCAAATGTATAACCGGCTGTAATATTGTCGCAACGGATGAATGATGCGTTTTGTACGAAGTAGTCGCTGAGCATCTTCTGAGTGTTCTTTTCTTCGAAGATGAAGGTATCTGCCATAATGTTGCTAATAGGAGCAGTTGCAGTCACTGATGCGAAGCTGTTGCTCTGTTGTGTCTGGTTGTATACCCAGTTGCCGAAATTAGCACGCAATGTGATACCGAAGTCCCAGTTCTTGAAGTTGAATGTATTTTGCCAGTTAGCTGTCAACTTGGGATCCGGGCTGTGGAAGATGTATTTATCATCGTCGGTAATCTTACCGTCGCTGTTGCGGTCTACGTATACACCTTCTGCGGGTGTTCCATCAGGATTGTATACTTGTTCAAATACGAAGAATGAGTTAGCTGCGCAACCTTCACGTTGGAGTTGTACGTTAACTGCGTTACCGATATCTCCGGTAGGAATATCTTTTCCCGATGCAAGGTGAGTAATCTCGTTCTTGTTGAACGCAATGTTGATGTTTGAATTCCAAGTGAAGTTCTTGGTTACGATAGGACGAGTAATCAAGTTGAATTCGATACCCTTGTTAGTCAAGTCACCGATGTTCATTGGACCTTCCGGACCGAGGTTAGAACCTGCTGCATAAGTAGTGTAAGTCAAAAGGTCTTTGGTCTTACGATAGTATGCATCGATGCTACCATTGATACGGTTGTTCAAGAAACCGAAGTCGATACCGACGTTCCAAGTTGTTGTTTCTTCCCATTTAAGGTTCTTGTTGTAGCTTGAAGGTGTTACAAGAGCAATAAATTTGCCGGTAACGGGGTCGATACCCATTTGACCTGAGCCTGTCCAAGTGTTGTAGATGGGGAGATAGGGGAAGAGGTCGCCGAAGCCACTACCGAGGTTCTGTTGACCGGTGATACCCCATGTTCCACGAATCTTAAGGTCAGAAAGCACGTCGCGTGTTCCTTCCATGAATGATTCGTCGATCAAACGCCATGCAAGAGCGGCTGAGGGGAATGTACCCCAACGGTTGTCGTCGCTGAAACGTGAAGATCCGTCACGACGTACAGTCACTGTCAAGAGATATTTATCCATGAAGCCATATTGCAAACGACCGAAGAATGATACCAATTGGTAAGGCAAGCTATAGTCGGTGCGAGGTTCATAAAGATAACCGTCGAATGATTCACCGGGAGCATATACAGGCGCCCAGCTGCAACCTTTATTGTAGAATTTCTGCCAAGAGTAACCTGCTGTTACATCAAGTGATGATTTGATAGCATCGAAGTCCTTGTTGTAGTTGAGGTAGAACTCAAGAAGAAGGTTGTAGATACGTTGTTTTTCGAAGTTTTTAGTAGTATAACCATCAGATACGGGTTCTGCTTCACCGGGGATACGGTGGTTACCCTTCCAAGCGGCGGGTGAGAACGGGTGGTTGTAGCTTTCTACTTCACCATGGCTATAGTCATAACCGAGGTTAAGGTTGGCACGAAGGTCGCGGAGGAACGGCATGCGTAAGTCGAGCTGCAAGTTACCTACTGATTGATATACGTCTGATTTTGAATCGTAGTCATTTACGAGTGATACGGGGTTGAGCGATGCGTTACGGTCAAGTGAAGAACCGAGATCGCCGGGACCTGCTACAGCACCACCTGTGAGGTAAGTAGTGTAGTTGTTGAATGCATTGCCATTAGGAGCATATACGGGAAGAGTCGGGTTGAAGCTGATTGCACCACCGAGTACACCTTGCTCGTAGTTGTTACGTACATAAGCACCCTTGATGTTGGCGTTAACTTGGAGAAGTCCGTCGAAGAATTTGGGTGAAAGGTTGACACTTGCAGTTGCACGGTTCATACCGGTTTTACGGATAATACCATGATTTGAAGTATAACCTACTGATACGCGATAAGGAAGAACACCTACTGTACCACCTACTGAAAGGTTGTAGTCAGATGAAACTGATGTGCGGAGCACTTCATCTTGCCAGTTTGTGTTAGCTGTACCGAGAGCTGCTGCTTGTGTTGAACCTTCGCCATAACGATTGATAACGAATTCACGATATTGGTTACCATCCATCATGTCAAGTGTCTTACGAGGTGTGGCCACATAGAGGTTAGCTGAGAAGTTAACCTGAGGCTTACCTGCTTGACCTTTTTTAGTTGTCACGATGATGACACCGTTAGATGCACGTGAACCATAGATTGCTGTTGCAGAAGCATCTTTAAGAACTGTCATTGACTCAATGTTATCAGGAGCGATGAGTGCCAATGCATTTGATGAACCCTTTACAGAACCACCATCCATGGGCACACCGT
Source organism: uncultured Barnesiella sp. (assembly GCA_964462445.1). GTDB lineage: Bacteria > Bacteroidota > Bacteroidia > Bacteroidales > Muribaculaceae > JAGBWK01. Next base: position 74,812 of record CAYWXG010000004.1, on the reverse strand, counting down.
CAACGATAATCAACGGGTCGTTTGATGCTGAAAGTGATGAACCACCACGGATACGGATTGTACCACCTTCCGAGGGGTTACCGGTTGTAGTTACAACAACACCGGGAGTCGCACCAACGAGCATGTCTTGAGCTGAAGTAGCAAGACCTGCTTCAATTTCGTCGGGTTTTACGACTGCAACCGAACCTGTTGCATCTGATTTCTTAACTGTACCGTAACCGATAGCTACGACTTCGCTAAGCATCACCGCATTAGATTTGAGGGTGACGTCGATATGAGTGCGACCTTCAACGGGAATACGTTGAGTTTCGCAACCCACATAAGAAACTACGAGGATTGCGTCGGGAGCAACGTCGATGCTGAAATTACCATCGAAATCAGTTGCAACGCCGAGTGTTGTACCTTCAGCGATGACACTAGCACCGATGGCAGGTTCACCCTCGTAATCAACCACTGTACCTGTGACAGTAGCTTTCTGCGCTAAAGCAGGAAAAGAAAGGCACAACACCATAACCATGGCGAGCCAAGCTTTCCGAGTCATTTGAAAACAAATGTTCTTCATGCAAGAAAATTTTTAGTTAATTTTGGGTTTTACAATAAATATTTATATAATCTCAATTTTTTTCTTTTGTTGCAGAGGGAGCTTCCCAAATCATAAAAACGCGACTTATTTCACTCTTTTTATTCAACTCCGAGATAATCTCCTTTGTTTATTTAAATTATCAACGCTTTTGTAACAATTTAAACCCTTTTTAGGTTTTGCTGTTCTTTTTAAACATCGACTTTTCAAGCAAATTCGCTTCAACGTTCATCTTTCCACACACGCAAGAAGCCCTTATCCAGCGCTTCCCTCATTCTCCCATCATTTTGTTTTTCAGTTCTTTACATCTTAATCCTTATGTTTCATGGCGCGTTAAGGTCAGATATCCATCTTAGTTCATTTGCTCTTTTGGCTATTATACCCTCGTGGACACTCCACGGAATATTCGACAAATATAAAGCAAAATTTTCATATTTTAAACATTTTATGCAAAATATTTTCCCTCTTATCCCTATTTTAACATTATAACGACAATCATTTGTCAATCTTTATCCCATTTCATTTTCACCTATTCCTCACCCGTTATATTATATAACACATTATTTATATTTAGAACACTTTTTCATTCTCCCAATAGCCGTTATTTCACACATTTTTCTTACCTTTGCATCAATAATTAAATATATCACCATTCAATCCCATGAATACTACCGTCGTTGACAGATTTCTCGAATACGTTAAATTCGACACTCAGAGCGATGAACTGACCAACCTTACCCCATCGACTCCTGGACAAATGATTTTCGCGCAACACCTTGAAAAAGAGCTGCACGCAATGAATCTTTCAGATATTCACCTCGATGAAAATGGCTACTTGATGGCTCGACTACCATCCAACTCCCAAAAACAACTCCCGACAGTTGGATTCATCGCCCACCTCGACACATCGCCCGACATGTCGGGACACAATGTCAACCCGCGTATCGTCAAAAATTACGATGGCGGAGATATCGCCCTCAACGCCGACCACAATATCATCCTTTCTCCATCCGACTTCCCGGAACTTAATCACTACAACGGGCAAGATTTAATCGTAACCGACGGGAATACACTCCTCGGAGCCGACGACAAAGCCGGTGTCGCTGAAATAATCACAGCTATCGCCTACTTGCAACAGCATCCCGAAATAGAGCATGGCGACATCGCTATCGCTTTCAACCCCGATGAAGAAATCGGACAAGGTGCCCACCATTTCGACGTCAACCGCTTCGGTGCCGATTGGGCCTACACAATGGATGGCGGAGAAATTGGAGAACTCGAATTCGAAAATTTCAATGCCGCAGTCGCTAAAGTCACTTTCAACGGGCGAAACGTTCATCCCGGATACGCTTATCACAAGATGATTAACTCTATTCGCATCGCCAACCAGTTCGTAATAATGCTTCCACGCTGGGAAACGCCCGAACACACCGAAGGCTACGAAGGGTTCTATCACCTCGTTTCGTTTGAAGGCTCTGTTGAAAAAACAGTCCTCACATATATCATCCGCGACCACGACCGCAACATATTCAACCGTCGCAAAAAAGAACTTGAACATCTCGCTCGCAAAATTAACACCGAATTTCCCGGCGTTTGCGAAATCGAAATCAAGGACCAATATTACAACATGCGCGAGAAAATCGAGCCCGTGATGCACATCATCGACATAGCGCAAGAAGCAATGCGCGATAGCGGTGTCGAGCCAAAAGTTGTCCCCATTCGTGGTGGCACCGACGGTGCGCAGCTCTCTTTCAAAGGTCTTCCATGCCCCAACATTTTTGCCGGCGGGCTCAACTTCCATGGTCGATACGAATTCGTACCTATACCATCAATGGAAAAAGCCGTTGAAGTAATCGTCAACATCGCTCGCCGTGTTGCCAACACTTGATTCCGATTAAAATAAAGTTCCTCTTTCGAGAATCATCAACTATATTGTGCGCAACAAATTAATCGTAATAACCGGTCCTACAGGCTCCGGCAAGAGCGACCTCGCCCTACAAATGGCCGAGGAAATTGGTTGTGATATTATTTCTGCCGACTCCCGACAAATGTTTCGTGAAATCCCTATCGGGACAGCAGCTCCTACTCCCGACGACCTTCGTCGCGTAAATCACCACTTCATTGCCAATCTCGCACTGACCGACTACTACTCTGCCGCTCAATACGAAGAGGACGTAATGAATCTACTACCCTCTTTGTGGGAAAAATCCCCCACTCAAATCATGTGTGGAGGCTCAATGATGTATATCGACGCCGTCACTCGAGGCATCGACTTACTTCCTACAATTTCCGACGAGATTCGCCAAAAAGCTTGGGAACTCTACGAAAATGGGGGAATACAACAACTTCGGCTCACACTTCTTGAGCATGACCCCCTCTATTATCGCGAAGTCGACCTCAACAACTACAAGCGCCTCGTCCATGCTATCGAAATATGCTGGCAAGCCGGCGTCCCATACTCCTCCTTGCGCACCGGGGGAATTAAACCGCGCGACTTCGACATCGAGCTGATAGCTATCGACATGCCTCGCGAAACACTCTTTGACCGCATCAACAAGCGAGTCGTAAAAATGATTGACAACGGCCTTGTAGAAGAGGCTAAAGCCGTCGGCCACTTGCGACACCTAAACTCTCTCAACACTGTGGGATATAAAGAATTATGGTCCTACATCGACGGCGAAATATCTCTCGATGAGGTCATTACAAAAATTGCTCGCAACACTCGCGTCTACGCTAAAAAACAACTTACTTGGCTAAAAACTCGCGACGTAACTTTCGTGCCACAACGCGACATGTAGCCGTCTAATTACAAATAACCAATCGCCCATCGCGATATTCCAAATTTATCATCGACGACGCCACAAGTCGTCCAATATAATCAATGGCGGTCGCCGTTGACAAATGCGAAAGACGTACAAACTCCTCAAGCGTCGCATTCCCGTCTCGGTCTATTATCTCCAATAGCAACCGATAATTATCATCAACGGTAACCAACGCGCCACCATCGGCAGCATAATGTTCCCATGCACTCAGCATTAGCGGATGCGCTACAAAATTCTCATCTTTAACTCGATAATAGGCTCGCAACTCATTATTCTCCTCTACAACACACACCGGAGGGCGCAAAGCCTTAGGAATCTCTACACGTAGCACCACCGTGCCGGAATCCACTTTAAACGCGGTTAACTTGACATCTACCTTCGGGCGGCAATACATCTCCGCTGCCGCCTCTATCATATAGACATCTTCTTCGTTACGAATACCTGCCACTACCCCATTATCCTTAACTCCTATCAACAATCGTCCGCCGGAATTATTGGAAAATGCAGATATCGACCGCGCTATCTTTCGCGCATCGGATATAGCAAACTTAAAATCTTGCTGCTCATGCTCCCCCTCCTCAATGAGTGAGTGAATATAATATCTCCCTTTTATTGCAGGCAAATCTTTCATCGTCAACAGTTTAGCAAAGAGAGGCAATTTTTACTTCCCTAATCGGGATAATTCAAATTTTCATGCGTTGGCGCCGATAGCACTTCATCAAGATAACGACGTGCCACCTTGCGTGCTTCAGCCAAATCATTGTAGGAATAATTTCCACAATCGCGGGGTGTAGCGCCCGGTATTTCACCCTCAAAATCAGCAATAAACTCAAAGGTTTCCTTCACCAAAGGCAATATATCTGTAGAGGTCAAATCGCCCGACAGCAATAGATAATTACCTGTGCGGCAACCCATAGGACCCCAATAAATCACTCGCGACTCCCATTCCGCATGATTACGCAAATAGGTTGCCGCCAGATGCTCTATCGTGTGAAGCACTGCCCCGGCTACTGCCGGTTCACGATTTGGGCGTGTCAAGCGAATATCAAACGTCGATATAACATCGCCACTCGCCGTAGTGTCGCGTCGCGAGAGGAATATACCACGTTCAAGCCGAGTATGGTCGATTGTAAAACTCGCTATCTTCTTCATGATCAGAGAGTGTTGAGTATCGACGAAATTATTTCAAACGACTGGCGCGGAGCTGACTCCCAGAAATTATCATACTGTGCAATATTGTCGGCCTCCCCGGGAGTATCACTTACCACACGGATACAGAAGAACGACGTATTCATCAAATGGCAAGTATGAGCAATAGCAGCCGATTCCATATCTACCGCTAACACTTCGGGGTACATTTTTTTGATACGCGCCACCACTTCCGGGTCAGCAACAAAGATATCACCCGACGCTATCAATCCATGATGCACTCGAGGATTATTTTGAAGCACCGGCAACGACGTCAACTTCTCATCCGACTCAAAAAATAGCGGACAACGTGCTGCTTGCCCCTCAACAGTATCGGGACCACACCACACATCATGATATGCAATTCTGTCGCCAACCACAATATCCAATATCCCGGCTTCAGAACCTGTTCCTCCCGCTACCCCGGTATTGATAACCAACTCCGGAGCAAACTGGCGAATCAATTGCATTGCAGAAAGCGCGGCATTAACCTTACCGATTCCCGACTTCATTATAATCAACGAATTTTCGCCGGAATCACCCAAATAGAACGTCACGCCATCAATCACAGTTGTGCGAGGCTCCGACAGAAGCGGCAACAAAAGCTGCAACTCCTTCTCCATCGCCACAATTATCGCTATTGTCATATCAATATATTATTATCAAAATTTCAGATTAACCGCCAATTTTCGCGTAGTTTATTACCACATCCAACGGATTTTACCGCGAATATAGCAAATATCTCCGACACTTTGAAATAATTCCCCCTTTTCAACCCATTTTCACCATTTTATGGATAAACTTTATTAAAAACACAAATGAAAGGAGGCAATCCTGCCCCATATCCCTTTTAAACTTAGCCCTAATAAATTGTGAACTCTGTATAACCTAAAAACCACATCTCTTTTCGATTCCAAAGTTCTATAATATAATGCCCGGCCGGCATTGTGTCAAAATCCATGTTAAAGTTAGGGGTATTAAACGAGTTTGACGAACCGGTCCGACCATATATCGCTTCTGTAAATTGATATTCTTTGATTTTATATCCATATTGCATTCCTTTGCGATAACGACATCTAATCTCTAATACGGACAATGGCGTAACCGTATCCGCCGGCGCTTCTAAATTCTCTACCGACGGAAATTTATACAAATCAAGCCCCTCAAATGTGTTATTTGTATAATTAACTTTAAGAAATAGCGATTGTGCTTCCCCCGAATTCGGCACTCCTACAGCATAATCCCCTTGGCTCCCAATTCTTGAATAAAAAACTTCCATTCCGGTCACAATTATCGGATATTTCGAAATTTCCGATAAAGCTCTTTCATAACCCATTTTAAGCGCATAAATATCATCATAATAGCTCTGATTAATCACCAAGATACTATCGATTTTAGCAGTTAATTGTCCTATAGTATCATTGGCACAAGTTAAATTCAACTGTGTTTCATTTAAGTGCTTATTAATACCAAAGAGCAAGATTCCCCCCATTATTAGGCAACACAACAAAAATATCACCCATTTTATTCTTTTTTTCTGATTGTTCAGTTTGGCATACTCCTGTTTAAGTTCATAATATTGCCCATTCAACGTCACACAAGAATTGAATGCAGAACGAACTACTTCGGCAACCGGATAATTCACCTTTGGCAACAGCAACTCTACGAAAGTCAACTGACGATTTTTAGCCTCGATTGGTGGGACCTCCTCATCTTTTCGGCAATCAACATAAACCGGAGTATTTTCTGATGAGTAATCAAGAGGCGGCAACGATATTGACTTATCAAATACCGACACATTGCGTATCTCTGCAAGGCGCAATAACACCTCCTCCGCCTCCTCTCTGCAGTCATCAAATTTAGGCTGAGTAAATTCAAGCTCACCGGTGGAGCGCCACCTTAAAAGTTGATGATTAGCACTAATTGTAGCAATCATATCATTGCAGAAGCGAACCAAGAAATCCACCTCTGCAAGATACACGTCGTTTACTATAAATATAAAACCAAATATATTGTTAAAAACATTAATGGCATAGATGTAATTAACAATCTTATCATTACGCACGATGCGAAGCACCGAGGTCCCTTCTTCCGGGATATTAATATCAGCGACTGCTTTTTGCGTATTCTTATCCAAAGTAGTTGGATATGAATACACTTTCAGATGGTAATTTCGTGATGCCAGTCCTGTCTTTTTAAATATATAGGTCGTTATATTCATCTACTCTCAATTGTCTCCTTGATATTCATTATTTATTTCAAAGCTTTGGGTTATACCATTGCGCTTGAATGTTCCAAATGAATATTTCATTTCTATATTACTATGAATGTTTTTTGTGGTGTTGCCTTTATGGTCCACTTGAGTAACTATTTTAATCACATCGTTATCCACAATAAATCTCACACCAACCCCATTACCATCTTGTGAAATGGTCCTAGAATCAGGATGAGTACATTTAAATTCAAAACTTTCTTCTTTTAGTCTACCTAAAAAATTTTGATAGTCGACAGAATCTTTCTTCAACGTTAGTAATAGCGTTCTCTTACCATCAACAGGTTTATCACTGATGTCAATACGAAATTTAGGCGCATTTTCTTGGATTTCTTTCAACCGCTCGTTTTCGGCTGCATTTCCCTCTTCTTCCTCCTCGGTTGGGTCCGGACCTGGCTCTGGACCGGACTCTATTTTCTCCCATTTATAGTTATAGTAGTCAAGGGGTTGTTCTTTTTCTGGTCCCCTATAAGTGCCCATATACTTCGCCTCTGCAAACTTTTCTACAGAGAAGTCAGCCCCATCGAGGGAGTTCGCATAAGCATAGTACACGTACTCGTCATTGGAGATAGGATAATCACCGGTGCTGCGATTTGCCAGAAGCAAAACTGTAACAATTAGAGCCACTAAAACTCCGAATATTCCTATAATTAGTTTTTTAGGAATCGGTTTGGGTCTCGGAGGATTGGGAGGAGGAACTGGCCCGGTGTCTCCCGATTTTATGCCATCTACTCTTTGTCTGAGGCTTTCAACGTCGGCCGACAGTCGCTTTATATCATCACCATAGCTTTGATAGCTTCTCCTAACTCCTTCGGTAAGCCTATTAATCTCAACGCTAAAGGTTTGATATGTACTGCACTGGGAATCTCCCATTCTACGATTCAACTCGGTTATTGCGTCAGCCAATTTCTCATATTCCCGATTATATTCTCGGATTACTGTTTCTTTTTCTGCTATTTCGGATTTCAAAGAGGCTATTTCTTTGGATGTTCTTTCTACCTCCGCCCTAATATTCGCCTCATTTTCTCTCCTTAAGCGTTCAACATTGGCTTTTGCTTCGTCAGCAATCTTTATAAGCTCACGCTTTGCACGTTCGCGCTCTTCTGCCAATATCCTCTCAGCTAACGCTTTTTGTTCCTCGAGTTTACGGCGCGCCATTTCTGCTTCAAGTTGTCGCTGACGACGTTCCTCTTCAAGTTTCCTCTTATGCGCTTGTGACGGAAATTCGTTCGACAACTTTATACCTCCTTCTCGTCTTATTATCTCATATATTTCGCTGTCTTTAAGATCTGTTGGATTCCATTTCGATAATTGTCCCGGCTTCATACTAAATGAGTTGTCAATTTGCTGCCTTCCTTGCAACACATTAAATATTTGCCCATATAGTTTGTTTAGAGCATCATCGATATGTGGCTTCAATGCAGCAAAATTACCCACCAAGTAGCGATATCCTTCATCTTGCTTTTTTAACACGATTCCAACAATAGCGTTGCGGAATGTTGTCTCTAATGCGCTACTGATAGCCTTCACATCAAGACAAACATAATCATCGTAAATCACCGATATCGCGAAATACGAACCGGGGCGATTCCCGGAATTTGACACATTGCGAGAAATATAGAGTGTGTAACAACTCATAACCCTTGTTCCGTCACGACGAATCTCGGCAATGAAATAGTTTTCGCCTTTCGTCAGATTGTAGAAATTCTGAATGAAGGTTGGGGAATTGCTCTCGCTCGTATCAAATCCGGTAGTCACACCATGAACGATAATACTAAGTGCCATTATTATCCCTTTATAGATTTGCTAATTACATTCCATAGCTCACGCGGATAGTTGTCATGTCCCTGTTGGAATGATCTACTTCCATCTCCACAATCAGAAAAATAACCATTCATATAGGGAACAAATGCAGCTCGCGTCTCTTTAATTATTTTAGTTATCGGATTCTCGTTGGCGAATATTTTAAATAGCCCCGGATAGGTAAATTCCGCTTGACGATAAACCTCCCTTCTATTAACTGCTCCGATATGCAACATTTTATTTGTTTCGTCAATTTTATTGAAGATAATAGCGACTCTGTCGCGAGGGTGCATATAAGATTTAAATCTACGTATTCTGTCAACATAGTTAAGAATATCCGAATGTTCTAACTGCTGATTAGTATGATCGGGCTCTATAAAAAATCCCCATAGCTTACGATTGGGAGATGCACAGATTGTGTTGATATAGGCAGGGAATGGAGCGTTGGGTTGCTTGGGGCTAAAATAATGTTCTCCCGGTGCCTCAAGTATCTGACAAAGAGGTTGACCATCATAAGAAACCTCCACAAGCATGAAACTTATAAAGTCGTTACCTGCTTGAGCCAAGCTCGAATTTACCATAGTATTAAAGTTTTCACACATTCTCCTGTAATGACCATCATAGCCCGGACGGAACGAACGTACCGGTGAAACATTGTATCCTTTATCCATTAGATAACGTGATAAGCGCAACAATGTCATAGTCTTACCACAAGTTGCAGGTCCGAAAAATACGACAATAGGGATTTCCGTATTATTAAGCACTACCTGAATCGCATTAGGATTAAGTATCTCTTGGTCATTCAACCCATGAATTACATTGCCATCCGGTTGTGGCCGGGATGGACCTGGAGGTTCTGGAAAAACTTGGTGTTCATTGATATTTTGGTTGTTGTGGATATTATCAAAAGTTGGCATAATTAAGTTTGTTTTTAAGAATGTGAATTTATTTAATTTTATAAGCGTTAATATCAATTTGACTTTTTGAATGCAATATCAAAGAAAATAAAGGCGGCAACATCAACAAGGATGGCAAGAAGTATCCACCATAAGAAACCATGTCCACCGAATTTCCCCGACAAATAGTCTCCCCACACCTCAAATATACTTGTCATTCGCTGCGTATCGGTTATGACAGGGTCGGCCTTGTATTTAATTTCATCACCATTTTTAAATATAACTATATCACTGTTACTATTTACAGCTTGATAGCCGGAATTGATGCAAGGAATTACAATATTATGCATGTCATCAGCACTATTAAGGTCTACGATATCCGATGAAGAGCCTTTTGTTTTTCTTCCCGCCTCAATCTTTTCCTTTAGGTCGGAAAGTTCATTATATGCGTTAACAGCCTGAGTAAATTTAGTTTCATTAGGTCGTTCCATTCTCCCTTTATAATATTCGGGAATAATAGTATTTATCACATTGCTAAATCTATCATTATAGTATTCACACGCCTTTACAATCTCACTCTGACTCGTAATGTTTCCTTTAGGGCGATATTCATCAATCTTATATCCCAACTCTGACTCTAATTGTTCTAATATAGTTTTGGTATTAGGGCCACTTCCTGGATCATTGGGTTGCGTAACTTCCCCTATTACTAAATTCTGATATTTGCGAACAGCCTCTTGACGATTTGCTATGAGTTCTTCCCACTTTTTTACATTTAATGTATTATTTTTTATGTCATCAAGATAGCCCATTGTAACATCGATATCATTATTGACTCGCTCGGAGATTATATTGCGATAGATAAAGGTATGAGTGTTGGTCGGCATCGAGATTACCAACCAGAATATCAACACTAATAATATTCCTCCGAAAAGTTTTCCTGTACGCCCCTCTACATAAATCTTTTGGTTTAACGAATCAACCATCAATTTTGTACCGATAGAGGCCACTACAAAAAAGCCTATAGCGACAAGATAACAGAAAATTTTCGGCCACGAAGCAAGCAACAGATGCAATGATTCAGCTGTGGCCCAACAACTTACGCCTCCAAAAAGCAAAAACGCGAAAAAGGAGAACAATTTTAGGTAATTGGTTTGTTTCATATCCTTATACAATAAGGTGAGCCCCAGTTTCCCTTTGAGAGCTACAATATTATTTAAGGATAAAAAAGCGTGGGAAACTCTATCAATTGCTCGCCCACCGCAATTCATGGCCTTCGCATTGCCGTTTCCGATTAGTGAACGAGCAACGCAGAAGCCCACGCCTGAATATGATATATTATACCCTAAAACAAGAGGGTAAAACAATTTTAGATGGAATGCATATATTCTTGTCCCTCCGGGAACAAGACCACACAATCCGCCTATGATTTATTCGCGTATATATTACGCATAATCATATTCTCGGGACATCTATCGTTGCAAAGTTCTTCAATCGGATACATGAAGTTGCGAAGTTCTGAATCGCGAAGAACTGAGCGCTGGATAAACGCCTTTATAAAAAATGTCTGCACCCCTCCCGCTTACCCCACAATTGTGGGCTTCTGCGTTATGGATGCATCGCAAAGTTAATGATAAATTTCAAATTATCATCAATAACTCTTAAAATTTTGATTACTTGAATTATATTTGCTGGGGCATAATTCTTTTTTGTTAATTTTGTAGCATGAATACCGACTATCTCAACGACATAAAGGATTTTCTGGATAGCGAGGCCGCACGCATCAATTCGCCGGAGTTTATCGACGATGACCCGGTGCAGTTTCCGCGACGTTTTGAGCGCCAGCAAGATATAGAAATTATTGCTCTGCTATCGGCTACCATCGCTTGGGGTAACCGCAAAATGATATGCCGAAATTGCGAGAAATTGATACGTATTTTTGAGGGTCGCCCCTACGACTATGTGCGCGATCAAGCTTACGAAACGCTCCCCGACGGCAATATCCATCGCACTTTCTTCGTTGACAATCTCAAGCACTATCTCCGTGGTCTCCATGAAATTTATTCGCATTTCTCAACTCTCGAAGAAATGGCTGTGAGCCACGGCATTAACAAATCCGAAATGCCGGCATGGGACCTCGTGGCTATTATGTCGCAATATTTTGCCGACGCCAACAATGGCACTAAAGATAGCCGATGCCTACCCGGCAATCTGCGCACCACGGCTCTCAAACGCATCAACATGGCACTAAGATGGCTCGTGCGCGATGACGGCATTGTCGACATAGGTATTTGGGAATCATTACGCCCCTCCCAATTGTTCATCCCAATGGATGTGCATGTTGCCAACACTTCACGCAATCTCGGACTCCTTACTCGATGTTCCACCGACCGCGAGGCCGTTCGTCAACTTACCGACGTACTCCGCTCATTCCGCCCCGACGACCCTGTACTCTACGACTACGCCCTCTTCGGAATCGGCATGGGAATATAAATAATGCATAATTCATAATGCATAATTCATAATTTAAGTCCCCTCTTCATTGTTGCAAGGCATATGCATAATTCATAATTTAAGCTCCCACTCAGCGAAAATCAAATTATGAATTATGAATTATGAATTGAATTATAGGTTGTTTTAACAATAGAAGTCAGTATTTTTATTAGTTCCGTGCAGTCATCATGAATACTCTTGAATTCATGTTCATTCAGTATTTTAGACTCCCCGAGTAACTCAATCCAATATTCCGACTCACTTGCCACTTTTAACGCAATATTTAATTTCATTGCAAAATCAGCCTTACTCTGTCCACGCAAAGCTTCTTTCACATTAGCACCAATACTGGTCCCACTTCGGAGCAACTGCTTAGATAATACAAACTCCGACCTCTCTTTAACCAAAAGTTGATATAGACGTATACACCTCAGGGCAAAATCCTTACTCTTCACAACTACGACATTACTATCAACACTCCTCATTGGCTAAAATATGAATATGACCGAATTATGTAAAAATAGAAAATACAACTTTGTAATGCATAATTCATAATTACAGACTCTTTTCAACGCGAAACCAATTATGAATTGTGCAAGATTTTAGAGGTTCAATTATGAATTATGAATTGTGAATTATGAATTAATTTCAGTGGGCTTCGAGCCAATTGGCGCCAACCCCTGCGGCAACTTCTAAAGGCACATTCCCGGAGTAGGCTTGCATCATCAAGCGCTCGACAAGCGATTTTACCTCATCTAATTCCTCAGGCACCACATTAAAAATTAATTCATCGTGCACCTGCATTATCATGCGAGTGCGTAATCCGCGACTCTCAATTTCTCGAGCGATATCAATCATTGCCTTCTTTATTATGTCGGCAGCACTTCCTTGGAGAGGGGCATTGACAGCATTGCGCTCGGCATAGGAGCGAACAACGGCATTACGCGAATTTATATCCGACAAGAATCGTTTGCGTCCCATCACCGTAGTCACGTATCCTCGCTCTTTGGCTTGAGCTATCGTCTCCGTGATATACTCTTTCACTCGTGGGTAAGTAGCAAAATACCCATCAATCAACATCTTAGCTTCAGCTCGCGGGATATCCAATCGTTCTGCAAGTCCGAATGCTGAAATACCATATATAATACCGAAATTGGCGGTTTTGGCATTGCGGCGTTGCACATCGGTCACCTGCCCTATCGGCTCTTTATAGATTTTCGCTGCTGTTGCACGATGAATATCTTCACCGGCTCTAAACGCGGCAACCATATCCGGATCGCCCGACATATCTGCCATTAGGCGCAACTCAATCTGCGAATAATCCGCCGACATAAACAAGCACCCCGGGTCGGGAATAAATGCTTTGCGTATCTCGCGACCATCGTCGGTACGAACCGGAATATTCTGCAAATTCGGGTTGGTCGACGATATACGCCCTGTCGCCGTAACTGTCTGATTATATGTTGTATGTATCTTACCTGTCGCAGGATTTATCAATTCCGGCAACGCATTGATATATGTTGCAAGCAGCTTGTTCAAACTGCGTATTTTTAATATTAAATCAACCACCTCATGTGAATGGCGATATTTTTCCAATATCTCCTCCGTAGTGGAGTAAGCGCCGGTCTTTGTGCGTTTTGCCGACGGATCTATTTTTAGATGGTCAAACAAAACGTCGCCAACTTGACGGGGAGAACTGACATTGAATGTTTTACCGGCTGCTTGATAGCAACGCTGCTCCAATTCATTGACACGAGCCGTTAGTTGAGCCGACATTTTCGCCAATTCACCGACATTAATCCTCACTCCCGTAAGTTCCATATCGGCAAGCACTTTCACGAATGGCAACTCTATATCATTGAACAGCGACTTCAATCCACCTGCCGACAATTGCTCGTCAAACACGCGACGCAATTGCATCACAACACGCGATGCCTCCGCATGGCGCTTTGCCGCCTCTGCTAATGGCAACTCTGCATACGGATTTCGGCGCGAGCCCTCATCAAGAGCCCCCGAAAGCATGATATTCAGATAGCTCATTGCGATATCCGACAATCTGTGTCTCATCTCCGGTTGTAGCAAATAATGAGCTACCGAAGTGTCGTAATATTTCGATGACAGATCTATACCATTGTTTTTCAATACGATATAATCGCGTTTTACATCGTGACTCACTATCGTACTATATTGTGCTCCAAACAATTTCTGAAGAGCCTCTTTCCAAGCCTCTCCTCCATTTTCGGAGCAAGCAAAGAAGCGCGCATCAGAATCGTTGACTGCTATTGCGATACCTTTCAAGCGAGCTGTCATTGTCTCTTCCCCCACGGCATACACACTTACACCGATTTCCGATTGCATCAACGCTTTGTCAATATACTCGTTCAATGCATTAACGTTTGTCTCAACCTCAATTGCCACATCGGCAACCTCTGCCGTCAGTTCCGGCAAATCAAACAGCGAACCCATCAAATCCTGCTGTTTAACCTGTTCTGCTACCGGTTCCGGTTCCAATCGCGCAAGGAAGGTTTTAAATTCCAGCTCTTTATATATCTCACGCAAGCGAGCATTATTGCTGTCCACTCGTTTCAATGCATCAAATTCAATCTCGACCGGTACATCGGTGCGTATCGTGACGAGTTCTTTTGCCAACAATATTGCCTGCGCATTCTCAGTGACTTTCTTTTGCAATCCGGGCTTCAACGATGAGGCATTGGCAATTAGATTTTCCACCGAACCATATTCGCGTATCAAAATCGGAGCGGTCTTTTTTCCGATACCCGGACATCCCGGAATATTATCGGAAGCATCCCCCTCAAGCGCCAATAAATCAATAACTTGCAACGTATTATCTATTTCATAGCGGCTACACACCTCGGCAACACCTCTGATTTCAAAATCATTGCCACGCAATGGGGGGCGATACATGAAAATCTTATCGGTGACAAGTTGTCCGTAATCTTTGTCGGGTGTCATCATATAGGTTGTAAAACCTTCTTTTTCAGCCCTTTTAGCGAGTGTTCCAATTATATCATCAGCCTCATATTTCTCCATTTCTATGACAGGAATATTATAGGCCGCAATAATGTCTTTAATATATGGTATTGAGAGAGTTATATCCTCCGGCTGAGCATCGCGTTGTGCCTTATATTCTGGATACAACTCATGACGAAAAGTGTGTCCACCTTTGGGATCGAAACACACTGCTATATGAGTAGGATTTTCCTTGCGAAGTATATCCTCTAAAGTATTGCAAAATCCAAATATTGCCGATGTGTTGAACCCCTTCGACGTGATACGAGGAGCGCGAATCAATGCATAGTAAGCACGATATATCAACGCATAGGCATCGAGCAAAAACAGTTTTTTCTCCATGACAGCTCTATTTTGTCACGTAAAATGCTATCAATGCAATGAGTAGGAATAGCATCAAACCTCCCGACACCAACATCCCTATCACCGACATAGAATAAGCCTGCCTGCGACCAAAGAAACTTAGCACAAATGCTCCGGCTCCTATTGCGAGCATTAAGAATATCTGCTTAACGATATGTTCCTCTCCCGAAGGAAGAATAAAGAGGATAATCCAACTAAGCAACCCTATCACTAAGCCGACAACCGATAGCAACGGGCGTTTCTCCTCCTGTTCAAAGAGCGCAGAACGCGCTTCGTCGGCCTCCCAACGTTTGAATTTCTCACCCGTCCGGTCCTCCTCTTCTATGCTATCAATCAAGCTTTTAACAACTTTATCTTCTTCTACTTGCCCTTTCTCGGCATCTGTATTTATTTTTTTCTTTACCATGTTTCAACTATTTTCTACAAATATAACACAAATTTTCTTATCTTTGTCGTATATTGCTCTTGATTTATTTCTTTCAGTAAACTTCTTTTATCTGCGAAATTGAGCATTACTATTTTTGATATCCGACTTATTTATTTGATTTTTAAAAATTCAATCAATTCATGAAAACATATACCCTAATATTTTCTGTATTTATTGCAGCGTTGCTGACATTTAGTTGCGGTAGCAAAACTGCCCCCAACTCCAACATTACCACAGCACGCTCCGCAATCATTAACAACAACTTCCCCGCGGCTATCAGCGCACTCAACGAAGCTCAATCATTATTATCGGATTCTACGGCCTCTCCGTCTGCTCTTACTGAAATGGCTGCTCTCTACTGCATAATAGATGAAAAGATGCAATCCGACGACAATATCGTCAATGCGCTTCGCTGTTACGAATTAGCTCTCAAAATCAACTCCGACAGCGTAAAACACTGCTTCTCTACCCTTACCGACGACGAAAAATGCCAAATCGACAAACTCGACAAACTACTTATGGCACAAAATCCTGAAGCTAATATATCGAGATATGCCACTGATTCCATTTTCGTTGACAATAACGATTTTATTAACGACATTAACATCATAGAATAAATACCGTTGAATTATGGACGATTGGAAATCTAAGCTATCCAACCTATTAGCTTCAAACCCCGACCTCCCTACCGGTGAGGATATCATCGTAGCTGACGAAGATGATTCCAAGCCCAAAAAGAAAAATCGACTTGATATAACTCTCGACAGAAAACGTGCCGGGAAGACAGCTTCTATAATATCCGGATTTTCCGACGATGATGACATCAAAGGCATTGCCGCTCAATTAAAACAAAAATTGAGCGTCGGAGGTTCGGCTCGCGGAGGCGAAATATTAATTCAAGGCGACCGTCGAAACGATATCGCTAAGATTCTTTCCGATATAGGATTTAAGACTCGCATCATTTAACTTACCTGAATTTTTATTCAAACCTTTCTTTGAGATTACCGACATAATACCATGCTAAAAATTTACAAAGCATCAGCAGGTTCCGGCAAGACCTATGCCCTTACACGACAATATCTCACGCTACTACTCGGGAAGCAAAACCCCGAAACGGGTGAATGGAAATTGCGCTCTGCAAAAGATGATGCCCACCGCCACATTCTTGCTATTACATTCACCAACAAAGCAACGCAAGAGATGACGCGACGCATCATCTCGCAACTTGCAATCCTTGCCGGGCGCGAACCGGGTCAGGACTGCGATACTAAAAGCCCGTATCTCAAAGAATTTTGCGATTTATTCCACACCGACGAAGAATCTCTTGCCAAGCTTTCGTCCGACATTCTCGATGAGTTGCTTGCCGATTTCGCATTCTTCCACGTTTCTACAATCGACGCATTTTTTCAAAACGTGCTACACATCTTCGCACGAGAAATTGAAATGCCCGATAATTTCCGACTTGAGTTGGAAAACAGTTCCACAATATCACTCGGTGTCAACGAAATGTTTGCCTCACTCAACCGTCGCACTCCTGCCGACCCTCTGCGTCAACGCGAACAAAAATGGCTCACTCAATGGCTCACTCGCCACATGATTAAGAAACTTGACGACGGGAAAGCAGTCAATCTATTATCACGCAACTCTTCACTCTACTCCGACCTTATTGACACATTCAATAAGCTCCTTGATGAAACTTTCCAAATCAATTCTGAAATAATAACGCAATATTTAGACCGCATTGAATATTTAGCAGCGTTCGAGAAAGGATTAAAAGAAAGGGTATCCCTTAAAGAAGCCGACCTGCGCGCCCAAGCGGTGGCTCTGAAACAATATGGCGATTACAAAAATATTAATAATCACATTAGGACTCGCATCGAGCAATGGGCTGTCGGAGATATGAAAGCCCCATCCAATACAATCCACAATGCAGTCAACAATCAAGATAAACGTTTCAACGCCGCTTATCGCAAAAATGGCATCGATCCCGGCATTGACGCTGCAGTCACAACTTTATGCGAAACTGCTGTTCATTTTGAACAACAAATAACGCAATATTTAATATTGTCAGAATCCATTACTCCTCTCGGTCTGCTCGGCTGCCTGCTACGACATATTTCCACTTTTTGCAAGGACAACAATGTAATTCTTCTATCCAATACCAATTCCCTACTGAGGGAAATAATTAATGACGACGATACTCCTTTTGTCTACGAGCGCTTAGGATATTATTTGCGTCACTTTCTTATCGATGAAGTGCAGGATACCTCTCGAATGCAATGGGACAATTTGCGCCCATTGATTATGGAAAGTCTGGGAAATAACCACGAGAACCTTGTCATTGGCGACGAAAAACAATGTATCTATCGTTTTCGTAATTCCGACCCGGAACTGCTAAATCACATCATTGCCGACAATATTATTGACAATTATGGACCTACAGCGGTTGTCACCGAAGGGAATACTATCGAGCAAAACAACAATTGGCGTTCATCTGCCGAAGTAGTCAAATTCAACAATTCCATTTTCCACGCACTGGCAAAAATATCAGGGACCGATGATGTATACTCCAACGTAATCCAGCAAATCAACCCCAAACGCAAAACCGTCAATGGCTACGTCAAAATGATATTTGAAAAAGCAGACATGGAGACGGATATAAACACTAACGACGGCGAAAACATTGACAAAGAAAAATTGGCTTTTGGCTCTGATGCTACTGTCAACGAGGTTCGTAGATTACTATCTGCCGGTTACAAGCCAAATCAAATTGCGGTTCTCGTGCGTAAACATTCGGAAGGAGAAGCTATTATAAATCGGCTATTACATTGCCATGAATCGCCCGATTGGCCACATGGACCGATTGATGTAAAATCTACTGATGCGGTAGGGCTCAAATCCTCTGCAACAATCAGAATGATTATCGAAATATTACGTCTCACTCAGCTCCCCCATATCGTTCCCGTTGAGAACACTAAAAATCCCAACGAGATAAAGACAAAAGAAAATCCCGCATATCGTCGCGCAAGGCTACTCTACTGCTACCAATATTATCTTAATACATCCGTTCAAGATGACAACGGCAATATGCGTCCACGTTCTACATCGGAAGCTATAGCCCTCGCAATTGATGCCGTAAATCGTGACGAGAATGACAATACCGGCAACTCCGACACAAATATTCCTCCGGGGACACCCTCACTCAAAGAAATCATCAACTTCGCAGCAACCTCAACATCGGGCATTAATCACGATTCTGCAGAAACCGAAACAATCACTTGCCTTACTCTTTCTGCTATCGTTGATAAAATAATATCGCGCTATGTTATTCCCGAAATCCTTCCTAAAGAAACTGCGTTCTTAACAGCATTCCAAGATGTAGTTTATGATTTCTGTTCACAAGGGACTTCCGATATTCGTGCTTTCCTTGATTGGTGGGACCGTGGAGGTTGCAACTCCTCGCTTTCATCAACTGCTGAAAGTAATGCTGTTAACGTCATGACCATACATCAGTCAAAAGGGCTTGAATTCCCATGCGTTATTCTACCTTTCTGCAACATGGATATGGTAACTTATTCCGATCGATTTCGAAAATCTTATAATTGGATGCCTCTCAATCCCGATGATTTCCCCGGAATTGCATCGGAAGTGATACCTCCAATGGTCCCTATTGAATTTAGATCCGACATTAGCAAAATCGACATATTCAAAGAAGATGCCGAAAGAATAAAGAAAGAGCAATTGGTCGATGCTCTCAATGTGTGTTACGTTGCCTTCACTCGCGCTGTCAACGAATTGATTGTGATTGCACCAAAGGAGAGTTCAAAAGCATCTGAGCCTCTCAACAAAAAACTTCGCGCAGCCGTTGAATGGCTTTCCACCGACAACATCAAGAGTGATACTTCCCTTAACGACAAATGCGATTGGGTACTTCCTCTTTTCGAGAGTTTTAATAATGACACAATCGAAATCGGCACCCCCACCATTCCGCAACAAAAGGAGGAAGTAAAATCCGACGACAACTGCATCACTCTCCCCAATTACAATCCGGAAGTCAACGAACAACTCGTGACTCTTACCGCAGCTGATATTGATTTATTCGATTTCAACGACCCGCGCCATCGCGGAAACTTTATGCACAACGTACTGAGCAAAGTGCGCCACCGCAACGACCTTAATCGCGCACTTCGCAGAGCAGCCGTGCGCGCTCGGTTGACTCCCGAACAAATTGAATCATGTAAACAGGTGTTGGAACCGGCAATCAACGATCCTAAAGTCGACCGTTGGTTTGAAGGTTACTCCAACCTATACCTCGAACAATCCATTGTCAACACCGGCATTGACCGGCGACCCGACCGTATCGTGGTGCTCGATGATGGTTCAGTTGAAATCATCGACTACAAATTCGGCGACGACTACCCCTCCTACACTTCACAAGTGCGCCGTTACATAAAATTACTAAATCAAGCCGGCTACTCCAATGTGCGGGGTTATCTTTGGTTTATTCCCTCAAATACAATCCGCGCTATCACCCCATAAAAACATGTGCCAATTGCCTACTTTCGGGATTATTTCACCTCAAATTTTAATATCAACCACCCTACTATGAGCAGATAACTCTAAGTTTTTACTCAATTTGATATTTTTAATAAAACTTTAATAAAAAATATTGTAACTTTGCGGTCAATTATGTCGGCACTAAAAGAAATACAACAGCTAATAGCTCCCGAATTGCAAGCGCTTAACGAATTAATCGCTTGTACCCTCAACTCTTCCAACGAGTTGATGAACCGCATTGTCGATAATTATCTACGCACAAAGGGGAAACAAATTCGTCCTATTCTCGTAATTCTCAGTGCAAAACTCTTTGGCAATGTCAACGAAAATGTCATAAGAGCAGCTGCCGCAGTCGAATTACTCCACAACGCCTCACTTATCCACGACGATGTTGTCGATGAAACTAAAATACGGCGTAATGAACCGACTATCAACGGCATTTGGGACAACCATATCGCAGTTCTTGTAGGCGACTTCTTTGTCTCGTCTTCACTTCAGCTTGCCATCAAAACCGGCGACATTCGCATTATTAATGCAATAGCAAAACTTGGTAAGTTGCTATCTATCGGCGAGCTCGACCAAATTTATTGCGCTCGCTTCCACAACCTGACCGAGCCGGCATATATGCAAAATATCGAACGCAAAACTGCATCTCTCTTTATGGCTTGCGTAGAAATGGGTGGCTACGCTGTAAATGCATCTAATGAGGACATTGCTCATATCAGCGAGTTTGCTCGTCTACTTGGACTTTGTTTCCAAATCAAAGATGATATTTTCGATTACTATGAGGACAATGGTATCGGCAAGCCCACCGGCAACGACCTCCGCGAAGGTAAAATCACTCTACCTTTGCTTCATGTCTTATCTACCGATAATTCCTCTCAAAAAGCCGATATGCAAATTCTTTCTCAGCAGGAAGAATTGTCGGCCGACGATATTGCCAGACTCATTGATTATGCCAAGAGCAATGGAGGAATCGACTACGCATATGCAAAAATGGAGTCATTGAGAAATCAAGCTGCTCAAATTCTCAACAACTTTAGCAATAAAGAAATCACCAATCATCTTGCCAATATTCTTGACTATACTATTCATCGTCAAGCATAAGATTTATCAATCAAATAAAGCGCGTTTTACGCATTGGTTGTCACTTGCGCGCATAATTTTTTGTCAAAATTTAAAATGGATAACAAATTGCATCTTGTTGGTCTCAGCGAGGCGGAAGTTATTAAAAGCCGTCAAGAGCATGGTATAAACATTCTGACTCCAACGAAAAAAAAATCAATGTTTCTCTGTTTCTTGGAGAAATTTCGCGATCCACTGATTATTATTCTTCTCGTTGCCGGGGCTTTATCAATTGGCATTTCTCTCTATGAATATTTCAGTCTTGGGCAAAGCGCTAAGGTGTTCTTCGAGCCTATTGGCATTTTTATGGCTATAATCCTTGCTACCGGATTGGCATTCATTTTTGAAGCTAAGGCCGACCGCGAATTTGCCATTCTAAACCAAGTCAACGACGAAGAGGCCGTCAGAGTAATTCGTGGTGGTAACACTATTGAAATCCCAAAACGCGATGTTGTTGTAGGCGACATCGTCATATTAAACACCGGCGACGAAGTCCCGGCCGACGGTCAATTACTCGAAGCCGTAACACTGACCCTCGACGAATCTACTCTTACCGGCGAACCCGCTTGCAACAAAAGCACAAACCCCGACGACTTCGACCCCGATGCTACCTACAAAACCGACTACGTGCTACGTGGCACAAAAGTCATGGAAGGTCATGGCATTTTCCGCGTTGAGAAAGTGGGCGACGCAACCGAAAACGGAAAAGTGTTCCATGAATCTCAAATCGATAACTCTGTAAAAACACCTCTCAACGAACAGCTCGACCGCCTTGGCAAATTAGTCTCTCGCATGAGCTATATTATTGGTTCATTGATTATAGTTGGGCGTTGCTTGATGTTCTATTTCGACCCGGCTTTCGAAAGTTTCTTCTCTATGGAGTTTGCCGCCTACATATTGCAAGCTCTAATGATTGCCGTGACATTGGTTGTCGTTTCCGTTCCCGAAGGATTGCCTATGGCAGTCACTTTATCTTTGGCGTACTCTATGCGTCGAATGCTCCACACCAACAACCTCGTGCGCAAAATGCATGCTTGCGAAACTATGGGTGCTACCACCGTGATTTGCACCGATAAGACCGGGACCCTCACCCAAAATCAGATGCAAGTTGCCGACATGAAATTCTGGGGCGACACTTCGCGCGACATCATCAACGAAGGTATAGCCGTCAACTCTACTGCAACTCTCGATCTTTCCGGCGAACGCCCCAAAGCTTTGGGCAACCCCACTGAAGGTGCTCTTTTACTTCGCCTTCATGCCGATGGCGTTGACTTCGTGGCGCTCAGCAACGCTGCTCCTCGTTTGGCTGAACTTCCGTTCACTACCGAACGTAAATTCATGGCCACAATTGTAAAATCGCCAACTACAGGCGCTCCTACTCTATATGTCAAAGGCGCTCCCGAGATTGTACTCGCCATGTGCGACAACATTGCCGGAGATATCTCTGCCGAGCAAATCAACGCTCAACTTCTCGCTTATCAGCAACAAGCAATGCGTACACTCGGTTTTGCCTATGCCGAGCTGTCTGAAAAAGCCGAGCTCCCCGACCTCGAACAACTTGCATCAAGCAATGCCGGAGTAAAGCTACAATTCTTGGGTATTACTGCAATCTCCGACCCTGTACGCGCAGATGTCCCCGACGCCGTAAAAGAATGTATCGACGCAGGCATCAGAATTAAAATAGTGACTGGCGACACCCCGGCAACAGCTCGCGAAATAGGCCGCCAAATCGGTTTGGTCAACGACAGCGACACTCAAGATTGTGTCATTACCGGACCGAAATTTGCGGCACTCTCCGACGAAGAACTCTACAACCGCATCAATGACTTCAAGGTCATTGCTCGTGCGCGTCCCACCGACAAAAAACGCCTCGTAGAAACACTTCAAAAACGCAACGAAGTCGTAGCTGTCACCGGTGATGGCACCAACGATGCTCCTGCCTTAAAAGCTGCCCATGTGGGACTCTCGATGGGCGATGGCACTTCTGTAGCTAAAGAAGCTTCCGATATCACCATCGTAGACAATTCTTTCTCTTCTATCGGACGAGCCGTCATGTGGGGGCGCTCTCTATATCAAAACATTCAGCGTTTTGTCCTATTCCAACTCACAGTCAACATAGTAGCATGCCTGATTGTGCTTACCGGTGCTTTCATGGGAACCGAGTCACCATTGACTGTCACTCAAATGCTTTGGGTGAACCTTATCATGGACACCTTTGCAGCAATGGCTCTCGCGTCTCTTCCCCCATCCAAATCAGTTATGGCATCGGCTCCGCGCAACCGCAATGCGTTCATTATATCACGCTCCATGTGGAAATCCATCATCGGCATCGGCATTTTGTTCTTCTTCATTCTGTTCGGACTCTTCTGCCTGTTTGAACATGCCGACATCTCTTCTCTAACCGATGTACTCCACCTTGAATTGACAAGCGATAACGGATTGACACCCTACGAATTGAGTTTGTTCTTCACAATCTTCGTATTCATGCAATTCTGGAACATGTTCAACGCACGTGCTTTCTTGACTAAACGTAGCGGGCTTAAACTAAGTGGTTGTGGCGAGTTTGGATTGATAGCATTAACAATCCTTATCGGACAGATAGTAATTGTACAAATAGGGGGACAATTCTTCAACGTCGTGCCACTTTCGTTTACCGACTGGGCGATAATCCTCATTTCAACATCATTCGTACTCTGGATAGGAGAACTCTCCCGCTTCCTCACCCGTAGAAAGTAACCAATATTAACTATTTCAAGAAAATAACCGCAACCATCATAGGTTATTTCAATACAAAAGGCGAGCTAATTGTCCCTCAACAATTAGCTCGCCTGTAATATACGATTCTTTCTTTGAAAGCTGCAAGCCGAACCCCGGGGGTTCTCATCCCTCAACAAAAAAAGGAAACCTTTCGGTTTCCTTTCCTTGGCGGAGAGAGAGGGATTCGAACCCCCGGAGGTGTGACCCTCAACGGTTTTCAAGACCGCCGCAATCGACCACTCTGCCATCTCTCCATTATTTATATCTTGTTGCCCTCGGCAACTGCAATGCTTTTTTTCTACAACCTCCGTTGCTGTTCCTCATTGCGAGTGCAAAGTTATGATTTAATTTTCAATCCACCAAATTTTAGCCCATTTATTTTTCAAAAATCTTTTTAACATCATTATTTAAAACCCACAACACAAATCCAAAATTCAGCAATCGCCCTATTAATAAATTGCCTTACAACCATTTATCTCATCATCCTATTTTAAGGAATCCAAGAATTACGATTTATAATTGCACTCGCAGAATGTCCGCGTTTTTATGTTCTAAAAAAAAACACTACCTTTAAATCGAACTTTTCACCAAATTGATAGTCATAGTTATATGAAGAAAATAATCTATATACTCATAATAGCTCTTTCCGCGACCTTCGGAGTCAACGCCCAAGTCAATGACGGCGAGTCGATAAACTATCGCGTAATGTACAAATGGGGACTTGTCAACAAACAGGCCGGCAGAGTAAATCTTTCGACTCAGCGCACCGATGCACAAACCATCAAGGCACAGCTCACCGCCCGCACCGAAAAATGGGCCGATGCATTCTACACCGTGCGCGACACCCTTCTCGGCTCCATGAACATCTTCACTATGGAGCCTGCATATTACGAAAAAATTACTCATGAGGGTGGCGAATACAAACGTGATTTAATAACTTATAATCGCATTGGAGGGCACGTCACCGCCAATTGTCAACGATGGAAACAGAAATCGAAGAAAAAACCTATCACCAAATCCGAAATCACTCTTGAAGCCGACGGCTTGACCCTCGACATGCTCAGTGCCTTCTATTATATGCGCTCCATCGACTACTCCACCATGAACATCGGCGACAAGAAGGACCTCACCGTTTTTTCCGGCAAACGAAAAGAAGCGCTTGCCATCACCTACCTCGGCACCGACTCCGTTGAAATTAACGACGAAATTTTCCCGGCTTACAAAATATCATTTACTTTCACCGGCGAAGGGGGCAAAAAAACATCCGACGACATGTGGGCATGGATTTCCACCGACACCAACCACATTCCCCTCAAACTCGAAGGGAAGCTCCCCGTGGGCAAAGTTCAATGCTTCTACGTCAAATAATTACACCTACTTGCCATCTCCCCTACCAAGCGCTTTCGTTGCTTCTTGTTAAAATCTTTTGTTCATTTTATTTGCTCTTAGTAACGAAAAGCCTTATCTTTGACTAAAATTTTTCATTACCAATCATTCACATCCTACCATGAATCGCAAAGGGAAACTATATTTCAGATATGGCACTATGGGCTCGGCGAAAACGGCCTTGCTTCTGACCACAGCCTACAACTTCGAGGAACGCAACATGAGCTACATTTGCATGAAGCCCGTAATCGATACTCGCGAAAAAGATAATGTCATCAAATCGCGCATCGGGATTCAACGCAAATGCCAATGGATATACCACGACACCGACCTTTACGCCTTCGCTCACGATATGTTTGAAAAAACTATGACCGTGATTGATTGGTTCTTAATAGATGAAGCGCAATTCTTAACTGCCGAACAAGTTGACCAACTTTCACGTATTGTCGACGACTTTGGCTCAAACGTAATCTGCTACGGATTGCGCACCGACTTCCAATCCCACCTCTTCGAAGGTTCGCGTCGGCTGTTTGAAATTGCCGACACAATCGACGAAATCAAATCTACTTGTACTTGCGGTCACAAGACAATCATAAACGCACGTATCGACGCCAACGGCGATTTCGTTGAAGAGGGGGACCAAGTTGAAATCGGTGGCGACGACCGCTACATTGCCGTATGCCGCAAATGTTGGCGCAACAAGCGCATCGAGCAATCATCACGCAATACCCTTCCGTTCATATAATACAATAATAATTTCTTGTTTATGTAAAAGCGAAAAAGCGAGGCAGTTCCCTCGCTTTATTTTGTTCGAACCATCCGATTCCATCAACAACGACATTATCTGCGCTTCAACCTCTTTTGCCCACATTTTGGACAAACTTTTTAGCCATTTCTAATACAAATAGTGCAAAATCAAGAAAATCAACCAATTATAGCACTTTTATATACTATTTTTGACCAATAAGCAGAAAAATCACAAAAAAATGATTATGTTTGTATCAGAATTAAAAAAAGAAAGTATAGACTAAACATATTAGAAAATAACATATAATCATTAGGGCTTTTGGCTCTTATTCTCTCAACTAAAAACCGCCAACTTTCAGAACACGAGAATAAGCAGAATCCAGGAGTTCATACCCGCGTAGGTGTGAACTGCTTTTTGCTTATCTGTGTTCGAGGTGCTTGGCGGTACCTTAGTTGAAGATACGCAAACAGCAGTTCCACTTTTTTATGATACACATTGGTCAGTTAATCAAAGAAGAACTTGAACGGCAGGAGCGAACTCCGGCATGGTTAGCGCGAAAAATTAATTGCGCTCGCCCAAATGTGTATCACATATTTTCTTCTCATTCAATTAACACCGAGTTACTGCTACACATATCGCAAGCCTTGAATCACGATTTTTTTAAGTACTATACCGACGCTTTTGCTTGTTGTGAAAATAAGTAAGCGTAAAAATATTATACGCATTAGTAAATATAAGTTACGGACACCCACATGATATGGAGTGTTAATATCTATAACTTTGCTTATTCAAATTTTATTCGATTATTACAAAAACTATTAATGTCATGAAAAAAGCATTATCACTTTCCGCTTTAGCCTCTGTCGTATTAATTCTCGGCAGTTGTACTCACAGACTCACCGATTTTACTGTAATTTCAACTAAAAATGTGCCATTAGGCATTGAATCAACTAAAATCAAGAAAGCTGATACTCGAGTAAAGGGCGTTGACAAATCTCATATAATCTTATTTCTCCCTATTGGTTCTCCAAACATGAAAGAAGCAATTGATAAAGCAATACATCAACATCCCGGATGCGTAGGGCTTGCAGATGGTGTTGTTAAGAGTAGTTTTTGGGATGCTATTTTATATGGCCAAAGTTCCTACATCGTTGAAGGTACTCCATTGTATATAGATGATTCCAATAATTATAACAATAATGTTAATTCTCATAATAATGGGGATCAAAGGACTAATTATTATCAATCTAATGATAATGCAAATACTCCAACCCATATAATCAATACTCAATCACAAAATGAGGAAACCGCATCAATATTATTTTTCCACCAAGTAAAAAAAGGAGAAACGCTATCAAGTATAGCAAAAGAATATGGTGTTAAAGTGAATGATTTGATTAAATGGAATAAATTAAGTAGTTCCGTCGTTTCTGAAGGAGATAAACTTAAGGTATATTTAGAAGAATAACAGCAATTAGATTTTATAATTTATTAATGACGCTGGTGTAACAGCGTTTGATTATAGAAATATGGCTTGTGATGTGTGCGGAAGTTATGACAATCATTACCACAAGCCATATTCATCATATTGCAGAATAGGCAATCAAATTTCAGCCTTCTAAGATTTATAACTATCAAATAAGTTTTATTATGAACAAAATAAAAAATATCATAAGTCAATGTTTATCTATCGCTTTGACTGCAATGCTATCTGTTTCTTGCTCTTCCGACCCGGATTTAGATCCAAATCTGAATGGAGATTCCTCTAGTTCTGGTGGATCACAAAACGCTGAATTTGCTCCTGATAATGTCGCGGGAAAAGAATTTAGGTTTTATGGGATTGAAGATGGTGAATATGATCTTAAATATAGAGTTATAGCTGCTACAGATCCTATGAAAGCTAAGATTTATGTGGAGCCAATAGAATATACGGTCATTGGCTCGCCATCATTCTACTATGAGAAAACTGATAAAAATACTGCCGATGTTTCGTGTATGTTCCACTATGATCTTTTAGGCATAATAGGGTTTGCTCAAAATTTTTATTATGAGCTGGAATTAACTTTCAAATCGCCCAATTATGGTACATACGAAGGTAAGTTGACGCATTTCGAATCAACCGATGATTGGATGACGGTAAAAGGGGCGTTTGTGTATGATAGTTATAAATCAATTGAGGAATTAGCTAACGAGGTAAAAGATAACGACAATCCCAATTCTCAAGCTTTAAATTGGGAATATTTGACTTCGACTACGTGGATTAGTAAGCAATCTAACTATGATTTGTATTTGTGTTTTGACAACAAGGGGGAATACAAACGTGCCATTGTATTTCCTGGTGAAGAGCCGACATCGATGAATGGAACATATCAATTAGACAAAACAAAAAAGCAAATATCGCTATCAAATATAGGTGATTATAAAGTGGAATCTTTGACTCAAACTGAGTTAAAAATCATTAGTATCTCCTCTGGAAATAGTGTTGCATCATCGAAATCAGAAACTTACCAATCCACTGACAAGGATTTTCCAGAAACTCCCGAAACGCCTAAAATTACTATTTCAGAGCCTACGATAGAGGATATTACCGACACCTCTGTTACGGTGAAAGGGTCCATAAATATCAATGGAGGTTCTGTTCAAGAACGTGGGGTGTGCTATTCAACATCTGAAAATCCAACGATTAATAGCATGGTAAAAAGTGCAGAGACGAATACAATAAATGTTTCATTGACTAATTTGGAAAAAGGGACAAAGTATTATGTACGTCTTTACGCAAAAGTAGATGGAAAGGTTTCTTATGGTAGCCAATGCTCATTTTCCACAACAGGTGCAGTTCCTTCCGGTATAGAAATTGCTGCATCTAAAATTGGAATGTATCAATTATTTGTAAATGTTAAAGTTCCTTCTTCGAGGCAAAAAAATTATGGATTGTGTTACGGTACTGCTCCTAATCCAAAGATTTCGGACAATTCGACTAAAGAAGCCGATTATAACACAACCGAATGGATGCTTGATGAATTGCAACCAGGTACAACATACTATGTTAAGGCTTATCATATTGAAGATTCAAAAGTGATATACTATGATGATAGTGAAGTTGAAATATCCACTATGGGACAAAATAATCTAACATCTTCTATTTCTATTCCTATTAAATATTGGGGAAGTTTAGAGAATACGTCAAATATATCTAATTTCACAATATATGTACGATACAATGTACCAGAAGCAGAATATAAAGCAAAAATAAGATGGTCTGGATTGCACTCTGGAATTATTTATTCGGCTACAAAATATATATCGGGGGGTGAAAGTGGTTTTTATTGGGATAAATTCGATGGAGGGTACTCCTCATCACCTGGATATATGGATGGCGGATCTTATCCAGTATTGACCCTTACTTCAATTGAAACGGGTGTAGTTTACTTTGTTGTATATAGACTAAATATGGACCCCAAAAATAAAACAATTGATTATGTCGTTGAACCTAGAGGTGATATTGCATCCTTGCTAGTCGATCTCTAAAAAAATACTCTGTATAAAAAAATGCTGGGGAGAAGGCAACTTTCCCAGCATTTTTACGTCTTTTTTGTAAGGGGCTCTTTTACTATGTCAAATTGGGATTCTCTGATTAACGAATTTTCACGAGGTCCAGCCTCAACTCTTATCGCCATTATTGCTTTTTACCATACCTCTCTCCGACATTGATGCCAGCCCCTTTCTTTCCCTCTTAGAAATCTTCCTCAAGGACGATTTCGGCGAGATCTGCATCATCAAGCAATTCATCCAGCTCGTCATTCTCCGATGCCTTAGCTTCGTCAGTTGGGGTTGTCGCGCCTTTCTCTTTCTTTCCTTTAGCTCCACTCGCCTGCTCTGCGGCATAAAGTGCTGCCATGATTTGCTCCTCAAGTTCTGCCGCCAACTCCGGATTATCATCGATTACACGCTTTGCGGCATCGCGCCCCTGTGCCAAATTGCCACCTCCATAACGGAACCATGAACCCGATTTTTGTATGATATTATACTCAACTCCAAGGTCCAATATTTCATAGGATTTTGATATCCCTTCGCCAAACATGATGTCGAATTCGCAACGCTTGAATGGAGGCGCCACCTTGTTTTTCACTACTTTGACTTTTGCGTGTCGACCAAACACCGTTTCCCCTTCTTTCAACGCTGTGCCGGGACGTATTTCAACCCTCACCGACGAATAAAATTTCAACGCATTCCCTCCGGTTGTCACCTCAGTCGGTGCAAACATCGCGCCAATATTTGCACGCAACTGATTGATAAATATACAAGTAGTATTTGTGC
Organism: uncultured Barnesiella sp.; assembly: GCA_964462445.1. Lineage (GTDB taxonomy): Bacteria > Bacteroidota > Bacteroidia > Bacteroidales > Muribaculaceae > JAGBWK01. The sequence goes on along the minus strand of CAYWXG010000004.1, from coordinate 44,048 downwards.
GGGAAATCGCACCGGTCAGTTTTCGCATTGCCTGCGACATCAATCGCGCCTGTAATCCCATGTTGCGGTCACCCATCTCCCCTTCTATCTCACTTTTCGGAGTCAACGCTGCAACCGAGTCTACCACTATCAAATCGACAGCCGCCGAACGCACCAACTGCTCAACGATTTCCAATGCCTGCTCCCCGTTATCGGGCTGCGCCAAAAGCAATTCATTGACATCTACACCCAATTTCTCAGCATAAAATCGGTCAAACGCGTGCTCGGCATCTATTATAGCTGCGATACCCCCTTGATTTTGCACTTGAGCAATCGCATGAATAGCCAGCGTGGTCTTTCCCGACGATTCCGGTCCATATATCTCAATTATTCTACCCTTGGGAAATCCCCCTACACCCAACGCATAGTTAAGCCCTATCGAACCGGTTGGTATCACCTCAACCTGTTCCACCGAGTTATCACCCATGCGCATTATTGCGCCACGACCATAGTCCTTCTCGATTTTACTCATTGCAGCTTTCAATGCATTTAGTTTTGCATCTTTATTTCCTTCGGTTGCTGATATTGTTGCTTTCTTTTTCACTTCTTTTGCCATGGTTTTCAATATTTAGTGGAGATTAATTTTTATGTTTACACTGCAAAGATAACTCCAAGCGTGGGCACAATCCCTACCCACCCCTCAAAACAAAAGTTAACCGCGTAAAAAAAAGAGTGGTAATATCACTATCACCACTCATCAAAAAAACACACACTAAAAATTATTATGAAACATATAAGTCATAATACCATTGTCCTACTACAAATTAGGCTCGTCCCAAACTTTTGTTGCCGTGCATTTTGCCTTCACCTTCTCAGTTCCTACTGTGAATTCAAAATCACCCTGTTCGAGCGTCCATTTCATATTGCTGTTGACAAACGCCAAATCTTTCGCTTTGATTTCCATGCTGACGGTCTTCGTTTCTCCCGCTTTGAGCGCTACCTTGTCGAAATTTCTCACACGTGCCACATCTGGAGTTACCGACGCCACCAAGTCTGCGCTATAAAGTATCACAGGCTCCATGCCGTCAACCTTGCCGGTATTGGTAACATCTACACTGACTGTCAACGTGTCGTCGGCCGTAAATTCAGCCTTGTCAACCTTCAGATTTGAATATGCGTAGGTTGTATAACTCATACCATAACCAAACGGCCACTGAACATCGATATCCGCCGAATAATTGTAAGCACCAACCATTGTCGGTACCGATTCGCACGGTTTATGGTCGTAAGTCACGAGAGAATTATTCCATTTCGGATAAGTGATTGGCAATTTCGCACTGAAATTGCTGTCACCGGCCAACAACTCCGCCAACGCGTCGCCACCATAATTGCCGGGAAGCATTATATCAATTATTGCCGAAGCAAGCGGCTCTATCTCGCGGATGATGCGAGCTCTACCCTCGTTCAACACCAGAACGATAGGTTTGCCGGTCTTTGCCAACGCTTTGACCAACTCCGTCTGATTGGCCGACAGACGCAAATCGTTGATATTACCGGGAGTTTCGCAATATGAATTCTCACCGACACATGCCACGATTACATCTACCCCGGTAGCCGCCTTTACTGCGCTTTCAATATCCACATTTACCTCCTCTTGCCAACGTCCGTAGTCCTCAACATAGTCCATACCTTGAACGAGTGTCACATTCTCCGCGCCATACTTATTGCAAAGCGACTCATAGATTGTGTTATACTGCGCATGGAATATCGGATCGTTTGAGCCCTGCCATGTGTACGACCATCCGCCGTTCAAGCAACGCATACTATTGGCATTCGGTCCGGTAAGCAATATCTTTTTACCCTTTGCCAAAGGCAACACATTGTTTTCGTTCTTCAGAAGTATCTCGCTTTGTATCGCTGCTTCGAGTGCCTTGACCGCATGGTCTTTGCTTCCGAATTTCGGATAATCGGCGAAATCGCTCGACGGATTTTCAAACAATCCCAGACGTAATTTCATTCTGACTACTCTGCTTGCTGCGTCGTCGATACGCTCCATCGACACTTTCCCCTCCTCAACAAGTTCTTTCAACAGAGTGCAGAACTCTACGTCGTAGGGAACCATCGACATATCTATACCGGCATTTATCGATAGCAATATTGCCTCTTTGTAGTCCGCTGCAATCTTATCGCGTTTCCACAGATTGTGAATATCAGCCCAGTCTGTCACAATAACACCGTCCCAGTTCAACTCCTCTTTGAGCCATCCTGTCAGATACGCCTTGTGGGCATGGAAAGGCACCCCGTTGACTACCCCCGAATTCACCATTACCGAAAGTGCTCCGGCCTGGATTGCCATCTTGTAGGGCATAAAATATTTCTCACGTAAATCCATCGGATTGATGGTTGCCGGAGTGCGGTCCTGACCCGATGTCGGATTACCGTAAGCCATGAAATGCTTCAAACAAGCCGCCGTACCGTTTTTGCCGATATGGTTGGGATCTTCCCCTTGATAACCTTTTACCACCTCAACAGCCATTGCGCCATTGACGTAGGGATCCTCACCGAAACTTTCCCAAATACGCGACCACGTCGATATGCGAGCAAGGTCCATCACCGGATTAAAGAGCCATGGTATTGATGTCGCCCTACTTTCATAGGCACACACCTGCGCTCCGGTTCTGACAAGCGCGCGGTTGAACGTTGCCGCCATATTTATCTCCTGAGGGAACATCGTGCCTCCCTGTGTGTAAGTTGTGCCATGGTTCTGGTCCACGCCATATATGTCCGGAACTCCGATATATTTCATCGAAGCATCCTGTATATCTTTGATTACGCTGTTCCACTCAGCCGGCGGTTGAGCGGCGCCTCTCGGCACATTCAGTATCGACCCGACGCGATATTTATTGAAGATTGTCTCAAGTTTGGCGGCATCTGTCTTTATAGTTCCATCATGCGTGTCGGCCAACACCATTCCAATCTCCACTTCACACATCTGTCCAATTTTGTCATCGAGTGTCATTCCCGACACTATTTTCTTCACCTGCGCTTCCAACGCTGCGTCGGGAGCTATTGCCGGCGCCGTTTGTGCCGTTACGCCCATCGATACCGCTACCGCTGCCATCGCTGTCAATATTTGTTTCTTCATAATATGTCAATTTTTATCGATTTATTTTTATTTCAACGTAAATGTCTTACGGCTGTGAATCTCGGCCGACGATGAGCCTATCAGCACCTCGAAGTCACCCGGTTCGGCCACCCAATCATGCTTGTCAGCGTCGAAATAACACAACGCCTCTTTGGAGATTTCAAATTCCACCGTTGCCGTTTCGCCCGGTTGCAATTCAACTTTCGCGAACCCTTTCAACTCCTTGACCGGACGCTCCACGCTTGCCTTCTTGTCGCTGATATAAAGTTGCACTGTCTCCTTCCCTGCCACTTTGCCGACATTCTTCAACGTGACAGTTGCTTTGACTGTTCCGTCGGCGGTCATACTCTTGTCCGACAACGTCAATTCGCCGTACTCAAACTTCGTATAACTCAATCCGTGACCAAACGGGAATGTAGGTTTCAACTTGTTCTTGTCGATGAAACGATAACCCACGAAAATGCCCTCGTTGTAAGGCATATCCCATATTTGATTTCCGAATGAGTCGACATTGGGAGTGCCGGGATAAGCGCCAAGTTTATGTGCGCCGACTTGATCGAGCGATGCGTAATACGTATAAGGCAATTTGCCGCTTGGATTGACCTCACCCGTCAATATATCGGCGAGTGTGTTGCCGGTCTCGTTGCCGAGATACCATGCTTGAAGCACCGCCGGTACTTTATCAAGCCACGGCATTGTTACTCCTGTACCGCTGATATTGATTACCACAATATTCGGATTGGCTTTTGCCAACGCTTCGATAAGTTCATCTTGTCCGTAGGGCAACGACATCGTTTCGCGGTCGGTGTCCTCGGCATCCTGATGATTGCTCTTATTCAACCCACCGAAATACAATACTATATCGGCCGATTTTGCCACCTCTACCGCCTCGGCTGTCAATTCCTCGGCTGAACGACTGTCGCTGATATCCTGCCCGGTTGTCACCCCGTTGTATTCCCCGGAAGCGTCACCTACATATCCGCGGGCATATACTATATTAGCCTTTCCTCCGATGCGCGCTTTCAATCCTTCGAGCGGTGTTATCTCATACAACGCCTTCAACGACGAACTGCCACCTCCTACTATCATTTTCTTGATGGCATTTTCTCCTATCACTGCTATGTTTTGCGTCTTTTCGGGATTGAGGGGGAGTATCTCATCTTTATTTTTCAAAAGCACTACACCTTCACCGCCGACTTGACGGCACACCGCAATATGCTCGTCGCTATTCATCGCGCCCCAAGGCTTGTTGCGATTCATCGACGTACGCATCGTCAAACGCAACACGCGACGCACTTTGTCGTTCAACTCGGCTTCTCCAAACTCTCCGTTTTGGATTCCGATGAGATAGGGGTTGGCCAACCAATAGTTATCGTAGGCATTGCTTGCCCCGTTGCTCAATCCATCGGTCCAACTGCCGAATTCCATATCCAGTCCGCCGGTCACTGCCGTTTTGGTATCGTGAACTGCGCCCCAGTCGGAGATGACTGCTCCGTCCCATTTCCATTCTCCTTTGAGTATTTGGTTCATCAATATCGGGTTGTAGCTGGCGTGTTCTCCGCGAAACAGGTTGTATCCACCCATAAAGCTCCATGCCTCTCCCTCTATAGCAGCGGCCTTGAAGCCGGGAAGATAGATCTCATAAAGGGTGCGGTCGTCGACAATCGGATTTGAAGTGTGACGATTAATTTCATTGTTATTGAGCGCGAAATGCTTTACACACACCGCTACGCCATTGGATTGAACACCCTTAACATAAGGGACAACCATTTGCGAAATCAAATAGGGGTCCTCTCCCATGTACTCGAAATTACGGCCGTTGAGCGGTGTGCGGTACACATTGATGCCCGGGCCCAGCAACACGCTCTTGTTGCGGAAGCGAGCCTCTTCTCCAATGCTTTTCCCATAGAGATATGCCATGTCGGGGTTCCATGTCGCCGCCAACGCTGTCAACGACGGAAACGCTGTGCAGGAGTCGTTGGTCCACTTCGCTTGATTCCACTCGTCCCAAAGGACTTCGGGACGCACGCCCATCGGACCGTCGGTACACCATATTTCAGGGATACCAAGACGAGGCACACCGGGCGAACTAAACTTCGACTGAGCATGTATTATATCAACCTTCTCCTTGAGTGTCATACGCGAAAGCGCATCTTCTATTCGCGACTCCATATCGGCATTCTCGTTGAGATACAACGGAGTTTCGGCCATCAATCCTACCGACATCAGACCAACCGTTAAAGTTGATAATATTATTTTCTTCATAATCTTTTGTTTTATATTCTAAAATTTTCAGAACCCTATACTCCGATTCTTTGCTGAATAAGTAGCCGGCAATCGCTGTTTACAACCGATTTCAGCCGTTATTTCAAATGCAATGACTCTATGTAGGAGGTATTGCTATACGAGTTTTCAAATTTACAATTTTCCAACAACAACGACAACGCTTTTCGCGCTCTTGCGAAATCTATTTTCAATTCGCGAAGATTTGCATAGGAATCGCGCGGACTTTCCGAACACGTTTTTATATAGTCCCAATCTTCGGGAGGGGTGATTCCGCGCATACATGATCCTTCAAGTTTCTTGTATGGCCAGAAGGTATAACCTATATTGTTCTCCTTCATCACTTTTACGAAGTCGCTTTGCCATTCATCGGTGTTGTGGCCGATTTCTCCCATATACATGGGACGCTGTGATTTGTCGCGAAAATCTATATACGACCTTATCGCGTCGGCTGTCGCCGGGCCGCCGTAACGATGACACGTGTACATGATTTGCGGGTCGTCGGCAAAATCCGCCGGGTCGATAGGATCGAAATTAGAATTCCATTGCGGTGCGCCGATAAGTATTATATGCTTGTCGTCTATTTTTCTTATCGCTTTTACGCATCTTTTATAAAGGTCGATCAAGTGAGCGTTCAACTCATCTTGTTTCTCTCCGAAATATGTGGCGATTGGCTCATTAATAAGTTCATAGCCTAAAATTACAGGTTCATTGCAGTAACGTTGCGCTATCTTCTCCCATATTCCGATAAATTGTTGCTGTGCCGGCTCGCTCTCCATCAAGAACGGATATCCGTAGGAGTCATCGATATTATCTCCCGTTTGCCCTGCCGGGGCATCGTGCATATCGAGTATCAGATACAGATTGTTGGCGCGACACCATTCCACTACTGAGTCTACGCGGGCAAATCCATCTTGATTTTCCGTCAAACCCATGTAATCCTCATTGGTGAATAGTTTGTAATGGAACGGAAGCCTTATCGTATTCGCACCCTGCGACGCTATAAAATCAATATCTGCTTTTGTGATGTAATTGTCCTTAAATTCTTTCCAGAATGCCGCTGCTTCGACCGGTCCTACAAGTTGGCAGAATAAGTCATCGATCATCGAAGCAGAATTTGTCTTGGCGAAACCAAACATATATCCTTCCGGATTTAGCCAGTTCCCTAAATTAGTCCCCTTGATATAGAAAGGGTTTCCCTCGCCATCTACCATATTAACTCCGTCGATGCGCAAAAATTGCTGCAATGCCTTCTGTGAATATGCCGACAAGGAAAATATGGCTAATAGTATAAACGTGAATAATCGAGTCTTCATGATATTTTAGATTTACTGTTCTGTCTGGGTTTCTCCGACAGCGTTATTAAAACTTGTACAAACTCCTCAAAAAACAACTGTTTACCATTTAATTTTCGAGGATTTACATTCAGTTTTTAAAAAAAGGGGGCGAATGTCGCCGCGGACATTCGCCCCCGAATTAATTACAGTTGATTTTAGGGCTTTATTTATGTACTTGGAAATAAATATCGCTGATTTCAACATCTGTGTTGGCCGGTGCGCCCGCAAAGTCGAGTGTAAGCACGAGAGGTGTGCCACATTCGATTCCGGGTAAGTCGGCCACTGCATAAATTGTGGGGGTATCGGCTGCTACTGCCACCTCATGTTCCATGTAGAATGTTCCGTCATCACCATCAGGGTGTAGTTTAACCATTACACCGGGGAGATCGGCTGTTGAGGTGAACATTATTTTGAAATCGTATTTCTCTGCTGATGTACTGAGGATATCCGATGTAATATGCATTTGACCTTGCCAACGGGTTGCACCTGCTTCTGCTATATGCAAATAGTAGGTTGAACCATCAAATTCATATTTCGGGTCGGCAATCTGCGTCCAACTATTATCAGCGAACCAGAAACTCGACACATCGTAACCTTTCCAGAGATTGTCGGCATCCGACCATTCCACACCTGTGTTATCGCCTGAGTCGCCACCATCTTCGCTCGGAAGTGTCTCTGTGTTTAGGCTATGGTCGATTAGAACGAAGTTCTCCAAAGTGACATTTGTTCCGGCTGTTGCGCCACCAAAGTCAAGGACCAATTTCACATTATCCAATCCCAATCCGGCTACTTCGTTGAAGTGGTACACTGTTGCTGTGTTGGCTGTCACAGGTACTCTGTCGGCGCACATGAAGTGGTTGTCGTCGTTCGGGTCGGTCAACTTAACGGTAATGCCGGGGTGATCGGCTGTCGCTGTGATAATCACTGAGAAGTCGTAAGTCTTGTCGGCGGCTGTGGCGATATCCAAATCCATTGCCAACTGCCCTTGCCATTGATCTTTGTTTTCCGGGAGACCCTCTACATATATCACTTGGTTTTCAACCTCATATTTCGGGTCGGCAACCTGTGCCCAGTTAGCGTCGGCAAACCATGTTGTGATGTTGCTGATTGTAGCATCTTTCCAGAGATTGTTAGGACCATCGTAGGTATATCCTAATACCGGGAATACCGTACCATCATCATTCTTATGATTCTTGAACACGATATTTGAGATTGCGAAATCGGTATCGGGATAACCGGCTACGTCAAGAGCTATTTTAAGTGTTCCATCAAATCCGGGGAGTCCTGAGAAGTGATATACCGAACCTCCGGCTTTGAATTCCTGCTGATCGGCTACGAAGAAAGTATTATCATCGCCATCCTTTTGTACCTTAACGGTAATCTTGGTGTCAACAACCGCCTCTACGTAGCATGAGAAGTCGTAAGTCTCGGACGACGATACTTGAATATCGGTTCCGATATGCACTTGACCTTGCCATTGAGTTGAGCCCATACCGGCAGGTGTGTGGAATGAAATATACTCATTGCTAAGGTCGACTGTGGGTTGAGGATCCAATGCGCCCCAATTATCGTCGGCAAACCATGTTGATTGCAAAGTGACTGCCGCGTTCTTCCACAAGTTGTATTCGCTGTCATATTTGTAGCCTTTGAATACATCATTTGCGCCAAGGTCGTTGGGGATATGAATCACAGCGGTGCGTACCCCTTCCGACAAACCGTTGCGGTTGCCCAATTGAAGTTCTACATTGTAGTCGCCCGCTTTGCGGATTACACCCGTTATGGTATGTGAGGTTGAACGTACCGATGGTGTCGTGGGATTCTTCGCATTGGCATATACTCGCCATACCGGATACACACCTTTAAGTTCTTGATCCACCGACAACGTAAATTCATTGGTAGTTTCATCAACCTGGACAATAATATTGTAATCGCCAACTCCGGGAAGATCATTAGGGTTAAGCGGAGTAATGTCTTCCTCGCTACATCCGGTCATTCCAATTAGGACTCCGGCAAGTGCTGTTAACTTAAATATATTTTTCAGTTTCATAATTTACAGGATTAAAAAATGACTAAAATCATCTATTAATACGGATTTTGTACGATTGTACCGTAAGCCTGGTCAAGTTCGTTCTGCGGGAACGGGATATACTTCTTGTTTTCGGTATATGTTCCTGTACGGCCATCACCTCCGTTGGGACCTTCATCGGGAACGAGGAGTTCCGGACCCTTTCCACTGCGGAGGATATCCCAGTAGCGCTTGCCTTCACCTAAGAATTCAAATGCGCGCTCTTCAAGAATATTGTCGAGAGTTGCGGTCTTTGGACTTAGGCCGGCACGCTGACGCACTTGATCCATCCATCCTTGGGCATCGCCTGCACCTGCGCCCCTTACTACCAATTCAGCTGCATTCAAAAGCACTTCTGAGTAGCGATACAAACGCAAGTTGTTGTTGTAGTTCAACAATGCGTCGGCAATCTGATTGGAGTTGCCACCAACAATAGGAGCATATTTGCCAATGAAGTGACCGGTGTCTTGGTAACCAATTGTATATGAACCTTCTTCGGGTGTCCATATAGAAACATCGCGACGAACGTCACTTGCTTCATATGCGTCATAAGCTGATTGACGTACGGTACAGAATCCCCAACCTGTGTTGTCGTGGATACCATCTCGCATGTCGTAACCGCGGGCACCTGCCATTGCGGGGATTACAGTACCACCCGCTGTTCCACCCCAGCTCCAGTTACGAGCACCGCCTGCATCTGAATAGTTGATTTCGTAGATTGACTCATCACACCATTCTCCGTCTACAGTCCAGATTGAAGCAAAGTCGGGGTTGAGGCTGTAGTCCGGTGAGTTGATTATCTCCTTCATGTAGTTGAGTGCGGTCGGGAAACGTGATGTATCGTTTTGGTACATTACGATTTCTGTGTAAAGCATATACACGAAAGGTGTGGTTACTCTACCCAAATCCTTTGTGTCCGATTTCCATTTCAAAGGATTATCAGCGAGAATTCCCTCAAGATCGGTAATCATGAATTCATAAACTTCGTCAGCTGTATATTGAGTTCCGAGGAAGTTACCTGAAAGGTTTTCAGTGTAGTAAACGATATTTCCCCACCATTTCCACAACTGATTGTAGTAGAATACGCGGAGCGCTATACACTGTGCTTCGTAGTAACGACGATTTTCTTCGGTCAAATCGTTGATACTGAAATCATTCATATAGTGGATAGCATCATTACAACGTTTTACACCGGAATACGCGTTTGAATAGTTACAGTCAAGCACATTGGTAGGATTGATTTTGAAGTTAAACATATCCTTCCACATTGACATATCGCTGACATCACCACCACCGGGATACATTTGATCCGTCATCATGTCGGAATAAAGGTTGATTGCCGTATAGTTGTTGGCATAGTCAAACCAATGCATCGGGTCGTAAGCCGCAACAACTGCTTCCTGTATGGCTGCGTCGGTCGAATAATACACCTCTAACGGTTCGTCCTGATTAGGCGTAATTTCAAGCCAGTCGCTTCCGCATGAAGTCATTGAGGCTCCTATCGCCACAGCCGTTCCTAAAAATAATATATTTTTGAGTTTCATTGTGTTATCTTTTTTTAAATGTGAGAAACATTAAAGAGAGATGTTAAATCCGACTGAGAATGTACGTGCTTGCGGATAAACGCCATAGTCAACACCAATACCTGTCCCTGAACCTACTTCCGGGTCAAAGCCACGGTATTTGGTCAAAGTAAAGAGGTTTTCTGCTGTCACATATACGCGGAAATTGTCAATACCTACTTTATGAACGAGATTGTACGGGAGTGTGTAAGAAAGTGTGATGTTCTTGCAACGCATGTATGCACCGTCGTTCAAATAGATGTCGGACGATTGCCAGTTACGAGCGTCACCCATGCGGTAGATAGGCACTTTGTTAGATGTACCTTCGCCAGTCCAACGATTGAGCATCCAACCCGGCATATTCTTTGCGGGTGTGTCGCCACGGAGTGATGCGTCATAAATCTTGTTGCCCCAAACGCCTTGGAAATATGCGGTAAGTGCAATGCCCTTATAGTTTACTCCAAAATTGAAACCATATGTCCAATCGGGAAGACCTTTACCCAATTTCGTACGGTCGTCAACTGAAATTGTACCGTCACCATTGCTATCGAGGAATATCACGTCACCGGGGGTTGCAAAGTAAGTATTTCCTGATTCAAGTCCGTATTGTGCGTTGTAAGCATCTGCTTGGGCTTGATTTTGGATAATACCGCCTGTCTGGAAGCCGTAGAAGTAGGGGAATACTTCTCCGTTCTCTGCTCGGGTGATTGTTCCGGCTGTACCATTGTTATCGAGGTTGGCATATCCTTCTGAGTTGCCGTATTCGATAAGTTCGTTCTTCAAGTAGCTGAGGTTTCCACCCAAGTTTACCTGCCAGTCGCCGAATGTCTTGTTCCAATTAAGTTCCATTTCAACACCTTGGTTGTCCATCTTACCTACGTTACCGATAGGTTTGGTTTCACCAACGTAAGTCGGCACTTGCATTGTCATCAACATGCCGGTTGTACGTTTCTTATAGTAGTCGATAGAGAACTGCAACGAGTTGCCAAAGAATCCGAAGTCGAGACCTACGTCAGTTTGTGTTGATTCCTCCCAACGCAAATCTTCGTTGGCAAGGCCTGATGATTTCGAACCGTAAGTTTGACCTGAACCTTCAGGACCGAAGTAGAAGTTGTTACCACCATTAGTGAGCACTGTGTATGCGAAGTCACCGATAGCCTCGTTACCATTCTTACCCCAAGAGAAGCGAACCTTTGTGTTTGTCCACCACCAAGGACGATCTTTCAAGAATTCTTCGTTTGTCGGATTCCAACCCAATGAGAATGATGGGAAGGTAGCCCATTTGTTATTTGAACCGAAGCGAGAAGAACCATCTCGACGTACTGTTGCTTGCAACATGTAGCGGCCGTCGAAGTCGTAACTAACACGACCGAAGTACGACAACAAGCGAGGCCATGCATTGTTCGGTCCACCCCAACCTGTGCGGTTGTCACCTTCAACACCGGCTTGCCCTTGTGCAACGTCTACATAAGGTTTGTTGTAGTTGTACAATTTGTCGGCTGATGCTCCAAGGTAATATCCATTGGATTCTTTTGCTGATTGACCCAACACGATATCAACGTTGTGAGCGCCAAACGATTTGTTCCATGATAATACGTTTTCAATCTGCCAAGTGTAGCCGCGGTTCCAACTTGAACTTGCTGTTGCATCGTCAACGTTAGTGAAACGCAAGTTGCTGTAATATGCGGCTTCTGTATGTGATTCGCTTCCCCAGAATGCGAGGTCGCCACCATAACTGATACGATATTTGATGTTGTCCCAAATTTGCAATTCACCGATGATGTTGAACACAAATTTGTGGCTCCAGTTCTTACCTGCCGGGAATGAGAATTCATAGAACGGGTTGATCAACTCTTGGTAACCGCCACCCCATGCTTCGGGAACAGTGTAAAGGTTACCGTTAGCATCGTAGCGAGGTACATAGTTGGGGTTCGCTGCGAAATAGTCGAGTTGCTGTTTTGCTGCATCACCGCTCAAAGTCGGGGTCAACAATGGAGACATACCCAATGCGCTGACGATAGGACCTCCATAGTAACCGCTATCACCGATACCTTTTGAGTGAATTCGTGCATATGATAAGTTGGTCGTAATAGTAAATTTGTTAAGGTAGTCGCGTTTCTTTGAGTCATCAAACAATGTTGCTTGAACGTTTGAACGAAGTGTCAAACGATTGTAGTTTGAATGGTCCCAATCACCGCCTACGATACCTTCTTGATCCAAGTAGCCTAACGAGAAATAGTAGTTGATATCCTCTTTACCGCCTGATACTGAAAGTTGGTGAGTTTGAACGGGTGCGCCGTCATTGAAGATAGCGTCTTGCCAGTCGTAACCTTTACCGTAGCTGTAAGGATCGGCGTAGGGTGCTGATTGTCCAATGTTCAAATAACCCTCATTCTTCATCACTGCATACTCTGATGCGTTGAGCATACGAAGTGATTTTGAATGTGATTGCCAGCCATAGTTAAAATCGTAAGTGATTTTAGCGCGTCCTACCGAACCGCTCTTGGTTGTCACGAGGATTACACCATTAGCAGCACGAGCACCGTAAACGGCTCCGGAAGCAGCATCCTTAAGAACCTCGATACTCTTGATATCGGTGGGGTTCAAATAGTCGATACCACCTTCGATAGGCATACCGTCAACGATGTAAAGCGGGTCGGAATTGTTAATTGTACCGATACCACGTACACGCACCTGTGAGGCAGCTCCCGGCTGACCTGACGATGATGTTACTGTCACACCTGAGGTCAATCCTTTAAGAGCGTTGTCGATACGTACCGGTGAGGTCTGTGCCAACGCTTCTTCATCGATTTTTGAAATTGCAGCTGTTACAACACTTTTCTTTTGTGTACCATAACCGATTACCAACACCTCATCGAGTTGTTGTGAATCTTCTGTCATGTAAATTTCAACTCCGGTTGCTTCGCCTGCCACATTATAGGTCTGATGTTTGTAACCTACGTAGGAAATCTCAAGAGTCGCTCCTACATGTGTTTTTAATTCAAATTTACCATCAAAATCTGTGGCAACTCCAATTGAAGCACCCTTTTCCATTACAGAAACACCAATCAGAGGGTCTCCGTCTGATGCCGAATAGACTGTTCCTTGCACCGTTACGTTTTGCGCTGCAAGTGCTACTGATGTCCACAGGCAAAATAGAACAAGTAGTTTTTTCATGTGATTTAGGGGGTTATTGATTAGTTAATGAGTTTGTTTGAAGTTGGTGAAATTTATTTCGAGTTTCAGATATTTCCGATATCCTCTCTGAGACCAATGATTTAAGGCAATTCTCTTAGTTGTTTTCTTTTTTATTTAGTTAGTGTCAGAGAGTTATCGAAACATTTGCTCTTAAAAAATTTTTAGCTTTTCAACTTCTTTTCATTGTTCAATCCTTCAACCGCCCGAGTCTCAAGCCCCTTTGTATTTTCTCGTAATACCAAAATTCCTTAAATTCGAATCATTTAATAACTTCTACTTATTATATTGAATTTAGTTATGGTCAGTACCAAACCATTTTACAATTCCTATATTACAGATTCGCTTGACTATGGCAATTTTAGTTTTAAGATCAACCATCAAGACTTTAGATCGTTGAGTTGGGATTTACATGGATTTTAGGGTAAAGTCTGTTTCTTTCTTTAGATTTTAGGATTTGTTTATTTAAGGGTTAATGTTTATGTTGATTATTTTCTCTTTATCGTTGTTTTTTTAGGTTGAAATCAGGTTCGTTTTAAAGCCGTTCGCTATTGTTGGTTTTGTTAGAGTTAGGCTTGTTTTTAAAGTTGAGATTGGGAGTGAGCTGCACTATATATTAACCCAAATGGCAGCTCCCCTCTCTCATCTATTCTCTTGCAAGCATTTATTTCTTTTGGAACACTCTGACGTAGTCAACGAGCAAGGTCACAGGTAGTGCGCTTTCGTCAACACCGTTCATACCACCCCAACTTCCACCCCATGCGAGGTTTAATATCACATAGAATGGATCATTGTACGGCCAGTTGTATTCGCCACCACCATCATTGTAATAGGTCAACAACGGCTGTCCGTTTACGTATGTGGTAATCTTGTCGGGAGTCCATTCCATTGCATAGGTATTGAAACTGCCTTCCGCTCCGGGGAGCATGCGCGCTTTAGTCACCTGTGTATTATTAGTGTGAACGTGACCTAAAGCATGCAAACTCGACGAAACTTCATTAGGCACAACGCCAACCTCTTCCATGATGTCCATTTCTCCATCATCCGGCCAACTTGTGAAGTTGACAGGCATCATCCAAAATGCCGGCCACGTGCCTTTTCCTGACGGCAAATTGATGCGCGCTTCGAAATACCCGTAGGTCCAACCGCTTCTTGCCTTCGCATATACACGGCCTGAATAAATTTTTCCGTCAGAGGCTTTGAAACAATTTATATTGAGGAAACCATTTTTCAATTCCACTGTGTTCTTGCCGTCGACCGGACGATTTACATAATTTTGGAGTTCATTGTTAACCCAACCCGAAGGTTGTACCTCGATTGTCCAATCGCTGTTAAGTTTCGTTCCTTCATTAAATTCATCGTGCCAAACCATCGCATATCCTTCTGGGACAACTATATTTTCGCCATATTGAGTTACCGTTGCCACTGCCGTTGATTCTCCGGCTTTAAATGTGACGTTGGCCGTGCGATCTTTACTTGTGTCATTTACCAAAGTTTTTACAACAACTTCGGTTTTGCCCGCTATGCCATTGGAGGGAACAGCTATACACCAATCAACGTCGACTACAGCCTCCCAATTGACATTACTATTTACTGTAACACTTAATTCCGATTCGGCCGAGCCACACATCAACTCGTTGCTCGACAATGTCAGCTGGTTCGTTGAAATCTGATGAATATTAACCACCTTGCTTACGTTGCCGGATTTAATAGTCAAAGCGCCGTCGCGCGAATCAAAACCGGTATTTTCAGCAACTGTCACCTTAACTTCAGTCGCCTCGTTCTTCACACCTCCCGAGGGAAAATGCGTAATCCATTGGCTGTCGGAAGAAATACGCCAATCACCATTAGAAGTGACCGTCAATGTAAATTGAGCCCCTTCACTCGGCACATTTTCAAGCGAGATTGAAGAAGTTGCAGTAATCTCCATGCCACCACCCGATGGAGAAGGTGTTGGATCGCCATTAGAATCATCGCCGCACGACATTAGCGTAAGCGAAAGAAGTAGGATACTGTAATGATAAATCTTTTTCATTTATTTCTTTATTTATGTAAGTCCGTAATAGCTTGTGACCTTTAACTTTATTTTGCAAAATTAAGTTTCTATTAAAAAAAAATTACTAAATATACTTTCAATATTACGTCAACCCTTAAAATATAATACGTCAAAACTACGCACGAAATATATACCGCTGATTTTTAACGTTTTACAAAATACGCTTTACAGCACATTTTTTACCCCACATAAACTTTTCTCTACAAAAATCTCATTTTTGGTAATAAAATCAAATACTTATTGCGTCAAAATTGCCACAATCCACCTCGTACACACCACGCAAAAAATCAAAAATTGGCGATAAATCCCGACAAACTATCATTGCGATTTAGACCAAGTTTCTTGCGTACTCGATAGCGCATCGTCTCAACTCCGCGCAACGAGATATTGATAAGCGGCGCAATTTCCTTGGTTGGCAGATTCATTTTTATATAGGCGCAAAGTATAATTTCAGCATTGGTAAGCGACGGAAATTTTTGGCGCAATTTCTGCGTAAAATTATTATGGAGCAGATTGAATTCCTCCTCCACTCGCTCAAGCACTTTCTCCGTATGGCTTCCAAGTTTTATCTTTTCATATAATTTACCTATCATGGCGCGCTGATCGGCCGACAGCAAGGGAGAATTCATCGTCTTACTCAATTCATCTTTAACCTCTTGCAACAGATCGTTCTTATTCGCCTCGCTCATCAACAGATTAGTCAACTCCTGCGACTTGCGATTGTAATCGAGTTGCATCTTATCGCGCTCAAGCATTGCTATTTGCACCTGTTGCTGACGTTCTTTCTCCTGAAACTCAATCTTTTGGCGCAAAATCTCCGCTTCCTGTTCTTTCACCAATTCTCTCTCGTGGCGCTTCACCCTACGCTGCACCACCTTGACAATCAGCACTGTGGCACCAAGCAAAAGCACGCAGTATATTATCTTTGCCACATTGGTAAGCCACCAGGGCGGAAGAATAGAAAAACTTATCTCATCGGTAGCGACACCGCCATCGTTGTAGGTAGTTTCAACTGTAAAAGTATATTCCCCCGGATCTAACGCCGTAAATTCTTTAACCGTCTCCTGCGTCAACGCGCTACAATTTTCATCATTCAGCTTGTAGCGATACGCAGCCATGCCATCGCGCGACATCTCCGCGCTACCATATACAATTTTCACCGAATTATGGGCATAATCGAGTTCAATATTGGGGCGAACGTCAAGATAGTTGGAACGATAATGCAACGAGTCCCCCGAATTTGTGGTATAGAGCATATTTATCTTGTTGGGATTTAGCGAAATCTTATCTATAGCCTTTGCTCCCGGCTCAAATTCAGCAAAAATATAACCTTTGTTTGTCGGCAATATCACTGTCGTCTCATCAACCACATTAATCAAATCACCATAATGACGCGCTATTATACGATTATTGACCAATGGCATCGACGACACTTCGCGTGTAATGACATTCGCTTGCAAAAACTCGCTATCCGAAACTATATATACCCAATTATCCACCTCCTTTACCCCCAAATATTTGCGACCGGCTTTAAGATATGGCGCCACGTATTCATCGATTACAAATCTTTTCGATGATGGTTTAAATCGGTAAATGCCTGTTTCAGTACAAAATAGCAGGCGATCGTCGGTGCCCGGTTCTACCACAATCCCTACCGAGGCATCACCATCGGGCATCACATACTTATCCGTCGATAGCACCTCGCCGGAAGCGAAATCCACACACATACGCGTAAAGCCCTCGGAGCCATCGCTTAACCACACGACGGAGTCACTTTCCTGAGCGAACGAGGGACAACTTGAGAAACCGCCTATCCGGGCAACATTTCCAAAACCGCCGGGCAAAACATTGGCAATATACAACCCGTCGTATGCACCTATGAGCACTTTATCCGAATTTCCTTTCTTGGATTGAATATCCCAAACGCCGGTAGGACCATTGACTTTTTTATATCTATCGGCTGATAATATTTCAAACAATCCGTGGTCGTGGCACAACATCAGTCGATCACCAATCTTTTTCAAATTCCACGTCTGCCCCTCAATGCCGGGCATCTGCTCGAATTTCAAAGGATATTTCAACGGCCACGGCAAAGAGTATAAACCTCGGTTGGTGCCGAGCCACAATCTGCCATTATGAACCATCGAAGTGTAGCCATATCCTATCGACAATCGGGCATTGCTTAATGTGGTCAACGGCATATCTACAATCACCATTTCAACGCCACCGTCTTCCCCTATCCACAAATTCCCGTTTTCGTCAAATGCCAATGATAGAATTGTATTCCCCGCCAATCCGTTGCTTTCGTTGTAGATGTCGACATTTCCTTTTTCCAAATCAATCAAATACAATCCTTTACCGATTGTACCCAATGCCAATTTGTTCTTAGTGATAGCCGAGGTAAAGACTTCGCCTTCAATATCCGTGGCGAACGTAATTCTCTGCACGCAACTGTTTTTATACACAAAAATTCCGGAATTGGATGTAGTGATAATAATTCCGTTCATGCCCGGCATTATGCCGCGTATACGCGAATCGGCAAGCGCTTCCATTCCCGCGACTTCCACAATATTTCCGGACTCCATTCGGCGGACACCCGTCTCAGTGCCCAGATACAATGTATTATTAATCAGATCCGAGCAGTTGAGTTTGTTTTCGCTATGCGCCATAGTCGACCTGTCGGGGTTTTTCAAGTCATACGTTAAAATCTCGTGGTCGCCTTGCACATAGAGTGTATTCCCGGCGATGTGTATTCCCCACACGTTACCCACAAATTTTTGTTCGGGGACACTGTCGCTCAAGCATATATATTCAAGCGAGCCGACCGCGGATGGAGCAAAATAACCGAATTCATTGATACCGCCCACATACAAGCGACCTTCGACGTCGTCAAACGCAACACTTCTCACCTCCGATTTGTTGTTGAGATGATAATGGTCCCATAAATTGCCATCAAATGCCAAGACTCCGTTGTCAGTTCCAAAAAACGCCCAATTATTAGCCACACTCGCCTCTATATCCCACACTTTCGGATTATCGAACGGCAATTCGGAATATGAATTCACGAAACTCAAACCCGTAGCGCCACCGGCAAAACCGATGCACAAGGGCATCACAAGCGTCGATATATATGAGATATACCGTCGGAACGTGTTATTAATTGAAACATCTAAAATCATGGGTTAATCAGGCTACTATAAATCCCCGGTTAGGTTGTCAACAGAGCGGTACCCGCGACTTTGAATTTGCCACAAATACTTCCGCTACTATTAAAAGCAAAATTAAATAATTTTTGCAAAAAATACAATCCGGCACGAAATTTTTCAGCCAACCATCATATATAATATTCCATCATCTCCACTATCCTGCTCTGATGGCATATTTTGTCGCCTCATAGACGTTATTGACCCCCAGTTTGCGAAATATATTATTTTTGTGAGTGATTATTGTGGGCGTACTTGAAAACCGCTCGGCGGCAATCTCTTTGACACTCTTGCCTCGTGCAATCATCTTTAAGATTTCTATTTCGGTGTGGGTCAACTCAGCCTCCACAACCGCCGGTTCGCGCACGGCAAGCAGATTGGCAATCTGTCGGCATATATATCGACGACCCTCAACGGCCGCTTCCAATGCCGCAATTATCTCCTCCTCAGCGTTTTCTTTCAGTAATATACCTATATTTTCGTCACCTCCGACCCTGCGGAAAAAGGGCTCGCTCAATTCGTAGGAAAACAATATCCATTGCACTTCGGAAAATCGCTTTACCGCCACCAACAGTTCGTCAACACTTTTAAAATCGGACAACGCATAGTCCAACACCACAACTGTATCGCTTATCGAAGTTCCATTTCCGAAATCGTGGCAAGTGCGTCCAACAACGCTTTCTTATCCTCCACCTCGACGATTTCGGAATCGGGAAACGACAAACGGATATACTCGCGCATCCCTGCGCGAGTAATATCTTGCCTGTCAAATATGACAAATGAATTTTTATGCTTCATTTCCTATGAAACAACATTAAGTGTATAGAACGTAATTATGAGCACATCCTAATATCGTTTCGTCCAATGGATAATCTTTGAACGCATATAGCACGGTTGAAAGATAGCGCTCGCCCGTGTCGGGAAGAAGTGCAACAATCGTCTTGCCCTCATTCTCAGGGAGTTTAGCCAATTGCAACGCAGCGTATAGCGACGCGCCCGAAGAAATTCCCACCAACAAACCCTCTTTCTGTGCAAGCAGGCGCGACGTGCGTATCGCGTCGTCATCTTTGACCGTTATAATTTGGTCGATAACACTCGCATTGAAATTCTTGGGAACGAAGTTGGCACCGATACCTTGAATTTTGTGCGGACCGGAGACACCTCCCGACAACACAGGCGAACTTTCGGGTTCCACCGCTACAGCCTTGATTGCCGGATTGTGTTTTTTAAGTCCCGCAGCCGTGCCGCTTACCGTTCCACCGGTTCCGACACCAGCCACAAAAATATCCACTTCTCCATCGGTATCGGTCCATATCTCCTCGGCTGTGGTTTTAATATGAATAGCGGGGTTGGCGGGATTATCAAATTGCTGAAGTATCACCGCCCCTTCCGTTTCCTCTTTCAATTCATTTGCACGATTTATGGCACCTTTCATGCCCTCACTTCCAGGTGTCAGCACGATTGCCGCGCCAAGAGCCTTTAGCAAATTCTGTCGCTCCACGCTCATTGTCTCAGGCATCGTCAAAACAAGTTTATAACCTTTCACCGAAGCCACCCATGCCAATCCGATACCGGTGTTACCGCTCGTTGGCTCGATAATCGTCGCCCCGGATTTAAGTATCCCCTTTTTCTCCGCATCTTCTATCATTGCCAAAGCGATACGGTCCTTAACGCTACCGCCCGGATTAAAGAACTCAACCTTGACGAGTACCTTTGCTTTCAGGTTCTCAGACTTCGAAATTCGTCCAATCTCCACTAATGGAGTATTACCTACCAATGATGTGAGGTCTTTATGAATACGCGCCATATATTTTCTCTTTTATATCTCTTAGTAATCATTAAAATCTTCACAAATGTATAAAAAATTACATCAATTGTTGCGTTTGGCTAAAGTTTATTTCGATATTATTGGTTACAACTAAAAAATTCACCCGGAATATCCCATTATATTAAAAGATTTTCTACATTTGCAATGTTTATTTAACCCCAGACACAATTTTTCATACGAAAACAACACACTTATCATGAAATCTTATTACATTGTTTCTGCGCAAGGCAAACAAATAGGTCCTATACCCTTCAATCAATTGAAAAACTATGGAATTACACATAAAACATTAGTATGGTGTGAAGGGATGCCTAATTGGATGGAAGCAGAGAGATTGCCGGAACTTTATGAAATAATTGCTAATATTCCAGCACAAGCACCTCCCGTTCCGGAGTATGCCAATTTGCGAAACAATCAAGCCGTACCCCAAAACCCGACACTTACTTAGTGTGGGCGATATTGTCAACAATATTATGTTGCCTCCCTTTCGGAGTCGTTTCAATAGTTTATGCCGCAAAAGTGGATTCTCTCTACTTTGCCGAGCGCTATGTTGAAGCCAACGAGGCGTCTAATAAAGCTAAAAACTGGGCAATCGCCTCAATTTGCACAAGTCTCGGCATTTGGCTACTCTATATTATTGTTATTGCTATTGCAGGCCTATCCGACAGCTACTCAAGTTGGTAATCTCACTCTTATCATGATTTCATTTCTGCGCAAGAATAAAACATTAACAATCATGACCGCAATTTTTGTTGCGGTCATGTTGCTGTTATACTTTGTGGACCCGTCCACATCCATATTTTCCTATAAATGTCCGTTCAAACTTCTCACCGGACTTGATTGCCCCGGTTGTGGCGGTCAACGCGCCGTTCACGCCTTCCTTCATGGTGATTTTATCGGTGGACTTCGCTATAACCCATTCCTGATAGTCGCGCTATCATACCTTGCTTTTGCATTGATAATCAATCATATCCGACATCCTTGGGCAGAGAAGTTAGGGCGCAAAGTTCTTAGCTTTCGCGTATGGATTATCTACATCTTTCTTCTCGGTGCTTGGTGGGTGCTTCGCAATATTATTTAATTCCCACTATTAAATAGATGGAACTGAAGCTGCAATTAGCACTGCATTCCCTGTAAATGTCACCGAACGAGCCGATGCCGCTACAAGAACAGTATTACCACGCGACACGCTACATGCAGCCTCCCTATCTATGTCGATTGTACATTGTCCGGAGATACAAATCAGCACCACAAACGAACTGCTATGATGTTGCAACGAGGTCTGACCGTCGACTGTAATCTTCTGCACATCAAAATATTGACAACACACCAACGGCACCTCCCCTTTGGCATCCCGATCATATTCCGTCACATAGTTATCATAGACTTTGTAATCTATGGCATAAACAGCCTCTTCTACATGAAGTTGGCGGGGCTTACCATCTAATCCGCGACGGTCGTAGTCATATACACGATAAGTGATATCGGATGTCTGTTGTACTTCAGCAATAAGGTTGCCACCACCAATCGCATGAATACGCCCTGCCGGGAGGAAGAAAACGTCGCCGGCATGCGATTTATGGGACACCAATACTTCCGTAATTGAATTATCCGCAATACGTGCTCTATATTCCTCAGGAGTTATCTCTTTTGATAATCCGGCAATAATATCAGAGTCGTGGTCGGCATCTATTACGTACCACATTTCCGTTTTTCCCTTACTATTATGGCGTTTACCTGCCAACTCATCGTCGGGGTGAACCTGAACCGATAGATTATCGCGAGC
Organism: uncultured Barnesiella sp.; assembly: GCA_964462445.1. GTDB lineage: Bacteria > Bacteroidota > Bacteroidia > Bacteroidales > Muribaculaceae > JAGBWK01. The sequence goes on along the minus strand of CAYWXG010000004.1, from coordinate 21,609 downwards.
ATCAATAATTTTAATAAGCAACGGAAATTGATTGCCGAAACGATTATAGACGTCATGACCAATGAGGTCTGCCCCATATTTGTTGATAAGTTCAACAATGGTCAATCCATCATCTTCTCCACCTTCAACTACCGATTCATGTCCGGGGACTCCTGAGATTTCCCAGCTTTCCCCTATATTGGCTTGATCGGTGTCAATCCCCTTAAATTTCTTAATTTTATCTCCGCCCCACACTATGGTTTTCAAGTATGGGCGGAATGAAAATATCTTATTCATTTTCAGCGAATAGAAATGTATTTATGCAACTTTTGTCAACTTCTTACATATTACCATCAATTTTTGCCAATGCAAATACGTAAGCACCAATTGAAATCGCTTCGTTTGCTCCCAGACGCGAAATTGCAACACCCGTACGCTTAATCGGGTCATAAACAACTGTATCTTCGCTGCCATGTATCTTAAGAAGACGCTCATTGCCACGAGCAAATTCGTTGAATTCTTTTTCGTCGTCAAGATTGTAGACATTCATCTGCACACGATTTACCGATTCTCCGCTCAGCGTCTTAATTGAAGAGCGCATTTTTTCAAGAAGAGCCGGCATAATGTGGCGCGCCGCCCCTGTCAATCCACCTCCAATTACTACCAACGAGTCGGTGATAGTTACTGCTGTTGCAATTGCATCGCCGGCGGCATTTCCAAATCGGCGGAACGCTTCTTTTGCCGCCTCTTGATTTCCCTCGCGAGTGCCATCTGCTATCTCACATATTTCTTTCGGCGTAAATCCATGGTCGAAATCACCACTAACTTCGCTGTAAACGCGCACTATCGCACGAATTGCAACCGAGTCCTCAACAATAATTTCAGGATTGTAGGTGTCGCAAAGACAGAATGTCTCTACACATGAGTTATTACCACGGTTTAAGCGTCCATCGATTACCGAACCAATACCAAAGCCTGTTCCGAAAGTATAACCTAAAAGGTTGCCATAACGTTTTTTACTTCCCACTGCTTCAATTTTGGCATTGACTTCGGGCAACAACCCTTCCATAGCTTCACCGAGAGCAAAAAGGTCGCCATCATTGTTGATATAAACCGGGATATTGAAGTGACGACGCAATATTTCACCCAATGCAACTCCATCGCGGAACGACGGGAAATTGGGCAAATATCCACCAATAATACCATTGGCATAGTCTGCCGGACCGGGGAATGCAAAACTAATTGCTACGGGGTTTTCATCGAGCGAAGCTATCACTTCCTCAAAACCTGCTATCATTGTCTTGATACAAAGGTCTAAGTCGTGAGCATTCGACGGTTTAGTTATCGGATTGGTGATAAAACGATTGCCGCGCATTGCTCCGAACACTAAATTAGTGCCACCGGCGTCAAGTGTAATTACGATACGTTGGTCTGTCTGATACATGGTATAAATCGTGTTTGTTAATTATTTCTATTTATAGCGTAAAAGTTTATATAATTTCTGCTTGTCCTGTCGAATAATACAATGCAAATATAATATAAATATCAGTTAACTATATAAATAATCAGTTCAAAAATTAGAAATCCAGAGTCAATTGCGTGTCAATAAGGCGAAAAGACTGTCGATGATAGGGGGAAGCTCCAAATTCCACAATAGCTTGGCGATGAGCCTTCGTGGGATATCCCTTATTTACATCCCAATGATACATCGGAAACTTTTCATGCAACCTCATCATTGCCTCATCGCGATGTGTCTTTGCCAGGACTGAAGCTGCTGCTATATTGGCAAAACGGCCATCACCTTTGACAAAGGTCTGAAATGGGATATCATAATATGGCTTGAAGCGATTTCCATCGACAATAATAGCTTGAGGGCGCACTTTCAATCCATCAAGAGCTCGGTGCATCGCAAGAATCGACGCATTAAGAATGTTGATTTGGTCAATTTCCTCTGCCGTCACTATCCCCACACACCACGCCACCGCCTCGCGCTCAATAATAGGGCGAAGCAACTCGCGTTGACGTTCAGTCAGCTGCTTTGAGTCATTGAGCAAAGGGTGAGAAAAATCGTCGGGCAAAATAACCGCAGCAGCATATACATCACCTGCCAAACATCCGCGCCCGGCTTCATCACATCCCGCCTCAAAAATTCCGGGAGTAAAACACAATGCCAATGGTGATTTTTTCATTTCGATTTTTGTGGTGAAGATTGAGATTTTATCAAATTAACAATAATACATCAAGTGTTTGCACGATAAGAATAGGTACAAAAAAAATTATTCGTCATCGCGACGAATAATCCCTTTTAACCTTAAATCTAATACCATGAAAAACACGATGCAAAGATAAGCGTTTTTATGTTATAAAACATATTTATTTGATAAAAAATCGCGGATTTAATAAAAATTTAACATTTTGCCACTAAAATTCCTCTTTCCACAACAATAAACCACCAAATCCAACCCTCCGATACGCATTTGATTTTCCCACTCATCGAGCTAATCAGTTTTCATTTATTATTAATAATGTAATTTCACAATTTATTAATATCTTTGTAAAACAAGGTTAAAAAGGGTTTCGTAAATTTGTAATAAATTTATTGACAATCTACCTGACATAAATTTAAAATTAAACCAAAATATTAACCGATTAAATTTCACAGTATGAAGAGAATCACTCTCTTTGCCACAACATTATTGGTTGCCGGTTCTACGGCATTTGCCGACTATGTGTGTCGTGGCACTATCATCGATGACCAAGGGGAACCCCTCATCGGTGCTTCTGTTATTGTACCCGGTACAACTACCGGCGTCACTACCGATATCGATGGCAACTTTACAATTAAGGTGCCTGATAACACAAAAGAGCTTACTATTGAGTACATTGGTTTCAAGACCACCAATGTGCCTGCTAAGGAAGCTATGGGCAACATCACCCTTGAAGTGGCATCTCAAGTGCTCAAGGACGTTGTAGTTACTCAATCTATCGCTCGCACTCGAAAAACTCCCGTTGCAGCATCGAGTGTCGACGCTCTCCTTATCGAAACAAAACTCGGCGGTCAAGAATTCCCCGAAGTTTTGAAAACTACTCCCGGCGTTTGGGCCACTAAAGATGGTGGTGGCTACGGAGACGCTAAAATCAACATTCGCGGTTTTAAATCAGAAAACACCGGTATGCTCGTCAATGGTATTCCTGTCAACGACATGGAAGGAGGCTGGGTATATTGGTCAAACTGGGCAGGTCTTTCCGACGTAACATCTATGATGCAGGTGCAACGCGGTCTTGGTGCTTCTATCATCTCGGTTCCTTCTGTAGGTGGTACAATCAACATCACTACCCGCTCTACCGACGCTAAGAAAGGAGGCACACTTTTCTATGGTATGGGCAACGACGGAATGAACCACATCGGGTTCAACGTGTCGACCGGATTGATGGACAACGGTTGGGCTGTCACATTGATGGGAACTCGCAAATGGGGTGACGGATACATCCAAGGCACCAACTTTGACGCTTATACCTATTTTATCAACGTGTCAAAACGTATCAACGATGCACATCAATTGTCGTTCACCGCATTCGGTTCACCTCAGACTCACTACAAACGTTCAAATCAAGATGGTCTGACTATCGAAAATTGGCAAGAGGTCAAGAACTATATGGATGAAGGTGAAAGCATGTATCGCTACAACCCGACATTCGGTTACGACCGCGACGGTCAGGTGCGCTCTTCACAAAAGAATGTTTACCACAAGCCTCAAATCTCATTGAACCATATCTGGCAGATTAACCACAAATCATCATTGTCATCAGCTGTCTATGTTTCATTGTCCAGCGGTTACGGCACATCGGGACAAGGACGCGGCACCTATAAAGGACAATCACTCAGCAACGCATCTTGGTATGGTTCTTCAAGTGGCGAACTCAACACTCTTTTCCGCCGCGATGATGGAACATTTGACTACGCAGCTATCCAAGAGATGAACGAAGCATCGGAGACAGGTTCTAACATGGTAATGTCGAAATCGGTAAACTCTCACAAATGGTTCGGATTGGTATCGACCTACAAAAACGAACTCATCGAGAAGAAACTTAACCTTACTGCCGGTATTGACGTTCGCTATTATATAGGCACGCACACCAATGAAATCACCGACCTCTACGATGGTGAATACTTCATGGACGATTCAAGCCGTAAGAACGTTAATCCCGCCAACAATGCAGCTGCAGCCGACCCCAACTGGAAATATCAAAAACTTGGAGTAGGCGACGTAGTATACCGTGATTACGACGGCCACACCCTCCAAGAAGGAGCTTTCGCTCAATTGGAATACACCACACTCAGCGATAAACTCACCATGGTGCTCGCCGGTTCACTTAACAACACGACCTACTGGCGTGTAGACCGCTTCTACTACGACGAAGAACATGGCACATCAGAGAAGCCCAACTTCCTCGCCGGTTCAATCAAGGGTGGAGCGAACTACAACATCGACAAACACAACAACGTATATTTCAACGGAGGATATTTGACTCGCGCTCCTTTCTTCGCAAAAGGTGTATTCGCGGCACAAGCCACATCCAACGCTATCAACCCCGATCCTGTAAACGAGAAATGCGGTTCTATCGAAGTTGGTTACGAATACCACTCACCGGTGTTTACAGCAACGTTCAACGCATACTTCACCAAATGGTTGGATAAAACGACAACCCGCTCATCGACAATGGCCGACGGCTCTCGCTATTACCTCAACATGTCGGGTGTAGACGCCAAGCACATGGGTATTGAAGTCAATATGAAATATCGCCCCACACAATGGCTCGATATCGACGCAATGTTCTCACTCGGCGATTGGACATGGGACTCTAACGCAAAAGGTTACTACTACGACGAGTTGGGACAACCGCTCGCCAACACATCTGGCAAGGTGGCAACAGGCGTATTTGCCGAAGACCACGCATGGTCAATCCTTAACCAGAAAGGTCGCAAAGTGGGTGGTTCGGCACAAACCACAGGCGCACTCGGTGTTACCTTCAAGCCGTTCAAAGGCTTCCGCATTGGAGCCGACTGGACATTCTCAGCTCGCAACTACTCAGACTATAGCGTATCGGACAACGACCTAATCCCGTTCAAAGAAGTCAATGTAGCTAATCCTTGGAAAATTCCATGGGGAAATCAATTCGACCTCAACGCAAGCTATAAATTCAAAATGGCCGGCTTCGATGCAACTATCTTCGGTAACGTAAACAACCTTTTCAACCACTACTACGTTGTTGATGCATATACCGCATCAGGAAGCGAAGGCACATGGGACAACGCATATCGCGTGTTCTACTCATTCGGCCGCACATATACCCTCCGACTCAAAATAGCGTTCTAACATTACACCTAAAACAATATGAACACAATAATAAAGAAAAGTTTCCTTGCTCTCGGCGCCCTCGCGCTCCTCGCAGGTTGCGACGAGAACGATTGGAATGATAATCTCGACGGATTTGAAGTGCCGGAACCGGGCACCAAGGTTGAGTCATTTAACTATACAATGACTCCGGCCGACTATACTAAAATATCGTCGTCATCACTCTACACCAACTTCGCTGCAAGTATTGGTCAAGAGGAAGAGAACAAATTGATTGGCGCTACCGGTTCATTCTCGACGGAAGCGGAAGCGTTGCAATATATCCCCAAGTTCCTACGCGACTCCACCAACACATTCTTCGCGTTGAGCGATGGCTCGGCGGTGAAAGTGACCTACAATGTTGCTGAAAATCGCGCACAAAGTGTACTCGACATCAACAAGGGTGTAGAGCAAATCACCGTGTCGGAAGATGACTATATCTCAGCATGGGAAAGCGATGACAACTACATCAATGCATTCTCACCTGCTACACCCGCCTCAGCTCGTACACTTGGTGGAATTCTTCGCGCAGAATTCCCCGATGCCGAAGCCGGACAGTATGCAGTAATTACTTACAACTGGGCAGAAGAGAACCCCATTTTCGGGCAACCTGAAGAGGAAATTCCCGCATTTGAAGCGACATCTGTAATCGGCACTGCCGCTGAAGGAGATGATGTAGAAATTAAAGGTTACATCACCGCTATCGACAATCGCGGATTTATCCTTACCGACAACAGCGGTTCGATACTTTGCTACCAAGCATCGGGATTCGATGTAGCATCAGTTGCAATCGGCAACCAAATCACACTTAACGGTACTATCTCAAGTTATGGCAAAGGATTGCAAATAGCCATTACTTCCGATAGTTACGTAATCGAAGGCACAGGCACATACACTTATCCTGCACCTACCGTTTACACCGGTGAGATGATTGAGGAAGCAGTTGCCCGTTCAACCAACGAACTTGCAGAATATGTACAGTTTGTAGGAGAAGCCTCAGTCAATGGCAACTACTACAACTTCCTCGTTGATGGAGCAACTAATGCACAAGGAAGCGGATATCAAGTACCCCAATTTATTCGCGACCAAATCACTTCAGGCGAGACCTACAAAATCTCAGGCTACTTCGCATCAATATCTTCCGGTAAATATTTCAACGTGGTAATCACAAAAGTAGAAAGTGCATCAGCATCAGCTCCCGCACATCGTGCGCCCGTTAATGAAGTTACCATCGAAGCGAAGAATGCAATCATGGTATTTGACGGTTCATCATGGGCATTTGCAGAAGGTGTTGAAGTGCTACAACCTGCCGACTACACTGCAATGGGTCAGAAATATGGCAACCTATCAGGAACTCTTCCTGCTGAACTTCTCCCCATCTATCTCAAGAACAATCATCCTTATGCAGCAGCTGAAGATGAAATCGTAGTAGCTTACAAATACTACGACGGTGCAGCAACTTCTTACCAAGCATCTCAATACATCTACAATGGTGCAGAATGGGTTGTCAACGCAGGCGAGACCACATCTCAGTTTGTAAAACGCAACGGTTATTGGATTTATGACCCGTCGGTAGTCATTACACTTCCCGAAAGCCGCACCGAGCCCTCACTCACCTACTACACCGCAGCTGTAAACTGGGTGTTTGAGAACATCTCCAAACCGTTGGGAGGCACATCGCTTTACAGCGGTCCTTACATGGATGAAAAATACGGCAACTCGGAATTCTATTCAGGTGCATCGTTCTACTATTGCAACGTAGACGTTCGCGGAGCCAATGCCAAGAGCAAATTCCCCGAACTCTATGAGCAATACAGCGACGACGAGGCAACAGAATTGCTCAAGCAACGTTTCGTTCACGAGACAATGCCCGCCGTATTGGCACAATTGCATCCCGACGCAGTTCCCGTTGACGGCATGGAAGTGACTTTCACAATCAACTTCACCGCCTACACCGGCGCACGCACCGTTGAGACCGTAGTTTACACCGTGACAGCTCCCGGAACTTTCGAATACAAGAGTTGCACTTGGTTCCCGGAATGAGCCAACCACAAATCAATCTGAAGATTTAGATTAAAGATTTAGTTATAAAGTCGGCGAGGCGCAAAATGCTTCGCCGACTTCGTTTTATCTTGACAATTCGGATGATAATCATTAACTTTGCGACAATCCATTTATAATCACATGATTTCAATCATTATTCCACTCTACAATAAAGCCTCACTAATTGGTCGTGCATTAACTTCCATCATCGCACAAAATTGTGAGAATTGCGAAATAATCGTGGTTGACGATGGCTCTACCGACAATGGTGTTGCTGTTGTCAAGACTTTTGTTGACGATAAGAAGTTAAAAAACTTGCGGATAATTTCTCAAACCAATGCGGGAGTGGGAGCCGCTCGAAATCGCGGTATTGCGGAGGCGAAAGGAGAACTTATTACCTTCCTCGATGCCGACGACGAGTGGAAATCCGGTCATCTATCCGATTTAATTGAATTATATCAACGATATCCGCATTGCGCAGTTTTTGCAACTAATTATGAAAATATTTCAGCCGACGGCCACACATTTCCCAATGTGATTCGCAACTTGACCATTTCCGGCGAAATGGGTATTATAGAGAATTACTTTGAAATAGCAGCAACTTCCAATCCCCCTCTTTGGACTTCGGCGGTGATGGTTCGCACCGATGCTCTACGCGCCATAGGAGGATTTCCCGAAGGGATTAAATCGGGGGAAGACCTATTGACTTGGGCCCGACTCGCCGCCAAATATGAAATTGCTTATTGTAACAATGTTTCCGCTATATACCATCGAGGGAGTAGCAATCCTCGTCCACCGGAAAAATTAGATTTGTTGGGTAAAGAATTTGAAAACCTTTACCACTATATATCAGCAGAAAAACTCAACAAAAAGAATTGTGGATTGCGCCATTACATCGCACTATGGTACAATATGCGCATGAGTCGCTGTCTGGCCCACAGAATGTATTGCCCGGCATGGAAAGCACTTTGGAAATCACTGCGCTACCGCCCGACAATTCGTATCGCCAAGCCGCTGGTGAAATTCACCCTTATCGGGTTGAAAAGAAAGGCTTGAGTTGCAAATATCAGTTTGCCACAGATTTGCGCGACACGTAGTACAACGCGAAAAGGAGAACAACTCCATAACCTGCCATAGGCACAAGGAATGACAACGACATTCCGGCAGTGTCGGCAACATAACCCATTGTCAATGTTCCAATTGCTCCTCCTATCGGACTCATCATCAAAAATGATGAACCTAATTTAGTGAGACGCCCCAATCCATTGAGCGACAACGCAAAAATCGTTGGAAACATAATAGATTCAAACAGATAGCAGGCACACAAAGCCACAATCCCCAACATACCTCCTCCGGCAAACACTACAATCAATGTACATAACACCGTGCAGCAACCGCAGAATAGCAATACTTTTTCAGCTCGGATGCGGCTCATCACGCGGCTACCAATTAATCGTCCGGTAAAGAATAGTCCAAGACCTCCAAAAGCTAACATTGTAGAGGCTGTATCATTGCTGATTGTACCATCATCGGTCACGTAATTGATGAAGAAACTGTTAATAGCAATTTCTGCAATTTCATAGCAGAAAATAGCTGCAAGACCAAATACAAATAGTTTCTGACTCCAAAGCTTTTTAATAGCCGCTCTACCCGATGCAGATGTTTCATCTTTATCAGATTCGTCACTCTTAATTTCAGGCAATTTCACACGAGTGAAAATAACTGCCGCAACAAGCACAATAATACCTAACACTGAGTAAGGGACAGCCAACTGGCTTCCCCCATCGGCACTTGCCGAGGCTTCGTTATTAAACAGAATTTGTCCGAAAATGAGCGGTCCGAAAATGCAACCCATTCCATTGAGCGATTGAGCCAAATTCAATCGGCTTGCGCTCGTGCGAGGGTCGCCGAGAGTTGCCACATAAGGATTGGCGGCAGTTTCAAGGAATGCCAAACCACAACCAAGCACAAACAATGCTGCCAAGAACAGTTCAAACGAGCCGGCAGCCTCTCCGGGGATAAACATAAATGCACCAACCGCAAATAGGAGCAACCCGAGTACCACCCCACTGCGATACCCCTTTTTCACTATGAACAATCCTGCCGGCAATGCCATAAGGAAATAAGCCGTATAGACAGCAACTTGGATTAATGCCGATTCTGTTTTCGACATATCCATAGCATCTTGAAAATGCTTATTGAGTACGTCTAATATAGAACGTGAAAATCCCCAAAGGAAAAATAGCGATGCTATCAATATGAAAGGAATGAGATAACGCTTATCTATAAGCGTAGCTTTCTGTGTTTTAAATTCTCCCATTACGTTGTATTTATGCTATGAAAATTTATTCTGATTTGGATTATTTTTGATTGCCCCCTTTTGCGATAAGAGATTCAACAGCAGATTTATCGGCGCGGAATGGGCCGCTTGCTTGCAATTTTATTGTACACATAGCGGCTGCATAACGCCCGGCAGTCACATAGTCGGCGCCTTTATTGCGCATATAAAGATACCCAGCCATATAAGTGTCACCGCAACCTGTTGCATCGACAACATCTTCAGGCTCAAATGCCGGCACTTCGAAAGCATTACCCTCAGCAAAAATCACCGAGCCCATGCTTCCAAGAGTCAGCACTACCTCTTTTACTCCCCATTGAGCCAATAATTCAGCAGCTTTACGCGGGTCGCTAATGCCGGTAAGCACTTCAGCCTCATGTTCATTGACTTTCAATATATCAATATACTTGAGCGCTTCCATTTTCCAATCCCAATCGACAGCATGAACTTGCTCGCCACGCACTTCTCGTAAATAGCCTTGAGCATCAACCGAAACTATGCCTTTGCAGCTTAGAGCTTTAATTATATCAAGCGAAAAATCATCGGCAAGCAAACTGCCAAGGTGGAAATATTTAGCCTTCACATCAGCAAGACCTTCGACAGTAAATGGGTCGGCCTTCGCCAAAACTCGTTGGGTGCGGTGGTTTTGATCCTCCCCATAACGATTTTCAAAATACACCGACTTTCGGCTTGGCACGACATTGACCTCAACTCCTAATGCCCGTATATCCTCAACAGCTTTCATCTCACTTTCAGCCAAAGAAGCTACAAGGAGAAAATTCTCGGCATGTAAACTGCTCATTGCATGAGCAAAATAAAAAGCAGTGCCACCGGGAGAATAGGCAGTCAGACGAGGGGTAACGATTTTATCAAGAGTGATATGTCCGATACAGCAGATATCTGTTTTCATTTTTGAATTATGTTAGCGTTTGTGGCAAAAGTCGGATATCGAAAATGTCCGATAGTATAAAATATTTCCGATGCAAAAATAGTGAAATATCTTGACATATACCATATTTACACCACTACGGGCAATTTAGGATAGCTTTTCAACATAGGGCAGGAGGTAATAAAAAAAGTCAGGCACGATGTCCTGACTTTTGCGCTTTTAAGAAATTGTCGGGGTGACTTGACTCGAACAAGCGACCTCACGCCCCCCAGACGCGTACTCTAACCAACTGAGCTACACCCCGCTTGAGCTTAAAAGCGATGCAAAGGTACGCATGTTTTTTGTATTACACAAATTTTTTGAGCAAAAAAGTTGATTTTTTGAATATTTCCGACAAAAAAACTGAGTCTGATATCGAGAATTGTTGCGTTCTATTCCAAATTCCTCATAATTTGAGGCTAAATTTATGATTGCCGAGGAGGCTTTAAGATCGATGTAGTTGCGTGTGTGAGGAGGAGAATTGTAATAATTTAGCGCATTGTGGAGTAGTGGAGGGTGTAATTTTGCAAGCAATTATCCAATATAATGGCAAGGTTGCGCATTGCAATAAATATATAATAACGCCATTAAAAAAAATCATATAAATCGTTGGATTATTGGAGATAATAGATTAATTTCGTTGCGATTAAAATTACCATGAAAATAAAAAAATACCATAAAAATACATTAAACATGAGAAAATTAATACTTACAGTTTTGACGACTATTGCAAGCGCAATAGTCAGTAGCGCTGTCACATTCAATGTCACAGTGCCCGCCGGCACAAAATCATGCTTTATAGCGGGTGATTTTAACGGTTGGGACGCAGCTAATGCGGTAGCGATGACGTCGTCCGGAGAAAATACGTTCACATTGACACTTGACGATGTCAGCGAGGCAGAAGCATGCGTTGGCTACAAATATCTATGCGGTCAGGACTGGGCCTACGTAGAAAAAGGAGCTTCGGGAGAGGAGTTGAACAATCGCACGGCAGTTGGAGCGATGGACGTAGTGGCCAGTTGGGCAAAGACTTACAATCCCGACATCATCGAAACAAAATTAACGGTCAATGGATATACACGTATAGTGAAGATATTATTGCCGAGCGATTATGCAACAAGCAGTAAATCTTATCCTGTAGTCTACATGACCGGTGTGCAAGCGCGCTATGACAATGCCGGTGATGACAGCGACCGTGGAGATGACCATATGAGCGATGTGTCATGGAACATCACAGGCATGGCCGACGAAGTAGCCGGTGCCAATGAATGTATTTTCGTGTCGATGTATGGGTTCGTAGCAGAAAACACCCCCTTTGAATATGCCGACTTTGCCGGGACGGGAGATGCCGACAGTTTTATTCAAGGGATAGAGGAAACACTTATCCCCTATGTGAAGAGTAATTATCGCGTACTCTCGGGCGCAGAGAATACATCGATTGTCGGAGGAGACCTTGGTGGCTTATTCAGCGTCTATGCTGCAGTTAAACGCCCGGATTTATTTGGACAATGCGCAGCGTTGTCACCCACAATCTGGCTGAACAAGAATGAAATCGTCAACTATGTAACAACCGCATCAACCGCTGGTAATAACCAACGATTCTATCTCTCGGTAGGAGGTAATGAGCCGTCAGATTTTCAAGCCGATGTTGCAGAGTTAAAAGAAGCGTTAGCAACGCGCACGAATGCAGATGTACGCTTCACAACGTTTACCGGAGTTAGCCACAACGATGTTGCATGGGGCAAAGCATTCCGCACAATATTCCCCTACTTACTTTCCGGAGATGCGGCAGATGCAGGTTCACAGGTAGCATTGTCGAATGAAGCAACAAAGGCGAGAAAAGCTACAGCCTTACAATCAACGAGCTATTCATTCCTTTCAGCTATCGACAGCCAAGACCTCGTTTACGACAGCAATGTGGTATTCACCTACATGCCGGATTTTGTATATGAAGGAGTCGCAACAGAGGCACAAGTAGCAATGATTGAAATCCCTACGAGCGTTAAGACAAAATACTATTGGAACGTGGCTCGCAGTGCCGACGGCACCGGAGATGTGTTGAAATCAACAAATGGCAATATCGGATTCAGTTCGAAGAAAAGTACAACGACATGGCTCCGTGTAGTAGTTCTTGCTGATGAAACGATAAAGGATATTGCGGCAAACTCTGAGGCATTCCGCGTTGTTACCGATACTCAAGAGGTAATCATGACACCAACTACAGGATATAAGTCAACTGCAACAGTTACATTCGGTTCGAGCAAGACATTCAAAATTTACTTCGGAAGCGTGAATAGCGGTTCAATTCAAAGTTCTCTCACCGAAGAACTCAGCGTGGGAGCAAATTGCACCTCGGCAGTAATTGAATACGACTTCTATTCAAACAATGTTACTATCACAGAAAGCAGCGATGGAGGTGGCGATGGAGGTGGCGATGATGATACCCCGACAGTTGATTTTGCCAACAGGTCCTACTCTATAGTTTCGGCAGTTGATAGTCAGGATTTAGTCTATGACGCAAATTCAAAATTCAATTATACCACGAAATTCATTTCATCAGGGAGTGAAGTAGAAGCACAGGTTGCAATCGTAGAAATCCCTGCAAGTGTAACGACCCAATATTATTGGAACGTGACCCGCAGTGCCGACGGCACCGGAGAGATGCTAAAAACGAGCAGTGGCAACATCAGTTTCAGTTCGAAGAAAAGCACAACGACATGGCATCGAGTAGCAGTATTGAGTGACGAAACAGTAAAAGATGTAGCCGCCAATTCAGCCGCCTTCCGATTGGTTACCGCCGACGAAAGCATCACAATGAGTATCACCGGCAACTATACCGTGAAAGCGACAGCAGAGTTCTTAAATACAGACAAGAGCTTCACAATCAATTATGGCAGCGTGAACAGCGGTTCAGACATGGGCGCAGTCACCGGTTCGTACAATGTAAGTGGCGATTGCATTGCCGCAGATGTCATCTATGACTTCCTCACCAACAGCGTAACAATTACAGAAACAAAATGGGGAGAAACCATAACAGATGTTGTAGTTGAAAAATTCATGGCAGTTCCATCAATCTGCAATATAGGCTCAGACAGCAAAGTTACTATAACAATTCCCGAATTGACCGATACCGAAGTATCCGTGAAGGTCAACCACAATTATGGCACATATGAGTCAAAAACATTAACAAAAGTAGCCGCCGACGAGTGGAGCATGGACATGAGCAATTTGCAAGCAGGTATTTATCACATATCACTATGCTTGAAGAAGGGAGAAACCGAGATGGACGACTATCGCACTATAGCAATCAAGGTTCTCGACGGAGAAGATGTGGAAAATGTAGTCGTTAACCCCTACTCAGATATCGATTGGTCAACAATCAACCAATACAAAGCGAACTTCCACACCCACACCACACAATCATTTGATGCCAATCTTCGAGTAGATGAGACAGTGGATTATTACTATAATGCCGGATACAAAATTCTCGCACTCACAGAGCATGATGCCAATCCATATCCTTGGGACAAATTCAATTTGTTCAACCCAATGGCATCAAATCGCTTAGCCGAATCGTTGAATATGTTAGCGATCCCCGGCAATGAATTGAGTAAAAGCTACACCAATTCATGGAACGAAGTGGGAGGTAGCGAGTTCAATCACCACAACGACTTCTTTACCGGTCGTCAAGGGATGGAATTTGCCACACTCAGAGAATCATATGCCTACACCGAAAAACTCGGTGGCATGCAACTCATCAATCACCCCGGACAATATTGGAGTCTATCCAAACAATACACTCCCGGAGAAAAGAACTCGCCTGAATGGCATGCCGAAAACTTCCTTACCTACAAGAGTTTGATAGGCTTGGAGGTATACAATCAAGGGAATCGACGTCCTAACGACCGTATACTATGGGACCAAATTCTTGATATTACCATGGCACAGGGCACACCCGTGTGGGGATATTCATGCGACGACATGCACAATACCGGTCAGCTATTCCGCAATTACAACTTTATGTTGATGCCCGAGCTTACGGTTGAAGCATTGAAAGATGCTATGCGTAATGGCACACACTATTTCTCTTACGAATATGCCGGCAGCGGACAAGCCAAAGCTCCACGCATCAACGACATCGTTGTTGATACTGAGAACCATACTATTACTATTGACACCGATGCAACCGACGTATATTGGATAAGTTCTACCGACATCAAGAATTCAACTCCCGACACTCGTAAGAGCACAGTATTGGCAGTGGGCAAAGAATTTGATTATACCGGCTACCAAGGTAAATACGTGCGAGCATTGTTAACCAACGAATTTGGAGAAACATGCACCCAACCATTCGGATTTATGGACAATACATCGGGTATCGAAGAGATTAGCGGTGACAAAGAAGTAGAATTGAGTCTCTACCCCAACCCGACATCCGACGTATTAAATATCGAGGCAACAGGAGAAATTAAATCAGTCAAGCTTTACGATATTGTCGGTCGATGCGTATTGGCACAAGAATGTGAAGGAATGACTGAGACAACAATCAATGTAGCACAACTCATTTCGGGCAACTATATCGTGGCAGTAGAAACCGAAAATGCTATCGTGAATAAAAAATTGATTATCAAATAGTCAACTAAATTGACAAAACGGCATAAAGGGGCAAATAAAAAAATTGCCCCTTTTTTATTTGGAAAATTAAAAATAATTTTCGATATTGTGAATAATTTCAAGACTGCGAAAGCGATGACGGCAGTCGGAAGAGCAGAAATAAGACGATAATATGATAGTCGATCGTTATCTAACATATCTACGGTGTGAGCTGAATTACTCGGCACACACCGTTTCGGCTTATTCTCGTGACATCAACCAATTTGCCGGCTACTGCTGTGGGAAGGCGGATATCGAGACGTTTGACCCGGCATCTGTGAGCAACAGCGACGTCAGATCATGGATAGCATCCCGCTCAGAAGAAGGGGAATCACGTCGGACACTACGTCGCAAGGTCCAATCTCTACGGTCGCTATTCAAATACATGATGCTAATAGGCGAAATAGACCGCAATCCTGCCGTTGATGTCACAATCGCTCGCCCCACCTCAATTCTGCCAACGTTTATCCGTACCGAGGAAATCAATCAGCTTCTCAATAGCGGATATGACACCAATGACCTTATCGCATGTCGCGACCGGTTGATTATTATGCTACTATATAGCACCGGTATTCGTCGCGCCGAGCTTATAGGGCTTCTCGACCGCAATATCGACACTTCGCGATGTGAACTAAAAGTGCTTGGTAAACGTAATAAAGAAAGAATCATTCCCTTTGGAGCAGAGTTGAAAACAATGATAGAGCAATACCGAGTACTACGTCAAGAAGCGGGCATCTCAGCATCCCCCAATCTATTGACGCGTCCCAACGGTGAGTCACTCTATCCCAAACTTATTAATAATGTGGTATCGAAAACTCTCGACGATGCCGGAGTTCATGCCACAAAACGTTCTCCCCACGTGCTGCGTCACACATTTGCAACAGACATGCTCAACAATGGAGCAAATATAAATGCAGTGCAGCAACTTTTGGGGCACACATCACTCTCGACAACTCAGATATATACACATATATCATACCGTGAATTAAAACAAAATTATCAACTTGCGCATCCACGCGCACAAAAAAAAGGAGGATAATATGGAAGTACGTATTCAAGCCATCCATTTCGACATCGCAGATCGTTTGACCGCTTTTATCAACAAAAAAGTAGAAAAATTGGCACGCCGTAACGACGCAATTGCAACAGTCGACGTAACCCTCAAGGTAGTAAAACCGGAATCAGCAATGAACAAGGAGGTAATCATCAAAATTGCAGAGCCACAACAACCAGATATAGTAGCAAGCAAAACAGCCGACACTTTTGAGGAAGCCGTAGATAGCGCAATGGATGCTCTCGAACGCCAACTATCAAAACGCAAAGACAAATAAAGCACATAAAAGCGCGCACCTAAATTTAGGTGTATAAAATAGGTAAAACAGGGAGTGGTATTGCAAAGATACGCTCCCTGTTCTATTTTCATCTAAAGAAATTATAAGCATTACAACGAGCAAAAAAATCACATAAAAATTGGTATACTTCCCGTTTTTTAACTATTTTCGTAGCATCAACCGCCATAAACCGAAGTATCCAAGTGGCAAATTCAACCATGAACGGCAAAACAATACAACTCTATGAGTAAGGACAACATTAACACAATCCCAACCGACGACTACAAATTAGTAATCACCATAGGTCGACAATTTGGAAGCGGCGGACGAGAACTCGGCAAAAAGATAGCCGACCTACTCGGTATTAAATACTATGATAAAGAGTTGCTACGCCAAGCCGCCGAGCAGGCAGGTATCGACCAACAAATCGTAGAGAACAACGACGAGCATCTGCAAAGCTTCATCTCCACCCCCGACATATCATTCTCATTGGGTGGAGGAAATATCTCATGGTATCAAAATGCATCTTCAATTTCCGGCAACTCTATTCAACAAGTACAGTCCGATGTCATTCAACGGTTGGCCACGAGTGAAGCATGTGTCATCGTAGGACGTGCCGCCAACTATGTGCTACGCAACCACCCACTTACAGTCAATATATTCGTCCATGCGCCGATAGAAAGTTGCCTTGAACGCATCATGTCACGCACCGGAATCACATCTCGACAAAAGGCAGAGAAACTGCGCCAACGCACCAATCGTCTTCGCGCCAACTACTATAACTTCTACACCGACAAACGCTGGGGCGATGCCTCGTCATATGATTTGTGCTTTGACACTTCCCGACTGTCGACCGATGCAATAGCGCAAATTGTAGCGCACTATGTTGGCTTGCGTTTTCCCCATCTCAAACTTCAACAAATCGATTAATCGCTACAATTTTTTTGCACACTCAAGCGTATTTTTTGCAAAAAACACGGTATTACCCCGCATAGCTTAATTAACATTACATTACATTTTAAGTGCCAAAATGACTGTTTTTAACCTATTTTTACTATATTTGCTATATTTTATGCCATTTTAACAATTTCATGATTATTTTTTACACTGAAAAATTTCACACTTAAAAAACTATCCTTATTTTTGCAAAGTTTTGTTTGCAAAAACCGCATTGCAACTTTAAATTTGAATAACAATTAAACTTTAATAGCAAAATGAGTAATGTACAAAAAGCCGAAGGCAAACTCGGCGTTTTAGTTGTCGGCCTTGGTGCCGTTAGTTCAACATTCATGACAGGTGTATTGATGGCTCGCAAAGGTCTCACCAAGCCTGTAGGTTCAATGACTCAATACGACAAAATGCGTGTTGGTAAAGGTGCTGATAAAAAATACCTTAAATACGACCAAATCGTATCTATGGCATCACTCGATGACATCGTATTCGGTGCATGGGACGTATATCCCGACAACGCATACGAATCAGCTATCCGCTGTGAAGTTCTCAAAGAAAAAGATATCAACCCCGTAAAAGACGAGCTCGAAGCTATCGTGCCCATGAAGGCTGCTTTCGACCACAACTACGCAAAACGTCTTAACGGTGAAAACGTAAAAACTTGCAAGGATCGTTGGGACATGACAGAGCAACTCCGTCAAGACATCCGCGATTTCAAAGCTAAAACCGGTGTTAATCGTGTTGTAGTACTTTGGGCTGCTTCTACTGAAGTTTATGTACCCATCAACGAAAAAGTACACTACACTCTCGCTGACCTCGAAGCTGCAATGAAAGCTAACGACTGCGAAAATATCGCACCCTCTATGTGCTATGCTTACGCAGCTCTTACTGAAGGTGCTCCCTTCATCATGGGTGCTCCCAACACTACAGTTGACATCCCTGCAATGTGGGAACTCGCTGAAAAAACTAAAATGCCTATCGCAGGTAAAGACTTCAAAACAGGTCAAACTCTCGTTAAATCAGGTTTCGCTCCCATCATCGGTACTCGTTGCCTCGGTCTTAACGGTTGGTTCTCAACTAACATCCTCGGAAACCGCGACGGTCTCGTTCTCGACGAACCCGCAAACTTCCGCACAAAAGAAGTTTCTAAACTTTCTACTTTGGAATCAATCCTCGTTGCTGAAGATCAACCCGATCTCTACGGTCAAAACTGTGGCGGTTGCGGTAACGACCACGATGGTTACTACCACAAAGTACGTATCAACTACTATCCCCCGCGCAACGACGACAAAGAAGGTTGGGACAACATCGATATCTTCGGTTGGATGGGCTACCCCATGCAGATTAAGATTAACTTCCTCTGTCGCGACTCTATCCTCGCTGCACCCCTCTGCCTCGACCTCGTATTGTTGAGCGACCTTGCTGCTCGCGCCGGACGTTACGGTACACAGCGCTTCCTCAGCTTCTTCCTCAAGAGCCCGATGCACGACTACACTAAGAACGAGGTACCCGTTAACCACCTCTTCCAACAGTATGTAATGCTCAAAAACGCTATCCGCGAAATGGGTGGTTACGAAGCTGACGAACCTATCGACTAATCAATTTCTTAAATCAGATAGTGTTGAGGGGGAGCCAATCGGTTCCCCCTCTCTATTTTTTATAATAGTTGCTGATGAAATTTCAAAATACAGATAATGCGACTCATCACAACACTCCCAAGATATAGGATCAGTATTTATGTAGTGTGGATAAGTAGACGTTTAGCGATTCTTAAAATTAGAAACTTTCGGTGTAGCTTATGTAGAGAGAAGACGCTGAGCGTGGGATTTTCTCTCTTATCAGGAGGTTTCGGGCTAAAGCCCTCAACCACGCGGTTATTAACTGGGTCAAGCCTCGTTGAGCTAAAGGTTCCTATCGCTTCGCTTTCCCGTGCTTCGCACGATTCCCGCCCTTTTTGCTACTGTGCCGATATCTACCACAAAAAAACTCAGCCATTTAGATGAGACTAAGTGGCTGAGTTTTATTATATTATCGTGGTTTAAAAACACCCGATTGCTATGCCGGTGGAGATAGTTTGAAATTCAGGAGAGCCACTACCCGACTTGAAAAGATCATAGGGAGTATATTTGAAATATAGATTTACAGAGGGGGCGACTTGCACGCTAAGCATCATGTCGATACTGAATTTTTGATGCCCTATATGGTCGTAGTTCTCTTTAACCTTAGTGCCATCGACCAATTCATATTTGGTCAACATTGATGCATGAGAATTCCAGTTGAATATTGCCGATAGTTTAAATCCCAAATTTGATTTACCAATAGCCTTGATCGGAGAGATATAGGCATATGACACGGGAAATGCGAGAGAGAATACTTTAATGCGCGAAAAGCAGCCGTTGGTAGCATCAGGATAGTTGGTGATGACAACCGAGCCATCGTCAGCCATTGCAAAGCGATTTTCCCCTGTCATTCGATAGTTGCGCCAGTTAACGCTCATTCCTACCTGCACACTGTTGCGCTTAGCCATGCCAAATTTATATCTATAAAAGATTAAGTCATCGAGTCCTATCTCAAAGGATTTACCCATTTGAGTGTCCATAAAATCCGGAGCCCCGACTGCTCCTGTAAACCCGAAGTGGAAGCCACCCAACATGCCAATAAGATTGTCAGCACGTTCGGTTATGAGCGAAAACGGCATAGTGAATTCTTGTTGCGACTTAATAACAGCGTTGGCTTCGTAGGGAATAACGTAGCTATTTTGAAATTGGTAGTCACTATCCAATCCTTTAACAGCTACCCGAATACCTTCCGGGCTTTCGGTTATCACCACATGGTTGACGTTTTTAACGCTCAACATAGTATCAACCGGTTCAACATTATTATTAATCTCATTAGCTGTAGCTGCGGTTGTAGCTACGACGGCAAGCGATAATGTTAATATGAATTTTTTCATAATCCACTTATTAGAAACCAAGATTTAAACCAAATGAAACGACCTCAAACTGCGGACCATTGCCACTACTGAATAGGGCTAACGGCGAATAGCGACAATATAAACTGAAATTATCCCACCCAAGGCCACCATATATGTCGTATGTCAATATGCGTTGCTGAAGCCCTTTGAACGATGTGTCATAGGTTCGGTTGTCGATTGAATACTTATTTGAGGCAGTTGTGTAGGTGTTGAATTTCATCACTACACCAGCCGACAAACTGAAACCACGATACAAATTTTGTGTTATTGTAAATGGCATTTGAAATCCAAAATTATAAAGACGTACATGAGAGTCGCGAGCACCTTCAGGCAACCCGATAACCACCAACGACTTCCCTACGTTGTCAAACATCGATTTGTTGTGAAGGGTGAACTTCTGAGCAAAGACACCCACACCGAAAGAAAAGAAAGGTCCTTTATTCCAAGGGGTATACTTAATTCCGACTATCTTACCGATACCAAGGTCGATAGAAGGGTCAAAACCGGCTGGTGCATCGATTGGCATACATATACCAATCTGTGTGTTCCCGAG
Organism: uncultured Barnesiella sp.; assembly: GCA_964462445.1. Lineage (GTDB taxonomy): Bacteria > Bacteroidota > Bacteroidia > Bacteroidales > Muribaculaceae > JAGBWK01. Next base: position 463 of record CAYWXG010000004.1, on the reverse strand, counting down.
CCAAACAACTTCACTTTTTTTGCGTTCAACTTCTCGAAGGAATGGCAAAGAGAGTCCCCATTCGTCATCACCTTTAGGAGCTTCTACCTCAGTGTCAACACGTTGCGAAGTGTAGGAATAATAGAATGCATCATCATCGCCCTGCCCCATGATAGTGATAGTATTCATATTAGCCGAGCGTGTCACCAACACGCTGTGTGCATCTTTAACAACAGCGAGGGTGTCGGCAGGTAGTATTTCAGCCCGAGCCGAAAACATAACCGATGCGATATACACAATTGCTAAGATTGCGGTAAGTTTTGTTTTCATATTATAATTATTAGTAATGTTTCTGATTGTCTAAAAAGGGAAGAGGATGCTTATTTCAACATCGACTTAATTTTATCCGGAGAGGCAAAACCTTCAAGGTAAATAACGTGAGTTCGATGAAATATAATTAGTTGAAAATTTGGTGATTAGCGAT
>CAYWXG010000003.1:0-78652 GCA_964462445.1 uncultured Barnesiella sp. | reverse complement strand
TTTTACAAAACCTCAAAATTCCTCTCTTGAAATTTCATGGTTTGCGACATAGTTTCGCTACTCGCTGCATTGAAAGCCAATGCGATTATAAAACGGTGAGCGTGATTTTGGGACACGCTAATATAAGCACAACCCTAAACTTATATGTTCACCCAAACCTTGAACAAAAGAAGCGTTGCATTGACAAGATGACCAAATTATTGAAATAACTATCTTTTACGATACCTTCAATGAATTGAAATGTCGGGGTAAATGATGATTTGAATGACAATGAACGGAAAATCCTAAATCTTATCACCGAGAACAAGCAACTAACTATTAGGAAGGTTTCTGAAATACTATCTCTGTCGCAACGACAAGTTGAACGTTTGTTTGCCTCGCTCAAAGTAAAAGGTAAAATAATGCGACGAGGTAGTGCCAAAAGTGGCGAGTGGGTTATCAATGATTGACGTGAACTCGAATAATTGAGTCGATTACTCGAGGGTATAATAAATGAGTAGGGCGCGACCAATTCCAGTCGCGCCCTACTCTATTTATTTCGCAGTTGATAGGATTATTTTCTGCGTGGTGTTCCGATAGTCCTCGACAGTGGTACAGAGGGATTTCCTCGTGGACTGAGCAAAGTTGGCGGAACGATTTTCTGTTGCTATTATTTCACTTCCTCGAAATCAACGTCGGTCACGTCGTCAGCACCGTTGTTGCCTGCGCCGGGGTTTGCTCCGGGGTTGGCACCGGGATTAGCTCCACCTTGTGCTTGCGCCTGTGCGTTGAGGATATCTTGCTGTGCTGCTTGGAATTGTGCTTCGATATTCTTGATAGCAGCATCGATAGCGTCGAGGTCCTGAGCTTTGTGTGCTTCTTTGAGCTGAGCAACAGCTGTTTCGATAGCTGATTTCTTGTCGGCGGGCAATTTGTCGCCGAGGTCGGCAAGTTGTTTCTCAGTTTGGAAGATGATAGCGTCGGCTTGGTTGAGTTTGTCGATGCGTTCTTTTTCTTTAGCATCGCTTGCGGCATTGGCTGCTGCTTCATCTTTCATGCGTTGGATTTCAGCGTCGGTCAAGCCCGAAGATGCCTCGATGCGGATGCTTTGCTCTTTGCCGGTGGCTTTATCTTTAGCCGATACGTTGAGAATACCGTTCTTGTCGATTTCGAATGTAACTTCGATTTGGGGTACACCACGGGGAGCGGGCATGATGCCATCGAGGTGGAATTTGCCGAGTGTCTTGTCATCTTTTGCCATGGGGCGCTCTCCCTGCAATACGTGGATTTCCACTGAGGGCTGATTGTCGGAAGCTGTTGAGAATACTTCGCTCTTACGAGTGGGTATTGTAGTGTTAGCTTCGATGAGCTTGGTCATCACGCCACCAAGAGTTTCGATACCTACTGACAAGGGAACAACGTCGAGAAGAAGCACGTCCTTAACATCACCTGAGATAACGGCGCCTTGAATTGCAGCACCTACGGCTACTACTTCGTCGGGGTTAACGCCCTTAGAGGGTGTTTTGCCGAAGAATTTCTCAACTACTGCTTGGATAGCGGGGATACGTGTTGAACCACCCACGAGAATCACTTCATCGATGTCGCTCGGAGTCATGCCGGCATCCTTGAGAGCTTGCTGGCAGGGAACGAGTGTGCGAGAGATGAGAGAGTCGGCAAGTTGCTCAAATTTAGCACGAGTAAGTGTTTTGGCAAGGTGCTGAGGAATGCCGTTAACGGGCATGATGTAGGGTAGGTTGATTTCGGTAGAAGTGGTTGAAGAAAGCTCGATTTTAGCTTTTTCAGCAGCTTCTTTGAGGCGTTGGAGAGCCATGGGGTCTTGACGGAGGTCAACGTGGTGTTCGTTCTGGAACTCATCGGCAAGCCAGTCGATAATCACGTGGTCGAAGTCATCACCACCGAGGTGAGTGTCACCATTGGTTGATTTCACTTCAAACACACCGTCGCCGAGTTCGAGGATTGATATATCGAATGTACCGCCACCGAGGTCGAATACTGCGATTTTTTGGTCCTTATCGCTCTTGTCGAGGCCATAGGCCAAAGCTGCTGCAGTAGGTTCGTTAACGATACGTTGAACGTTCAAACCTGCGATTTCTCCGGCTTCTTTAGTAGCTTTACGCTGAGCGTCGTTGAAGTAGGCGGGTACGGTGATAACAGCATCTGTAACAGCCTGTCCGAGATAATCTTCAGCAGTCTTCTTCATCTTTTGAAGAATCATTGCCGAAATTTCTTGCGGAGTGTATTGGCGTCCGTCGATGTCGACACGCGGAGTGTTGTTGTCGCTGCGAACTACTTTATAGGGTACGCGTTCGATTTCATTTTTTACTTGGTCGAATGATTCACCCATGAAACGTTTAATAGAGTAAACCGTACGTTTCGGGTTAGTGATAGCCTGACGCTTAGCGGGGTCACCCACTTTGCGTTCACCACCATCAACAAATGCTACTACCGAAGGAGTAGTGTTGCGACCTTCGCTGTTAGGAATTACGACAGGGTCGTTACCTTCCAATACTGATACACATGAGTTTGTTGTACCTAAGTCAATACCAATTATTTTTCCCATAATGAGATATTATTTTTTTACGTTATTAATCAAATTTTATTTTTACTCTTGCCAACGCCGTTGTGGCGCTGCACTCATATATCAAACAAATGTTATGCCAAAATGTTTATAAGCATGCCAATATGTGCTACGCTGATAGAAAACAATGGAAATTCTGCCAAAATGTCGCTTATTCGAGCATTTTTGTCAGTCAGCACCGCAATTTCGGCTCTTAAAATGGGATTAAATGTAAGGATAAGAAGATGACAGAGTAACTGACAAAATTGCATGATAGCGACAAATTTGGCAATTAGTTTCAGTATTTCTGACCACATATTTTGCCGATTTTTGATAATTTTTAATTATTATGTCAATTTATTTGTTAAATTTGCAGTTTGTTAGCCGGATAGTGTCGTGATGCATCACACATTAGTCGGTAAATGTTATTTGTAAATAATAATTTTTAAATTTTCATATCATCATGAACATTTCACACATTGAACACGTCGGCATCGCCGTTCCCTCGCTTGACGAGGCAATTCCTTTCTACGAAAAAATTCTCGGTCTTAAATGCTTCGCCATCGAAGAGGTAGCAGATCAAAAAGTGCGCACAGCTTTCTTCAAAGTAGGGCAAACTAAAATCGAGCTTCTCGAAGGCACATCAGAAGATAGTGCAATTTCGAAATTCATCGCCGGCAATGGTGGACGCGGTGGTATTCAACATATCGCATTCGCAATGGAAGATGGTGTAGCCAACGCATTGGCAGAGGCAGAAGAAAAAGGTTGCCGCCTCATCGACAAAGCTCCTCGCAAAGGTGCTGAAGGTCTTAACATCGCATTCCTTCACCCGAAATCAACTTGTGGTGCGCTCATCGAGCTTTGCGAAGACCCCAACAAATAATTTGTAAATAAAATTTAGTTATTACATATCATCAATTTTTAAACTTATATGAGTAATCAACTCGAAAAAGTAAAAGAGCTTATTGACATGCGCGCCGAAGCACGTATCGGTGGCGGTGAGAAAGCAATTCAAAAACAACACGAACGCGGCAAATACACTGCACGCGAACGTATCGCTCAACTTCTCGACGAAGGTTCTTTTGAAGAACTCGATATGTTTGTTCGCCATCGTTGCACAAACTTCGGTCAAGAAAAGAAATCATATCTTGGCGACGGCGTTGTAACCGGTTATGGTACAATCGACGGACGTCTCGTTTATGTTTTTGCACAGGACTTCACCGTGTTCGGAGGTTCACTCTCTGAAACCATGGCATTGAAGATTTGCAAAATCATGGATATGGCAATGAAGATGGGTGCTCCCGTAATCGGCCTTAACGACTCAGGTGGTGCACGTATCCAAGAAGGTATCAACGCATTGGCTGGTTATGCTGAAATCTTCCAGCGCAACATCCTCGCATCAGGTGTCATCCCCCAAATCTCATGTATCCTCGGTCCGTGTGCCGGTGGTGCCGTTTACTCTCCCGCACTTACCGACTTCACTATCATGGCAAAAGGCATCTCTTACATGTTCCTCACCGGTCCGAAGGTTGTAAAAACTGTAACCGGCGAAGATGTAACTCAAGAAGCTCTCGGTGGAGCTGAAGTGCACTCAGCAAAGAGTGGTGTTGCTCATTTCGCAACTGAAGATGGCGAAGAAGCACTCAAAATCACTCGTCAGCTTCTCAGTTTCATGCCACAAAACAACCTCGAAGAGGCTCCCATGGTTGAATGTAACGATCCCATCGACCGTTTGGAAGATTCACTAAATGATATTATTCCCGATTCTGCAAACCGTCCTTACGACATGTATGAGGTAATCGGTGCTATCGTTGACAACGGCGAATTCCTCGAAGTACAACGCGACTATGCTAAGAACATCATCGTAGGCTTCGCTCGCTTCAATGGACAATCAGTAGGTATCGTAGCCAACCAACCCAAATATCTCGCCGGCGTGCTCGACTCTAACGCTTCACGCAAGGGAGCTCGCTTCGTACGTTTCTGCGACGCATTCAATATTCCTTTGGTTACTCTCGTTGACGTTCCCGGCTTCCTCCCCGGTACCGGTCAAGAATACAACGGTGTTATTCTCCATGGAGCAAAACTTCTTTATGCTTATGGCGAAGCTACAGTGCCTAAAGTAACAGTAACATTGCGTAAGAGCTATGGTGGTAGCCACATCGTGATGAGCTGTAAGCAACTCCGTGGCGACATGAACTACGCATGGCCTACAGCAGAAATCGCAGTTATGGGTGGTGCCGGTGCAGTTGAAGTACTTTACGCAAAAGAAGCTAAAGCCGCTGAAGATCCCGCAGCTGTACTCGCAGAAAAAGAAGCAGAATACAACAAGCTCTTCTGTAACCCCTACAACGCAGCAAAATATGGTTATATCGACGATGTTATCGAGCCGCGCAACACTCGTTTCCGCGTAATTCGTGCTCTTCAACAACTCGCTACCAAGAAAGTTGTTAACCCGGCTAAAAAGCACGGAAACATACCTCTATAATATTCACATCACTGACAGTAAAAAGGTCTTATTTTATGAAAAAAACATTTTTATTGCTTCTCATCGGTGTGGTAGGATGCCTCTCTGCCGGAGCTCAAAGCCGAGGCGGATTGTGTATCAACGAGGTTATGGTCAGCAACGAAAATTCTGTAGTTGACGATTACGGTGAGCATAGCGCATGGGTTGAGCTTTTCAACTCCACATATGCTCCACTCGAAATTTCGAGCGTCTACATCACAACCGAAAAAGTAGCTCCCGGCGACACTATCAATCGCTCGATAGCTTATGCTGTTCCCCTCGGTGATGTTAATACGCGTATACCCAAACGCCAACACATCATTTTTTGGGCGGACAATAAACCTACCCGTGGTACATTCCACACCAATTTTCAATTCACCCTCGGCGAGGAAAACTATATCGCAGTATATGATGCAGACCGCAAAACGCTCATAGATGCTATTGTTATCCCTGCCGAACTAAAAGCCGGTGAATCATATGCCCGTAAAGCCGATGGAGAAGGTGGCGTTAACACCCCCGAAGCATGGGAAGTACGTAATGGCAAAATAGTTGATGGAGTTGAAAAATACATCACTCCATCAAGCAACAATGTCATCAAGGACACTAACAAGAAAGTTGAAACTTTCCACGAATTGGACAAAAGCGGTGTTGCATTGACGGTAATGGCCATGGCCATAGTTTTCAGTGCTTTATTAATTTTGTACATTATCTTCCGAGTTATAAGCAAGCTTGGAGCGCGCATAAATCGTACAAATAAAATCAAGTCGCAAGGTCTCGCACCTAAAGAAGTTGCACCTAAAGATCTCCCGGAGCATGATTCAGGAGAAGCCATTGCAGCTATCACAATGGCACTTCACGAGCACCTCAATGCTCACGATACAGAGCAGACAATTCTTACTATTAATAAAGTAAAGAAAGCCTACTCTCCCTGGAGTTCTAAAATTTATTCAATGCGTGAACTTCCCAAACGCTAATCATCTCACATTATTACAACAATGAAAAATTACAATTATAAAATCAACGGAAACAACTACAACGTGAGTGTCGGTGACATAGAAAACGGCATTGCTCAAGTTGAAGTTAATGGTATACCCTACAAGGTTGAATTCGAGCAAAAGAGTGCGCCTGTAGTAGTTAAATCAATTCGTCCATCAGCAGCACCTCGCACCACCTCAGGCGAAAAAATTATTACTAAGCCCGTCGTAGCATCAGGAGCAAGTCCTGTTAAGGCCCCACTACCCGGTGTAGTAATACAAATACCTGTAAAAGTTGGCGATGTAGTAAAAGCAGCCGATACTATTCTCATTCTTGAGGCTATGAAGATGGAAAACTCAATCCATGCCGGTCGCGATGGAAAGGTTGCGTCAATCAACGTTAACCCCGGTGATTCAGTACTCGAAGGGACTGTACTTATCACCCTTGAATAAGTAGAATAATCACTTTTGACTAAACTACATCACAATGGCAGCAGAATCATCATTAAGTGATTTCCTTATTAGCAACTTGACAGAATTCTGGGAACTGACAGGTTTTGCTAACGCAACATGGCAACACTTTGTCATGCTTGCGGTCGGTATATTCTTCATGTATCTTGCGATAAAGAAGAATTTCGAGCCAATGCTCCTTGTTCCAATCGGTTTCGGTATCCTAATCGGTAACATTCCGTTTAACACCGCTGCCGGTCTTGAAATTGGTATCTATGAGCAAGGCTCTGTGCTCAACATTCTCTACAATGGTGTAAGTGCCGGATGGTATCCTCCGCTAATTTTCCTCGGTATCGGAGCTATGACCGACTTCTCAGCACTTATCGCCAATCCGAAACTTATGCTCGTAGGAGCAGCGGCACAGTTCGGTATCTTTGGTGCTTATATGGTAGCTTGTGCTCTCGGCTTTATGCCCGACCAAGCCGGTGCAATCGCAATCATTGGTGGTGCCGATGGTCCAACCGCGATCTTCTTATCATCAAAACTTGCACCCAACCTCATGGGCGCAATTGCGGTATCGGCCTACTCTTATATGGCACTCGTACCCGTGATACAGCCGCCTATCATGAAGCTTTTGACCACACGCAAAGAGCGTCTTATCAAGATGAAACCGGCACGTGCCGTATCTCAAAACGAGAAAATCATCTTCCCAATAGTCGGAATGCTTCTCACTTGCTTCGTGGTACCGTCAGCACTCCCATTGTTGGGTATGCTCTTCTTCGGTAACCTGCTCCGCGAATGTGGCGTAACTACTCGCCTTGCGAAGACTGCTTCAAATGCTTTGACCGACATAGTAACAATCTTGCTCGGTATGACTGTTGGTGCTTCAACTCAAGCAACAACATTCCTTACCAAAGAAACAATCTTTATCTTTGCACTCGGCTTTATGGCATTCATCATCGCCTCTGCATCAGGTGTAGCCTTTGTTAAGCTCTTCAACCTCGTATTGCCCAAATCGAAGAAAATCAACCCACTTATCGGAAATGCAGGCGTATCTGCAGTACCGATGTCGGCTCGTATCTCTAACAACTTGGGATTGCAATACGATCCGAGCAACTACTTGTTGATGCACGCAATGGGCCCGAATGTAGCAGGTGTTATCGGTTCAGCAGTAGCAGCCGGTGTACTCCTCGGATTCCTTGCTTAATAATTAAACAATCGTAACAAACGATTAAAAAGGTGACCCAAAGTCACATTTAAAATACGACCAACGGTCACTATAAAATATGCCAGTGGGCGGTGAAACATCAGTTTCCCGCCCACTGCTTTTTTATGCAATTACAGGCTATACTGCAACATCAATACTCTCCTGGAAATTAGATGAAAGATTAAGATTAAATTCGGCACAGTAGCAAAAAGGTGTGGGAATCGTGCTTTGCACGATGTGAGGGGCAAAAGCCCCTCGGTCCATTTGGCTGGCACAGTGAAACGTTATTGGCTAAGTAATGGAGCGAAGGCTTTCCAGCCTTCGGGTGGCAGATAAGAATGGTTGTGAGGAGACTATGAGGGGCGAAAGCCCCTCAGTCCATTAGGGAAGCCTCATTCCATGGACCGGGGTGTTTCCCTTTCCGGAGGTTTCGTAGAGCTCAACCATGCGGTTATTAACTCGGACGAGCCTCGTTGAGCTGAAGGTTGACTCGGTCAAGCCTCGTCGAGCAAAAGGTCGCTTTCGCTTCGCGACACGTCCTCCTGACGCTGTGAGATCTCAACGACCTCTCTACATAGGCAAGCCGAGAATTTCTAAAAAAATTCGCTAAACTATTTGCGTATCAACACTAAAAAAACTACTGAGCCGTTATTACATACAATTGTATTCTTGAACAAAATTGTTTTGTTCATAATCGATTGACAATAAACAAGAGAGGGGATATAATACTACTCTATAACGCACAATCGGATATGCTGTCAGAAAAAAAAGGTTACGAAATTTTAAGCACAAATGAAATAGGGAACAATAAAAAGCCATTGAGATTCAAATAGATAAAGGCTTTATAAACACAATAAAAAACAAACATCTCTTTGTAAGAGATGTTGCGCATGTTATAACTATCTGTGGTTTAAGGTGATAGCTTCTGAATTGCAGCGTTTTTGCTCAACAAATGTTACTTTAAAATCGTTAGAAAAAATGGCTCGCAAAATTTTTATGTAAAATATTGCATTTATTGCATTATTTCTATAAATTTGCAAAAACAAACATCTCTTACAAAGAGATAATTTATAAGAATTAATATTAGGCATTACCTATTAAACTTAAAACCAAAAAGTTACATTAATTGCAAATTAAAATCTATAATCCATGGGTCTATTTCATAAAAACAGCAATGAAGCAAATTTTGCCGGCGGGAGCAAAAATGTGATGGAATCAATCCAGCGAGAGTCAGATACCAACACGTTGATATATCTTGATCCTCGGGTTGATTTCAATACTAATTCCGTTATAACCGTTGCCCCAAACGAACAAGTCATATTTATAAAAAACGGCGAATTTTACGGCACGTTACCATCCGGTCGTCACTCAGTCAAAACTGAGAATTATCCGGTGCTTAGCCGCATACGCAATATGCTTACCGGAGGAGTAAGCACTTTTTCTTGTCAAGTTTACCACGTATGTACATCAGAGCAAAATGTAAGTTGGGGAACAAGTAGTGCCATAGAAATTCAGGACTTCTTCTTAGGAGGAGGCATAATTGGCGTACCCACCCTAATTAGGGGTGCCGGAGAATTCCGCGTACGCTTCAACATACGAGAGGATGACAATGCCAGCATACAGACATTTATGCGTCTAATGGGGGATAAGAGTGCTTATACCGTAAATGATTTGAGCATGTTGTTTAGAGCTCAAATTTCTCAAGAGATTAGTGATGTGGTAGGTAAGACGTTGGAAGCACGTTCGATGCAAAGGTCAATCAATGCCATTTCAAGTCAATTAAAGGATTTCGCTAAAGAACTTACTCCTACATTTGAGGAAATGCTTGCTGATTATGGGTTAGAACTTGTCAATTTCTCATTCCATAATTTGACCATAGATGAAACCGATGAGCGTAAAAAATACCTTGATCGCCTTATTGCTACTGCTCACACCGGAAGTTATGATAAAGCCGTACAACAAGAATTATTAAAGGATGTAGCCGTCAATCCGGGAGCTGGAGGAATTGCAGGGGCCGGAGCCGGTCTTGGCATGGGCATGGCCGGAGGCTTAGCATTTGCTCAAATGTCGGCAGCAGCATTTGCACAACCGCAACAACAGGCGCCACAGCAGCAAATGGGCTTTGGCGGGCAACAAGCTGCGCCTCAAGCAGCATATCCCGACCCAATGGAATCATTGACCAAGATGAAGCAGATGCTTGATGCCGGACTTATAACCAAGGACATCTACGACGCTAAAGTGGCAGAGATAATGAGTCGAATGTAAAAACAAAAAGTCAAAACTTATGAAAAAGAATATTTTTAAAGTCATTATAGCATTAATATTTTTAGTGCTGTTTAATTTGTTGTTTTTCCTCATTGGAGGTACACAGCAATCCGACGTAAATTGGACCTGCTACGGGTTTATCCATGTGGCATACCTATGTATCTTAATAACTCCTCTGCTGAGCAAGTCGAAAAAAGGGTTGGAAGTATTATCCTATAGTCTCTATCTGAGAGCAACATTCTATTTCTTTACGGAGTTGGTGGTTGGCGTATTATGTATGGTCATTGCGCCGGAAAGTATAACATGGCCTTTGATAATTCAAAGTGTGCTATTAGCAATATTCCTCATCCTACAATTCATGAGTGCGTTGGCCAATGATGCAACGGCACAATCTATTGAGAAGCAAAAAGAAGAGTCTATATATATTAAAGATTTGGCGCAACGAATCAAAAACAGTATGCGATATATTTCGGATGCAGATACAAAGAAGCAAGTGGTCCGTTGCTACGACCTTGTGAACAACAGTCCGATTGAAAGTTTTTCGCAAGCCATAGATGCGGAACTACGGCTTAGAAATGCGATTGAAACATTGTGCAATGCAATAGAAACAGGAAATTATCAAGATTTCGGAATCAAGATAAAAGGTGTGGAATATGCAGTTCAAGATCGCAACACCATCATCAAAAGATGTAGATTCAATTAATTCAATTAAATAAAATACTTAATCACATGGCAAATTCATTAGAGCTACAACAGGTCATTTGCCCCAGTTGTAAACAAGTAATCAGTTCTTTTAGTCCATTTGCGGCACAAGTAGAATGTCCATATTGCCACAATAAGGCATTCAACCCGCTAATCACCGCAAAGAAAATTCCTGTACCCGAGCGTATAATCGTATTCAAGACCAAAGAAAACGAGTTTGAACAAGCAATGATTTCAAACTTAATAGAACGTGATTATGTCCCCAAAGATATATTCAGTTGTATTAATCCCGACAATGTAATCAAAGCTTATCTTCCGATGTTCCTCTATGAAGGGCAATATCAATCTTCTTGGTCATGCAAAATAGCTTACGAAACAACAGAATTAAGAGCTACATCCGATGGTAGAGGAGTTAAGAATAAGAAAGTAAAGAAGTTTGCGCCACAAACAGGGACTTCTCAAGGGAACTTTGCATTCCTCTGCTTGGCTTATGACGGGAAAGATATACCTGAAGAGCTCCGTACGTTTAGCTCACAATTCCCTTACAATACAATGGCATCAAAAGAATACGATCCTGCATTGTTGGAATTAAATGCAGAAGAAAGCCCAATAACTCTTCCTTTGGATGCCGACACCGACCTGATTTGGAATAAATACGGAGATAGCCTCGTAACACAATTGGCAACAGAAAGTGCAAAGCAACAACTATCAGGTGAAGAAATTAAGGATTTCCACGCCAGCAATAGTTATAATCTAAAGCATAATGGTCGATTTGTATTAGCTCCGTTCTGGTTCGTATATTACACTTACAATAATGAAAAGCACTATTTCATTATGGACGGTTTAGGAGAAAATACAGCTATGACAACTCCTGTCGACCAAGAAGAAGTTAAGTTTGTGAAAGGTAAAGAAAATATCAAGACTCTCGTGTCATGGTTGTGGACATTAGCAATTTTAATGTTCTTCATATTCAACTTTACAGCAGCACTCATCACCTTAGGTGTTTGGTTTGTTGCAAAACTCATTGTAAATGGAGTAATGAACAAACAAATCAAACAACGACTTAACGAATCGCGAGAAGCGAGACGCGCTGCTGCCGCCAACCTCTAACAACGAATATAACTGCAATGAAGGGGCTCAGAAATGAGTCCCTTTAATATTTTATATAGCTGTTTCAGGGAAAAGGTTTAAATATAAATATTGCTTAGATATTAAGCATTAGAGGGTGCGGTGGCGACCGGTGATATAGCCGAAGACATCGCGTTGAATTTTAGAAGGAAAGAGTGTGTTGACTCCAAGATAAAAGGACAACGCGGCAACCCCCTGAATAATTAGCAATGCCAAGTCGGACAATGATGTGGAGGCAAGCAAACTTATTGCTCCACCGATAATTAATGATGATAAAAGATATGGCAACAAGTCGCGGCTGTAGCTCCACGCGCTAATTTTAGTTATCTTAGCCGTAACTATGAGTGTAGCAATCCACGTTATGGCAGAAGCGGCAACTTGTCCTAATAGTAATATTGTCAGCCCGTAGACAGCATTATCATAGGTGGATAGTGAGATATAGGGCAATGCAACAATGATACCTATCAAAGCGGCTGAATCACGCAACACTTCCAACCAAAATATCGCACGGGATTTACCCAACGACAGTATGTAGTTATTATACAACGTGCTGATTACAGTGAAAATACCACGCACCAACAATAATTGGAACAGGATTATTGAGGCGTCCCACTTAGTCCCAAATAGGACATGAAACATGGGGGTTGCAATTACAATCAAGAATATCATGCATGGAAATAGCATGTAGGCAGTAAAGCGATTCATTTTTGAAACTACCCGTCGATAACGTTCTTCATCGTCTTGAACCTCCGACAACGCGGGCAAAAATGAAGAGGTCAGCACTTGAGTAATTGATGACACGCCGAGTTTACTCCATTTATCGGCTTGTGTATAATAGCCTAATGGCACCATACCAACTTTATTGCCGATAAAAAATGAGTAAATATTTTGGAAGGTGACATACAAGAAAGTCGTCATCATCATATTGCCACCAATCTTGAAAAAGGAGCGCAAAGCTTGCCACGACATTGACATCTGAGGCCACCATCGACAATATATCCACAAAGCCAAACTTTTGACACCTTGCAATGCAATCGTTTGCCACACAATTGCCCAAGCACCATGTCCGGTCATAGCCAACCATACACCCACTACTCCACCGACAATAAGCCCCAAGACATTGGTAATGGCAATTGGACGGAAGTTCATTTGCTTTGTCAAGCGGTTGGTCTGCACTATAGCCGTTGCATTAATTATAAACGACAAGAACATAACACGGCTTAATGGGATAAGACGTTCATCTCCTTGGAAAATATCGGCAATAAAGGGTGCGCAGAACCATAAAATCGCATATAATATTCCGGCAATCAACAGATTAAACCAGAATATAGAGCTATAATCGGTGTCCGTGGGGCGTTTGCGCTGTATCAGTGCATACGAAAAACCGCTATCAACCATCATCAACGCATATGACTGAAAGATAGTCAATGCCCCAATCAATCCGAAAGCTTCGCGTGGCAATTCTCTTGCCAATATTATCCCTGTCACAGCATAGAGCAACTGCGATGATACCCTGTCGACAATATTCCATTTAATTGACCGTGCGGTCAGATGTTTAAGAGATGGTTGCAAAGCGATTTATAGTTGCAATTAAAAATTAAAAATCGTAAGAATAATGTTACACAACTTACTCCATTAGAGAATGCTTAATGCCAACACCTCGGCTTTTAAGCGTGGGGGGAAATTGTTTATAGTACACACATCCAGAACCTGCGCCCATCACAGTAAGAGCTTCAGATGGGGAACAACCAATGTGTCCTGTTCCTACAATGGTCGCCTTTACTTTAACAGCTTCAAGACGGTCGGCAAGGATTGTTCCAGTTCCAACTAAATGAAGTTTTGCTTCTGTGCACCGCCCCTCAATAGTGAGTTGCCCATTACCGGAATGAATTGAGGCATCAACCTTAGGCGCCTCTACTCCGAGCACCGATAATCGTCCATTACCAATCAAGACAGCTTTAAATTTACCGGTCATCGATGGTAAATCATAAACTCTAACTAAAGAATCTCCACTATTGACAACTTTTTCCAGATTAGTTGAATATACCTTTATGTGCGGGATACTCTCGCCTTTCGGATAGTCAGTATCTGTTTGTATTGATAATTTTCCTCGGCCATTATTGTCGAATAAAATCCAACCGGCTTGATTATCAGCAGCATCAAAAACCGCATACCCGGCAGAATCGGGATTGCAATAATAATCAACGGGGATATGATTATCAACTCGAAGTTCTGTGAAATCATTGACTTTAAGCTCATAATGTTGAGTCGTCGTCTGACCAACACATGTTACTGAGGCTATCAATACTATAAATATTGCGAATATTTTTTTCATCTTCAAGAGTTTGAGTTAGCAGAAAGCAATATGTATGTTTTGTCTATAATATTCATCAATTCTTCCGGTGTTTCAGCGCGCAACATGGCGATACGAGTTTCGCGGAAATTCGGAATTCCTTTAAACAATGGAGTCGCAGCCAAATGTCGACGTATGTGAAGTATACCTCTATAGGAGTCAATACGAGCGATACTTTCATTGATTTGACGGCGAATAATCTCAAATTTTCTTTCGAGCGAAAGTGGTTGATACTCCCCTTTTTCAAGATATTCTTTCACATCATGAAACACCCATGGAGCACCAATAGAAGCACGTCCAATCATAATAGCATCGACCCCTGAGCGTTCGAAAGCTTGATGAGCTAATTCCGGAGTCGTAATATCTCCGTTGCCAATCACAGGAATTTTCAATCTTGGATTGGCCTTAACTGCTGCAATCATATCCCAATCAGCCGTGCCGGAATATAATTGCGAACGAGTACGGCCGTGAACAGTCAACGCCTGAATTCCACAATCTTGCAACTGCTCAGCAAGGTCGACGATAATACGCGAATTATGGTCCCAACCGAGGCGAGTTTTCACCGTCACCGGAATATCAATCGCATCAACAACAGCACGTGTTATTTCAAGCATCTTGGGGATATCGCGAAGCATACCTGCTCCAGCACCTTTTCCTGCGACTTTCTTTACCGGGCACCCAAAATTAATGTCAATAATTTCAGGATTAGCCTGTCGCGCAATGAGAGCAGCCTCAACCATAGGAGCAACCTCTCTCCCATAAATTTGAATAACTGCAGGTCGCTCGGTCGAAGCTATTTCTAATTTACGCGTAGTTGCAGATATATTACGCACCAATGCCTCAGCCGATACAAATTCAGTATAAACCATATCAGCACCAAGTTCTCGGCATATCGTACGAAAAGAGGTATCAGTAACGTCCTCCATCGGTGCAAGCAACACCGGCCTTTCGCCCAATTCTATTTTACCAATTTTCATATTTTCGCAAAGTTACAACATTTTCATCACTCTATAAAGAGTCTGTATAGGCAAAAAGTGACAAAAGTTCTCCTTTTTGCCACTTATAATGTTAAACGATGAAAAAGTCGATTAATTATTATCAAGAGTGCCGCTTATTGCCTACAACTCTATCGGTTGATCGGGGAGGAAATCATGAGATGCTGTTTTGCCTATTACACTATCCCACAACATCGGAGAAAGCCCGTCGGCCGGACGCTTCACTGTTAAATTTTCTTCAGTAAACAACTCTCCCGCAACTATAGCGCGACGAGCGACAATGCTTTTACGAGCAATCAGAATATTTCCTCGTTCGGCATCTGCTACATCTTTGACTGAAGACCCAAGAGCATCTTCAATATGACGAATTGCGGTAACCATTTTAGAGAGCGCCTCCGGGTCGAGTGAAGCTCGATGGTCGGGACCTTCCATTGTAGTATCAAGTGTGAAATGCTTCTCAATTATTTGTGCACCCATTGCCACAGCAGCAACCGGCACTTCAATACCCAAAGTATGGTCACTGTACCCGACAGCACCGACATTAAGGCTTCGCAATGCCTTCATTGCTCTTAAATTGACCGCATCGTAGGGAGTGGGATATTGAGTAGTACAATGAAGCAAGGCAATATCATCACGGGAAACGCCTCCTGTGCATAATATTTCAACCGCTGTAGCAACCTCATCGAGTTGTGACATTCCGGTTGAAAGAATTATCTTACGTCCGGGAGACGCGATCTTACGCAGATAAGGAAGATTGGTGATTTCTCCGGAAGGTATTTTCCAATAATCCATATCAAGTTGAGCCAAACAATCAACAGAAGGTAAATCGAAAGGAGTGCTCATGAATCCTATACCTTTTTCCTTACAAATTTTTTCAAGACGAGCATAATCGCTTAAAGGCAAATGGATGCGACGACACATCTCAAGTTGACTTTCAGCGCTACCGGTCGTCTCCTTTTGATACTCCGCTTTAGGTGCATAACAAGAAATGACCTCTTCGGGGATAGCCGTTTGGAACTTGACATAATCAGCTCCTGCACGCGCCGCAACATCAATCATCTGCACTGCTAAATCAAACGAACCATTGTGGTTTACACCGGCTTCAGCTATTATAAGAGTTCGGTTCAAATTTATTGACATATCCTTATTAATTAGCTTAAACTGATAATATTATTATCGGAATCGAATACTATTTCCTGCATAAAACGAGTCATTTCAATCCCGGCTTTCGACTTTTTATATTTTACCTCTCTACCTTGCCAATCATTAATTATCATTTCCAGAATATTGGCATCGGCATATAGCGAACATACAACACCACCACCTAAACGAGGATTTATTTCCATCAGCATGAGCTCCCCTGTATCAACATTCTCAATCAACTGCACAGTCACAGCACCACGCAGTCCTGTGACATCAATAGCAGCACGTGCTATTTCAATTCCCGCCGGTAGATCTACGGTCAAAGATCTAACCACTTCCCCACCTGCCACTTCAATACGTAAACGAGGGGATATTGCTGAGATATTGCCTTTACGGTCGATATAACAATCAAGAGTGTACTCTCTACGATTAGCAATATATTCTTGCACAATATATTTTCCGACATTCAAATTCCTGTCGCGCCATTGCTCAATATCATTGACAACAAGAATACCTTTTGATGCCGAGCCGGTACGAGGTTTGGCTATAATAGGGAAAAATTGAGGTTGAACGGTATCGACTACACGAGGCAATGGTATATTATTTTCACGCAAAACATTATCGGCCATTTTTTTATCAAACATTGCCCGGCATACTTCAGGCGCAGAAACCGGGGACCATACATTGTCATTAATTTGACAAAATGAGGCTGCAATTTCAACTGCACCATCAACAAAGGGAAGTATAATATCAATCTTCTTCTCAGCACATATCTCGCTGAGTTGACTCATCAAATCAGGGTCATTCCATTTGCCACCAATAACCACTTCAGCTACCGAAGCGATTGGCACATTCTTGCTCAACTCAAGACTATATAACCGTGCATCAAACCCCATTTTAGCTGCCGTGGCAATAAAGTGTTTAGCCAGACTGACACGTTTAGCTCCTCCGAGCATCAACACATTAAGGGGGCGAAGTTGTGGAACCATAATTATCGGTTGTAAATGTCAGTTTTATATTTAGCGAGATTGCGACTATCTGTGAACCAATCAATAGTTCGACGCAGACCTTCTTCGATAGAGATTTTGGAGCGCCACGATGTTGCAGCGGTGATTTTAGTATTGTCGCCACAAAGGCGGAACACCTCGGAGTTAGAGGGTCGCAAACGCGCTTCATCTACAGTAAATGTCACATCTGCATTCATCAATTTAGCTATCAAATTGAGAGTATCGCCCATCGATATCTCAGTGCCTGTGGCAATATTGAAATCCTCACCTTCGATACCTTCAGTTTTCGCGAGTTCAATAAATCCGTTACACGTATCTTCTACGAAATTGAAATCACGAGTTGGGCGCAAATCCCCAACCATTATTTCACGTTTTCCATCAGCGATTTGAGATATAATTGTTGGAATGATAGCTCTTGCACTCTGACGGGGCCCATATGTATTAAATGGTCGGGCAATCACAACCGGAAGTTCAAAAGCATTATAAAAACTTAAAGCTATTGCATCAGCACCAATCTTTGTTGCCGAATATGGCGATTGTGGCTGCCGAGGATGCTTCTCATCAATCGGAACGTATTGCGCGGTGCCATATACTTCCGATGTAGAAGTTATAATAACACGACGACACCCATTGTCCATTGCTCCTTGACATATATTAAGTGTACCGGAGATGTTTGTATCAACATAACTTTGCGGAGCGATGTAACTATATGGAATCGCAATTAAAGCCGCCAAATGAAACACAGTATCAATATCGCGAGTAATCAAACGACAGAAGGCCGCATCACGCACATCTCCGGTAACAATTTCGAGATTAGGATGACGCACATCGTCAAGCCAACCCCATGAATTAAAGGAGTTGTAGATACAAAGTGCACGTACTCTACATCCTTGAGCTAATAATGCTTGTGTGAGATGAGAACCGATAAATCCATCAGCTCCGGTAACCAGGACTTTCTTTTGCGATAACGTTGACATTATTTTATTTTTTCTTTAATCTATTGTAGTTTAACCTCGTTTCCTTAGTGTATATATTATGTTGCTATCTGCCGAGGGCTCATATTGCAAAATTATTTCTGATGATGATAATTTCAAAATTTTAAGGTCAATAATAGCCGCCGGAAGATGTGTTTGTTGCGGTGGAGAATATTTGCCGTTTCCTGCCGAATTTAAGTCGTCAGAATGGGTAAAGTTAAGTGTAATCGTGCTGTCATCAGAAATCCATGTGCCATAATGCTCCGAATGAGAATGTCCGACCGTGTTAACAACTACCATTTCAATAATGTTATTTTGAAATTTCCAAAGCACATCATTGTTGTAATTGCTATCAAGTTCATTATTAATTTCAATTGAACAAAGTTTCCACTCGCCAAACCACTCTCCGATATCTCCATTATTCCGGGTACAAGAAGCTGGCAATAATCCAACGATTATTGCTACGATAATACATATGAGATATGAAGTATATTTCATTATAAATCAATATTAAAAGAACCATGATAGGCAATTGATATATTTGCGCCAAAATTATCACCAAACATATTGCCTTTATCAAATGCTATTTGTGCTTTAATTTGTAATGCAGGAAGGCTTGGCAAAGAATATATTCCTTCTGCCATCATTGATGTGTTATGACGAGAGGATGACGTCGGAGCTTTACCATCACCCCAACCTTTACGATACCCCCCAAGTAATCGATAATCAACAGCTCCAATTTTTCCGGTAATTCCTAAGTGAAAGCCACGTACTCGAGTATCAATAAATGCGAGGTAGCCATCTTTATTGTAAATTGGAGAAGGGAGGAATGGAGTGCCTATCGACATTCCGTAATTCATATAGGAATTGTATTGAAAATTATTATAATAGGCATCAGCTCCCGTGGCATTTGTTGTAATAGATGTACCGGGACTATCATTAGGTGACCAATGAATAGGGCCTGATTGATTTGTAAAATCTATATATTCAGCTACTGCACCATTGACAATAGAATTAGTATTTTTGGCAACATACTCGATTCCCCACAAGCCATCAAATCCATTCATCCACCCAATTCCGGATCCATCCTCCCACGGCTTTTGAACGTAGGCTTTAAGTTGAGCACCATTATTTAGACGATAACGAGCAACTACATCCCAAGACCCGAGCGTATTACCTTCAAAAAATGCACTTCCCGATTGTTGAGTAGGGAAAAACATTTTAAAAAAATCCTCTATCGATGCTCTTCCTTTATATTGTTTAGTTTCAATGCCGTTAGCATATACATGAGACGTACCACCAAATTGCCCTGCTGTCTGCATTCCAAATGTAACCGAAAGAGGTTTATCCGGATTAGTGCGAAAATAGCAACGTTTGTAATGGTAATATGATCCAAGAGCAATATGCCAATCGTAATAATTATAATGATTTTCCAACCAATCGTTGTCGGTAAATTTTCCGTAGCTTATCTCACCTTGAATTTGGAGCCAGCCATTGGTAAAAGGAATATCTTGAAAATCAACAAAACCGAAACGCACTTCCGGTATTGGACGTGCATTCCCACTCTCAACAATATCGCCCGATGACAAATTAAAGTTGAGCAAGGCTGATTGATGTTCTTTCAACCCTACTGTTAAAAATACGCCACGATATTTAAGCTCACCATAAAGTTGCTGAATCCATATCGACGCCGGCGCCTCGCTATGCTTGTAGAAAGAAGCTGACGATGCGTCATAACGAGAATATTCGGTTTTATCAGCATAACCGCCAATCACCTCCGCACCAAATGCATAGCTAAAACGTTGCGATAGGTCAAGAGATTTATTCGCTTCAATTCGTAGCAAAGCATTTGAAGATTGAGTTAAAATTCCATGCCTATTTGATGCTATATAATAAGGGGCAAAATCTCCCTTCCCTACATTGAAAATGGCTTCAGATTCATAATTAATCGATTCTCCTGCCAATACAAATTGATTGGAGCAAATGCTGATGAACAACATAAGTAACGACTTAATGAATCGCGATGTCAGAAGACAACTATTTCTACTATAAGCCTTAAACATCATCTATCGTGAAATGAATTAGGGTTATTGCAATCAGTCCAAGTAGATACTTCAACCTTTGAATGTTGAAATATGGCGTTGTTTTTTTTCTTCAAAAATATCTTCAATTGTCAAGAATATTCCGGTTTCTTCAACGTCCCCAAATTCATCATTAACCGCTGTGCCAAAAATGCGCATCGTAGGTGACAAACTCATGTAGGCATTGAATAACGGAGGGATGTTATATCCCTGATTGCGTACTTCTGTATTGAGAATACGATAATCCTCTTTAAAGTTCTCTCCGGTAAAGATTTGCTCTATATTTTGGATATCGGCAGTAGTAACAGCCGGGGCTTTCGGCCATACGAGTCGGTCATTATCCGAAAAATATTTGTGCAAGAAATAAAGTATAAGATTGCGACAATGCTTTGAATAGTTTGGATACATTGTCACTTTACCAAATAGATATTTAACTTGCGTATATTTAACGGTGAGCGCACCAAGCCCATCCCATAGATTATCGAGAGCATAAATAGCATTAACACCCGCACGCGTTGATTGACATTCAAGTCGCACAAAAGAACGACCAAGTTCAATTGTTGAAGGCAAATATTCAGATAAGAATTTCGTAGAGAAATCAAACATATGAGCCGTAGCGATACGAGGGACATCATCAACAAGAACTATATCCGACCCAAGAATAAATCTATAACCACCAATAATTTGCTTTTGCTCAGGATTCCAGACAATTAGTTGCTGACAAGCTGGGGTCATTGTGTCATAGTAGTCAATATCGCAATCTTTTCCGGTACCACCACCGGCTGTGCGAAACGCGATTTCACGCAGACGCCCAATTTCACGCATAGTGTTGGGCGCATTAAAAGCATCAACGATATATATCTCGTTACCGCCCTTGTTTGTAGTACGCAAATATCGGTCGGCTGTTAATTCGTTTTCAATGAGAGAGGTGTCAATTTGTTCTATTATAGGCTGCTGCATTTCAAAGAATTACTTTCATTAACGGATAATTAGTTAAGGCCTTTGCAAAGAATAAATTAATTGCCTGATTTGTTGAGCTTTCTGCATTGGCGGCATATCGTCGAGAGAAGAATATGAAATCGGTGTACCTACTACTACGTCAAAAGATTTGCCCTTAGAGCGAAAAACTTCGCGAGGTAGATAAATCATCTCAATATTGAATTTCATACCTATTCTCTGTCGGAATTTTGCAAATTTATAAAAAAATGATGAATTTTCCCCATAGAAATGTAAGGGAATGATATCTCGTTTGTACTCTTTTGCTTTTGCGACAAACATTTTTTGCCATTGCAAATCGGCAATTACCCCCTTTTTGCCACGGCGAGATACCAATCCTGCGGGGAACATGATAAGAGGAGCATCAGAAGCAAAAGCATTATCAAGTGCTTCTACTGCCTTGCGCGACTGAGCTCCATGTTTATTAATAGGAATAAATGTATCGGATAATGGTTCTATGGCCGATAACAAATCATTAACAATAAATTGAGGCGCAATGCCGTAGTGTCGTTCTACAAAATCAATAAGTGCGATACCATCAAGTCCACCAAGAGGGTGATTACTAACGAATAGTACTCGAGAATGCTCTATAGGAGGTATATTCTCAATATTCAAGAAATCAACACTTACTTTGAGGTCATTAATGACACCGCGACAAAACTCAGCATCACGTTTGGGGAAATTGTCTCGCAACAATTTATTAAGTTCATCTTGGCAGATTGTACGCTCAAGGCGACGAATAAGGCATCGCGGGATAAAACGATTGTAACGTGGCAGACGCTGTCGAATAACTTCTTCCACATTAATTTCGAGTGGCGCTTTTATTTCATCTTTCTTTTCCATACTTATTAAAGTACAAATTTAATAATAAAATTTGCGTTATGCTATAAAAAACGTAAATTTGTAGACACTAAAGGGAATTTCTTTATTGTTTGTAGTTAATACCGCATTTTCAATAAACGTATTTCATGAGCAATGACATATTAATTACTGCAGCCGGAGGATTTTTAGGGAAGTACCTAATCGACGAATTGCGTCGATCATTACCTACCGAACCGGCCCCTATACTGCATACTGCAGGAGTTTCTCCATTCAACCACTATGAGGTAAATCTCACTAAAGAGACTTTTGAACCCACGCAAAAGTATGACACAGTATTTCATCTATTGGGCAGTTGTTACAACGGTGATTTTAAGGGTCTAAATGTAACTTGCACCCAAAATTTACTTGATAGCCTCGAGAAAAATCCACCGGATAATATCGTATTTATTTCATCGACTGAAGTATATGGAGTAGAAGAAGGCGTTGAGATCAATGAAAACCATGAACCGGAGCCAATAAGCGAGGTTGGCAAAACGAAATTGGAGGCAGAAGAATTATTGAAAAAATGGTGTATCGCCAAAAATGTAAAGCTGACAATTCTGCGAAGTCCCAATATTGTTGGTACCGGCATGAAAGGTCCATTGCGACAACTTGTCAACAGCATATATCGCGGCAATTACCATCATATTGATGACGAAACAGCACGCATGAGCATTGTTCACGCTACAGATGTTGCTCGCGTCATGGCGCTATTGCGACATATAGGAGGTACATATAATATCACCGATGGAGAGAATCCCACACGCCATGATTTAGCCGAAGCATTAGCTAAAAGAATGAACAACAAGCGAATATATACATTGCGAGCAAAACGCGCTCGCACGATTGCTCGTATTTGTGATTTCATCCCGCTTTTCAGTTTCAACAGGAAAATACTTGCGGAGCGATACCGCACACTGACATTCGATAACTCTCGATTGATAAATAAAATAGATTATAAGCCGTCATCGGTAGTGGAATATTTAACGACACACAATTATGACGAAAACAGTCTGTGACACGACTCGCGATGGGTTTGGCATGAAGCTTGCCAAATCTATAAAAAGCATAGGAAAGTTATTATTATCTACCCATAAAGTTCATTTCCCTCGAAACGAACGAGACAAAGCGTTGCTTATATTGGGAAATGGTCCATCATTGTCGGCTACGATAGCCGAACATGGGGAATATATAGCCTCAGAATATGTCGATGCAATCGCCGTCAATTTTGCTGCTAACGCTCCGGAATTTAAGATTTTGCGCCCAAAATACTATATTCTTGCCGACCCTCATTTTTTTGCAAACACAGATGATGTTAATGTTGCTCGGTTAATAAAACACATCCAAGATGTAGATTGGGAAATGACTCTATTTCTACCTTTTTCGGCTCGAAAAGGGAACAACCTCAAAGTAACGAATAATCTACAAATCGAATTTTATAATGCTGTTGGTATTGAAGGTTTCGCATGGTTGGAAAAGTGTGCATTTGACCAACGCCGAGGAATGCCACGCCCTCGAAATGTACTAATTCCTGCAATAATGACCGGCATCGGCATGGGATATCGTGATATATATATTGCCGGTGCAGACCATACATGGACCTCAACGTTGCGCGTTGATGGGGAAAATCATGTTTGCTCACATCAACCTCATTTTTATAAGGAAGATGACAAAGAGGTGAAAAGAATTCGAACTGAATATTTAAAATATCCATTACATTCAATTCTTTATAGTTTTTATCTTGCTTTTAAAGCATATCATATAATCGAAGAATATTCGCGAAAAGTAGGTGTTAATATATATAATTCAACACCCGACTCTATGATTGATGCATTTCGTCGCCGTCCATTAAAATAACCGCATGAAATATACTTCAAAATTTTGAGAACCCTAAATTATTGTTCGTTAACAATACAATTTTGGGTAATTGGATTGATTGGATTAAATTTGCAATAAGATTTTGCGAAATTCGCATTCGCCAAGAATAGATTTCATGAGGTATATAGCATATACCTAATAAAATTTTCTTTACCGTCAAGCTGACGTTACAATGAATAGTAAATCATCCTTACAACAGCAACAGGAATTGCGACAGTTGCAACGGCTCACACCGATGCAGGTGCAATTTGTACGTATGTTGGAGATGACCGGTCCTGAATTGGAAGTAGAAGTAAACAGAGCGCTCGATGAAATGCCGGCACTTGAAATTTCAGAAAATCCCATAGTCAGTAGCGATAATGATGAATTCAGTGAAACAGCAGAACAAGTACAATTGGCCGACTATAGTAATGATGATGAAATACCATCATATATGCTTGATGCAAAAAATCATAGCGTAAATGATACGTATTACACTCCAATAGCAGTCAATGATGAGTTGACACTTGGCGAGGAATTGATGCGTCAATTAAACGAAATGTCGTTGAGCGAAAAGCAGATAATTATTGCAAATTATATTGTTGGCAATTTAGATTCAAATGGATATCTCAAACGCACGGTAGAAGCAATAGCAGATGATATTACATTTACAGAGTCAGTAGAAACAGAACCGTCGGATGTTGCAAAAACACTTGAAATCATACGCACCCTTGATCCTGCAGGAGTCGGAGCTGTAGACCTTCGCGATTGTTTATTGCTTCAACTTAATCGAAAACAAACCACATTAGAAGTTAAGATAGCGCGCGAAATCATAGCTCACTATTTTGACTTGTTTTCCAAAAAGCATTATGACAAGCTAATTGATCAAATCGGGATTAATACAGAACAACTTACATCAGCAATAGAGGTCATATCCCACTTAAATCCCAAGCCGGGCAATCAACTCAATGATAGTGCAATAGAATATAGCGGACGCCAAATCGTACCTGAACTTCAAATAGAAATAGATTCCGGCAATAATATTTGTGTCAGTTTACTCAATAACATCCCGGAGTTGTCCATTTCTGCATCATTCAATGTTGAAGTCCTATCAGCAGAAAACATGACATCGCGCCAGAAAGCTGACACAGCGACTTTTATTCGCACACGTCGCGATGAGGCTCAGGCATTTATAAAAACGCTTCAGATGCGGCAAAGCACGTTGTTTAACGTTATGACAGCAATTGTATCGCTTCAACGTGATTTTTTCCTTACCGGCGATGAGACACAACTTCGTCCTATGATATTGAAAGATGTTGCAGCATTGACCGGCTATGACCTTTCCGTAATTTCACGCGCGACTGCTTCTAAATATGTAATGGCACCATCGGGAATCTATCCATTGAAATTTTTCTTCAATGAACGCCCCAAAGCTGATGATGATGTCACCTCACATCAGATTATAGATGCGATAAAAACTATTATAACGGAAGAGGATAAACGCTCTCCCCTCCCCGACGAAACGATTGCGTCAATATTGTCAGAACGAGGATTTAATATAGCACGTCGAACAGTAGCCAAATATCGAGAACGCCTTGGCTTACCTGTGGCTCGATTACGTAAAACCATATAACAACCTATTGATATGCTCGACAAAATTATAATAACCATAGCTAAAATAATCTCAGTTATAACATCACCTATCATAATGCCAACCTATGGAATGTTGATAGCATTATGGGGGACGTATCTGGTATTTGCTCCGGCTTCCACACGAATTCAAGTGCTTTTATTATCGTTTGCAGTAACAGCAATGGTTCCGGTAATAATAATATATTTGCTATCTAAATTGGGGATTATCAAAAATGCGACACTCAACGACCGACATGATCGTCCATATGTATATGCAGCAGCAACAATGGCATATCTTGGCATCTCAATCTATCTATCGACAATCAATTCACCACAATGGTTATCAATATTCATGTTAGCAGCTGCAATTGCCGCAGTTGTCACAATGATAATTAATTTTAAATGGAAGATTAGCGGACATGCTACTTCAATCGGAGGGCTAGCCGCATTTACTTTTTTCCTATACTATAAAAATATTACGTTGCATAATAATTCTTTGTTATTTGTCATCATCATGTTAGTTGCAGGCGCTGTAATGACATCTCGATTAATACTAAACCACCACAACCTCGGACAGGTCACTGCCGGGTTTTTCAATGGGGCCTTTTGGGTGACAGCAATAGAAATGATATGCGCAGAGTAATAACGAAGTGGATGATAACTTTGAGTATTGACAAAACAATATAAATCTAAAGATATGAAAGCAATAGTAAGTATAATAATGGGTAGCACATCCGACTTACCCGTAATGAAAAAAGCCGCCGAATTTCTCGACAGCATGGAAATTCCATTTGAGATGAATGCATTGTCGGCACATCGCACTCCCGCAGAGGTAGAAGAATTTGCTCGAAATGCCTCATCTCGCGGGCTTAAAGTAATAATAGCGGCGGCAGGTATGGCTGCAGCATTGCCCGGAGTAATTGCAGCATCAACAACGCTACCGGTTATCGGCGTTCCATTAGATGCTACTCTTGGAGGAAAAGATGCGATGTTGTCAATCATCCAAATGCCTCCCGGTATAGCCGTCGCAACTGTTGGAATAAATGCAGCAATGAATGCAGCAGTTCTTGCGACACAGATTATAGCACAGACCGATTCGGAAGTAGCAGCACGTTTTGAATCATATCGCAACGGATTGAAAGACAAGATTGTAAAAGCGAATGCCGAACTTGCGAAAATAGAATATAAATTTAAGACAAACTAAGCAAACAATAGCCATAGAGGCTCAAGAATGACCGATACGATGAGTTTTGGATACAAAAGGCGAAAAACGACTACAACACGAGTCGGGAAAGTGCAAATAGGGAGTGAACACCCGATACGTTTGCAATCAATGACGTCAACCTCAACGATGGATACCGCAGGTTCAGTTGCACAATCAAAACGTATCATCAATGCCGGGGGGGAGATAGTTAGGCTCACCGCCCAAGGCGTACGAGAAGCTAACAATCTTGCAAATATACATGCAGAATTGCGTACTGCCGGTTATGAAACGCCATTGGTCGCCGACATACATTTCAATCCCGCGGCAGCAGATGCCGCGGCAGCTATCGTTGAGAAGGTCAGAATTAATCCGGGAAATTTTGTGGACCCGGCTCGCACATTTCGCCATTTAGAGTATACAGATGAAGAGTATTTGGAGGAAATAAAACGAATAGAACAACGATTGATTCCTTTGGTGGAGATTTGTAAAAGACACTCAACGGCATTACGAATCGGAGTCAACCATGGGTCGTTATCGGATCGTATCATGAGCCGTTACGGAGACACTCCGGCCGGTGTTGTTGAGAGTGCAATGGAATTTCTACGAATACTACGACGCCTTGGTTTTAATGATGTAGTAATATCTATAAAGGCATCGAATACGGTAGTAATGGTCAACTGCGTACGTCTTCTTGTTGATGCGATGAATAAAGAGGATATGCATTATCCACTACATTTGGGTGTAACGGAAGCCGGCAATGGTGAAGATGGTCGTATACGTTCGGCAGTTGGTATTGGTACATTATTGGCAGAAGGTATCGGTGATACAATCAGAGTGTCGCTCAGTGAAGAACCGGAATGTGAAATTCCTGTTGCAGCAATGCTCGTTGAAAGGCTTAAAGATTGGAAAACAGCACCGGAAATATATGGGACAGAATTTCCCGGATTTAATCCTATAGAGCCAAGTAGAAGAGAGTCGATTGCCGTGGGTAATGTTGGTGGGCACAACACCACAATTGCTATCGGTGTTGACGCCATAGATGAAACATTAACTGTCAAGTTATCAATAGATGTAGAAGCAGAAAAGTTGGTAGCTGAAGCAAAGAAAGCACATGACAAGATTCTTATACTGACGACTACCCATGTAAATCCGGCAGCAGCTCTTAAAGGGGCAATGCATACCCTAACAGCATCCGGCATTACGAATCCGTTGATACCGGAAATAGATTACACCGGGGCTTCAACAGAGGCGACAATGGTGTATGCAGCAGCCGATATGGGTTCAATCCTTTTATCGGGATTTGCGGATGGCATATCGATAAAATCATCTACTATTGACAACAACGAGATTGGTGCATTGTCATTAGGGATTCTACAGGCTGCGCGATTGCGTTTTTCGCGCACCGAGTTCATCTCATGCCCGGGGTGTGGTCGAACCATGTTTGACTTGCAAACAACTGTAAATCATATCAAAGCAGAGTTGTCGCATTTACGTCATCTTAAAATAGGGGTAATGGGATGCATTGTCAATGGCCCCGGTGAAATGGCCGATGCTGACTATGGCTATGTAGGCGCCGGAGTTGGTCGTATAAGCTTATATCGCCAAAAAGAGTGTGTAGAGCGCAATATACCGCAAGAAGAAGCGTTGCCCCATCTTATTGCGTTGATAAAAGCTGATGGTCGTTGGGTCGACCCGACTAATGCCTGATTGATATAACTCAATGTCAATTTGGTAGCTAAACGCTTTCCAAATAAATTTTAAACCTAACTGAACTTCATGAAACGATTATTTTTAACGCTAATTTTTGCAATTCCTTTTCTGAGCATGGCTCAAAAAGCGGATTCCGATTCACTCAAATTATTGTTTATCGGAAATAGTTACACTTATTATAACGACCTTCCACAAATGGTATATAAAATTGCAGAGAGCAAAAACAAGAAACTATCGGTAACAAGTGTAACAAAAGGTGGCGAGCGATTGTCGGGACATCTGAAAAATAAAGAGTTACACAAAATTTTGACAACACAGAAGTGGGATTATGTGGTACTTCAAGAACATAGTAGCGCACCGGCAAAGCCTACGGAGGTAGTAAGTTCTGAGACCTATAGTGCTGCTGCATCGTTGGATAGCCTTATACATCTTGGCTCCCCAAAAGCGAAGACAATATTTTACATGACTTGGGGGCATAAATATGGGTGCCAACACAAAATTGAGAATTATCCACTTGTGTACACGTATGAAGGGATGCAAGAGCGCTTAAAACTAAGTTATTTGGAGATGGCATATAAGAATAATGCACGATGTGCTCCTGTAGGGATGGCTTGGGAAGAAGTGCGTCAAAATCGCCCCGACTATCAGCTCTATGATGCGGACTGCACTCACCCATCGAAATTGGGGTCGTATTTAGCTGCCAATGTTATTTATACAACAATATTTTGCCAACCTTATCAAACTGACTATTATTGGTGTCCGCTAAAAATCATTAGCGTATTCAGCAACTTCTAATTTCTCGGACAGCCGATGCTTTGGACGTAAAAGTTGCCATTTTTGTGCTGCAAAAGGCATAATAAGCCTAAAAACAGCAAGGACAGCCATTCAAGGGTACGTTTCTTTAGTACGAGGTTCTGATTTTTTAGCGGACAGCCGTTGACTCCCATTAAATAGGGGGCTTGTCTGTTGCCAAAACTGGTATAGTCAACCACAAAAACATGTTTAGCGGACAGTAATAACTGACTATACAGCAGGATTTGAAAACGAAATTTCCGAATATATACAACAGGTAGCGCAACGCAATGTTCTCGAGAACAAAGTAATACTAAATATTAAGTAGCAACTTGCAAAGTGTGTTAACACTGCAACAATAGCCATAACCTTCTGAATATAAAGAATATAAATGACCGCCAAACTACTCGACAATCAATCGGACTATACAATGGTCACGCTATCAAGCGGACTGCGTCTTGTATATATCAAGCGCAATAGCGTGGCAGAGATATTCGGCGTAGCAACCAAGGTTGGGTCACGCGATGAAATGCCCGGGGAATATGGATTGGCACATTTTGTAGAACATACTATATTCAAGGGGACAAGCAAACGTCGAGCCAATTCCATTATCAATTGTATGGAAAGTGTTGGCGGAGAGTTAACCGCATATACTACAAAGGAGGAAACATTTATATATTCGATATTTCCACAAGGGAATGCATCGCGAGCTATTAATCTAATTTCGGAGTTGGTGAACAACTCAATATTCCCAAACAACGAATTGGATAAAGAGCGAGAGGTAGTTGCCGAGGAGATAGATTCATATCTTGACTCACCATCGGAAGCTGTTTATGATGACTTTGACGATATGCTATTTGCGGGCTCGCCATTAGGACACAACATATTGGGAAACAAAGAATCACTTGGCTCATTTAATTCGGATGTGTGCCGAAAGTTTCTCAATCGCTTTTATCGTGTATCCAACATGGTTGTATTTTACATCGGAAATGAGAGTTTAAGTAAAATCGTAAAACGTATAGAATCTAACTTTGGGGCACTTCGCGGAGGCGAAATCAAACGGGATAATAAACCCCCTATAATTACAAAACGTTTTGAGGAGATTAGAGGTAATGGTTCAAATCATCAGGGTCACACCGTGATGGGGGCTCCAATTCCATCAATTTACTCCCCGGCTCGTCATACATATGCATTGATAAATAATATTTTGGGAGGTCCCGGCATGAACTCCCGTCTCAATGTATCACTACGAGAACGTCGAGGTCTTGTTTACAGTGTAGAATCATCGCTTGCAATGTATAGTGACATCGGAGTTATGGCTATATATTTTGGTTGTAATCCCGAAGACACGCAACGATGCAAGCGACTAATAGAAACGGAGTTGCGTCGAATAAGTGATTATCCAATCTCAGAATCAACATTACGTCGAGCAAAACGCCAATATATCGGGCAGCTAACAATTGCCACAGCATCGACCGAACAAACTATACTTTCGGCAGCCCGTTCTGTTTTATTTAGAAATGAAGTAGTTACACCTAAAGATATTGCAAAACAGATTGAACGATTGACGTCGGTAGAAATTCATGCTGCAGCACAAATGCTCCACCCTGATAATTTCTCCTCATTAACATTAAGCTGATACCAAAAATATTTATTGATATCTCGACAGAATAATAAGGTTATCATAAGAAAGAGGACGCCATTATTAGGTATCCTCTTGTGATATTATTGTAAGAAATTTTTTCATTGTTGGTTTAATTGGTCCAAACAATGACCTTGCTATCATCAAGGTTTTCACTTGTCAGGACATTATTGGTTCCCATAAATATTTTGCTGGCAACTTCAAGTGTTTTATGTTTTTCATGAACATAAACAGTTTTAAGTTTCTCGCAGAATACAAATATGAAATCTCCAAACTCCTCGATTGACGACGGGATGGTAACTTTTGTAAGATTAGCACAATTACTGAATACATGGTTCCCGATTGACTTTACTCCTAACGGAATATTAATCGAAGTAAGTCCTGATTCCTGAAATGCACCACTTTCAATAGTTTCAATATTTCCGGGAATTGAGAATGATGTAAGACTCTTACAACCTCTAAATGTTTCTGTTGGAATAGCCTTAAGATTTCGCGGCAATATCACTTCTGTAAGTGCCGTACAATCATAAAAAACGTTTCTATCAATACTTGTAACGGCTTCGGGGAGCATCACTCGTGACAGTTTATAACACCCCGCAAAAGCACTACCTTCGATTCTTCTCACTCCGTTTGACATACGCACACTTTCAATTGGTGTTGCGGCAAATGAAGATGCCCCGATACGCCATGTTGATGCGGGAATTATGACTGACTTTAGTTGGGTATGCATGAAGGCACGTTCACGTATTTCTTGGAGTGTAGAAGGGAGTTCAACCGATGTAATCGGCTCTCGTAAAAAAGCACCTGCGGCAACGTATGTAACCGGATATACGACACCATTATATCAAATACCACCCCAAATTTTCACATGGCTTAGTTTCTTTTTCATTGAATCTTCAGGATCTTTAGCATAAGCATGATTTCTATCTGCTAAAATAAAATAGACTATGCCATCAATAACTGTTTGAGCCCCGGTGACTCCTTCACTATAAAATTGCGCATTAGTGTATACTTCAGAGATAGGGACATTAATAGTTCTTGGATCGGTAGGTGTATTAGTCGACTTATTCGACTTGCTCTTGTCTTGTTGTTTGGGCTGTGACTTTTGATTTGACTTTTTATCCTTTTTATTTAATTCATTTTTCACTTCATTGACCACTTCTTTTTCAACGGTTTTACCTATTTTCTTGAGCAAACTCTGGGCTCCAACTTCTACAGAGGTGGCCAATAATAAAATTAAAGTACAAGTTAGAATTTTTTTCATATCTAAATCGTGAGTTATGGTTTTGAAATATGCCTTAAAATTACAAAAAACTCTTAAAAATACGAATATAAATTTAAAAAAATAGTCTTATCAATTGTTGCCTCCAACAAGGTGTTACATAACTTATGAATTATGAGGATGGCGAGCGCATGAAATAAGGTGGTCGACCACGAATCCTGTTGCTTGAAGGAATGCGTAGCAAATTGTTGTTCCGAAGAATTTAAATCCACGACGTTTCATATCTTTTGCAATCGCATCGGAAATCGGAGTTGAAGTGGGAATCTCGGATAGAGAACGGAATGAATTAATTATAGGTTGGCGATTGGGGAAGAAACTGCTGATGTAGTTGAAGAAAGATCCGTATTCGCTTACTACTGATAAAAATAGACGGGCATTGGTAATGGTAGATTTAATTTTTAGTCGGTTGCGAACTATACCATCAAAAAGCATCAATCTCTCTACGTCGGCATCTGTCATATGTGCCACCACATGAGGGTCGAAATTGCAAAAAGCAAATCGATAGGCAGCCCGTCGATGCAAAATAGTTAGCCAAGAGAGACCGGCTTGAGCCCCTTCCAGAATAAGATACTCGAAAAGAGTGTTATCATCGGATACAAGACGCCCCCATTCTTTGTCGTGGTAGTCAATATATTGAGGGTCGGAAGCACACCAAGCGCAACGATTATCAATGATGTTCTCTTTAATCATATAGAATTAGTTTGATAATATCACACTATAATATAGTAGTATATTAAAATGTGCTCAAAATTAAACAAAAATGCGTAAATTTGCAGAAAATAAGGGGAATAGAATTATGAACGATAAAATTAAAACCATTTTTCGATATTTCTTGGTACTACTTATGTCCTTTGTCGCAATGACGACGACAGGGGCCCCACGCGTTTCACTATTAACCGTAGGACCGGGCAATCAGATGTACCAACTCGAAGGTCATAGCGCATTGCGAATAATAACCGACGACGGAGATGATTGGGTGGTTAATTGGGGGATATTTGATTTCAATTCTCCAAATTTTGCATATCGTTTTATCAAAGGAGAAACGGATTATTCGATAGGAATAACCCGAATGTCCTACTTTTTAGCAGATTATTCCCATTCGGGCCGTTACGTAGTAGAGCAACTCCTTTATTTGAGTGCAATAGAAGCAGAAGAGGTGAAGCGATTGGTTGACATAAATCTGCTTCCTGAAAATAGGAAATATCGCTACAATTATTTGCGCGACAATTGTGCCACCCGTCCATTGGCAATTATAGAAGAAGCGCTATCGGCCGATGGGGCACATTTGGAGATATTAATGGATGATGAGCCAACTACAATTAGAGAAGAAATGCGTCGATATCACGCAGAATTTCCGAAATATCAAATGTTTATCGACTTTGCGTTGGGGTCGGGCTTAGATAAAGAAGCGACTATAAGGGAGCGTGCATTTGCGCCATTATTTTTAGAAAAATTGGTTGCAAATAGTAACATAGTATCATCTGATGGCACACCTCGACCGCTGGCAGGAAAAGCAATAACACTATTACACGCAAAATTTGAGACACCCACCGAGTCGGGTATTCCGGCAAGAATTATAATTTCCACAATTTTTATATCTGCTATCTTAATAACCTTGCGAGACATAAAGAAGGGAAGAGTGTCGAAATGGTATGATGCAATATTTTATTCAATAATAGGAATTTCAGGAGTTGTATTAGCATTTTTGGTGTTTGCATCAGAACATGAAGCAACATCTCCTAATATCAATTTAATGTGGATTAATCCTTTATCCTTACTAATTCCGCTAATTATTTGGTTTAAAAAGTGTAAATACATTGTTTTTTACTATCAAATCATTAACTTTGCACTAATTTTTGTATGGCTGATAGGGCAACCATTATTTACGCAGTCAACAAATTGGTTATTTATCCCAATAGTGGTCAGTGAAATGCTTCGATCTGCCAACTATATATATTTGAATTATAAATGTCGCAATCACATAAAAGGTTTGGTATAAAGCTCGTAGGGGCATTAGTCGCTGTAACGGCAGTATTACCGCTGTCGGGGCAGACAACATTGCCACGACGTCCGCGATTGGTTGTTGGGATAGTAATCAATGGATTGGATATCGACAAGGTGTATCAATTGCGCGAGCATTTCACTCCGGGAGGCTTTAACAAACTACTCGACAATGGTGTAACATTAACGAATGTAGATTTCGGGAGTCCTCTAGATGATGCGGCAGCGACAGCAATATTGGTAACCGGAGCATCACCGGCAGTGAATGGCATAACCGCGAGTGAAGTCTATAATATGACGACCCGCAAAGCGCAACCGGTATTGCTCGATGAGTCAACAATCGGCAATTTTACCGATGAAACATATTCCCCCAAAGCGTTAAGGGTATCGACACTATCCGATGAAATGCGAATTGATACATCGGGCTTAGGTATGGTTCATGCAATATCTCCCGATGCTATCTCATCAATAATCATGGCAGGACACGCCGGGAATTCCGCATGTTGGATAACAAATCATACCGGTAAATGGGCATCAACAACATATTATACAGAATTACCGTCGTCCATACAACAACTTAATCATTTACGTCCGTTAACAGTTCGTCTTGATACAATAAAGTGGACTCCTACTCTACCAGAGGGTGCGTATAGTGATTTACCATCTCATAAAAAGATATATTCATTCAATCACACCTTCTTTGGCAATGATAGCGAGCGATATGTAAGATACAAATCGTCGGCACCGGTCAATACAGAAGTTACGACGTTGTCACTTGACTATCTGAAGCTTCTCAACATGGGTAAGCGTGAGCCTATGGATATGCTTGAATTGAATTACACGCTTCAGCCATATACGTATTCTACACAAGCGGATACACGAGTTGAACTTATAGACTCCTATTTGCGTTTAGACCGGGATTTAGCTCGACTATTTTCAACAATAGATAGTCAAGGCCCGGGATTGGATAAGACATTAGTATGGATAGCAGGCACCCCGGCATCAAATGCGAGTATCGGAGAGGAAGAAAGATGGAAGATTCCCAGCGGAGAATTCTCAATTGAGCGTGCGATATCGCTACTAAAGGTCAATTTGATGTCGCTATATGGGAATGGGGACTGGGTAACAGGATATTACAACAATCAAATATATTTAAACCGCGACCTTATACAGCAACGCGGTCAAGATTTAAATGAGTTTCGCAAAGAGAGTGCAGATTTTCTGCGTCGAATGACCGGAGTAACGTATGCTATAACCATCGATCAAGTTGTAGATGCAGGAAAGTCGTCAGATTCACCATTTCCTCCGGCACGCAATCTTGATATCGACACAGCCGGTGATGTTCTGATATCAGTAGCTCCGGGGTGGGAAATAGTTCAGAATGCGAATTCAGCAAAAAACAAAAAGGTAGAACGAGTAAAAGCCTCGACATCGGCAGTATTTATATTGCATCCTGATATCAATGCGCAGATAATAGATACTCCTGTAGATGCCCGAGTAATAGCACCAACAGTAGCCCGATTACTACGAATACGCTCACCCAATGGAGCTCGATTAGCCCCTATCAGGTTGTAGCCAGATATAAAGGCAATAATTAAAATCTAATCAGATTATATAATCAAAACGACAAAGAAAGTCAACGAGATATCAATCAAGGGAAAATAACTATAGAATAAAATAAAAACAAGATATGTCATTAGCATCAATTTTAAGTAAATTTTTCGGCAATAAGTCGCAACGCGATTTGAAGGAAATCCAGCCTATTGTTGATAAAATCAACGCAATGGGAGTAGGGTTACAGGAGTTGAGTGTAGACCAACTTCGCGAGCGCATCGACATCGTTAGAGCCGATATCACCGCCTCAATTAAAGCAGATGAGGAAGCCGTAGCCCAAATCAAAGAGGAAATCGAAACATTGCCATTTGATCAGCGTCAACCCCTATGGGACAAAATCGACAAGCACGAAAAGAATATTATCGACATTCTCGAAGATAAGCTCAATGAGCATCTCCCGGAAGTATTTGCAGTGATGCGCGAAACAGCAGCTCGCTTTGCAAAGAATGAAACCATAGTGGTTAAAGCGACCAACCTTGATCGCGAATTGGCAGGAAAAGGATGTGACTTTGTAAGTATCGATGAAAACGGCAATGCCGTATGGCGCAATCAATGGATGGCCGGAGGTAACCTCATTAAGTGGGATATGATACACTATGACGTACAGCTCATCGGTGGTATCGTGTTGCATCAAGGTAAAATTGCCGAAATGGCAACCGGTGAAGGTAAGACGCTTGTAGCAACCTTACCTGTGTTCTTACGTTCATTGTCGCATCGTGGAGTGCATGTAGTTACAGTCAACGATTATTTGTCGAAACGTGACTCGGAATGGATGGGCCCGTTATATATGTTCCATGGCTCAACAGTAGATTGCATTGATAAGCATAAGCCGAACACGCCTCAACGTAGAGCCGCCTATAACTGTGACATTACTTTTGGGACTAACAACGAATTTGGCTTCGACTATCTTCGCGATAATATGGCATTGTCGCCTGCAGATTTGGTGCAACGTAAACACTATTATGCAATTGTCGACGAGGTTGACTCAGTGTTAATTGACGATGCTCGTACACCGCTTATTATCTCCGGACCTGTGCCCAAGGGAGAGGACCAGATGTTTGATTTGTTTAAATCAAATGTAGAGAAAGTTGTTGCATCCCAACGCAAATTGGTCAACCAATTGCTTGCCGAAGCAAAAGATAAGTTGAAATCAGAGGACAAGAATATACAGAAAGAGGGGGCGTTGGCATTGTTCCGTGCATTTAAAGGTCTTCCAAAATATGGCGCGTTGATAAAATTCTTGTCGCAAGAAGGGATGAAGAAAATCCTCTTAGATACTGAAGCATATTATCTTCAAGATAACGCGCGCGAAATGCCCAAAGCGACCGAACCGCTCTACTTTGTAATTGATGAAAAGAATAGGTCGGTAGATTTGACCGATAAAGGTATCGACGAGTTGACCGGTAAGAGCAATGACCCGCAATTCTTCGTACTTCCTGACATTGCATCACTATTGTCGGAACTTGAGAAAGTAGAGGATTTGCAAGTGCGTCAAGAGAAAAAGGATGAGGTGATGAATGACTACGCAATCAAATCGGAGCGCGTACACACCGTTAATCAACTTTTGAAAGCCTATACCCTGTTTGATAAAGATATCGAATATGTTATCGATGAAGGAAAGATAAAAATTGTCGATGAACAAACAGGACGTATCATGGAAGGTCGTCGATATAGCGACGGCTTGCACCAAGCAATCGAAGCAAAAGAGGGAGTAAAAGTAGAAGCTGCGACACAAACATTTGCAACCATCACTCTCCAGAACTATTTCCGCATGTACCATAAGCTTGCGGGTATGACCGGTACGGCAGAAACCGAAGCAGGCGAGTTGTGGGATATCTACAAACTTGATGTAGTAACAATCCCGACTAATCGCCCGATTGCACGTATCGATATGAATGACCGAGTGTATCGCACAAAGAAAGAGAAATATGCGGCAGTCATCGATGAAATTGTAAAATTGCGAGAAGCTGGCCGTCCGGTACTTGTAGGTACAACATCGGTTGAAATTTCGGAATTACTGAAACGCATGCTCGATTTACGCAAAATAGAGTGTCAGGTATTGAATGCAAAGTTACACCAACGCGAAGCTCAAGTTGTTGCACTTGCCGGTCAATCGGGGACTGTAACCATTGCTACTAACATGGCTGGTCGTGGTACCGACATTAAGTTGTCGGATTCAGTAAAAGCAGCGGGCGGATTGGCAATCATCGGTACAGAACGCCACGAATCACGACGTGTAGACCGTCAGTTGCGCGGACGTTCAGGTCGTCAAGGAGACCCGGGTTCATCTGTATTCTTCGTGTCGTTTGAAGACCAATTGATGCGCTTGTTTGCAACAGACCGTGTCATGAAGATGTTGGATAGATTAGGCCTTCATGATGGGGAAATGATAGAATCTAAGATGGTAACCAATGCCATCGAGAAAGCGCAAAAGCGCGTAGAAGAAAACAACTTCGGTATTCGTAAACGCTTGCTCGAATATGATGACGTGATGAACAAACAGCGTACGTATATCTACGCACGACGTCACCATGCGCTACTTGGCGAACGTGTGGGCATCGACATCGCAAATATGCTCTATGATACTATAGAAAATATTGTCAATAATTATCCCGAAGCTGATTACTTTGAGGACATGAAGTTGGAGTTGATGCGAGTGCTTACTATCGAACCCCCGTTCACAGAGGAAGAATTCCACAACATGGAACGAGAAGCTGCAATTAATGCGCTATATGAAGCAGCGACTCAAGCCCTCGACCGCAAGAGTGAGCGTATTATCGAGATGGCAAAACCTGTAATCAAAGATTGGGTAGAAAATCGCAATGCAAAGGGCTTGATTATCGTTCCTATTACCGATGGCAAACGAGTCTATCAAATCCGAGTAGATATCAATAAGGCATACGATACAGACTGTCGTCAGATAGTCAAAGAATGGCAAAAGACAATATTATTGATATGCATAGATGAATTGTGGAAAGAACATTTGCGCGAACTCGACCAATTGCGTCAGTCGGTACAAAATGCATCGTATGAACAAAAAGATCCATTGGTAATCTACAAGGTAGAGTCGTTCCATATCTTCGAACGAATGCTTTCTGTTCTTAACAATAAGGCTATGTCGTCGTTGTTGCGTGGACAAATATACATTCAGAAACAGGAAGCATCAGAGAATAACCCTGAACAAGGGCGCCGTGCACCTGAGGTACGTCAAGCGATGCCGGAACGAAGCAATGCGAATAGCAATATGAAGGCAACGAAAGATGAGTTGCCCGGACAGTCAGAGCAACGAGCAGCGATGAACGCATCACATCCTCAACGCACTCGCCCCGAACCAATCAAAGTGGGACCGAAAGTGGGACGTAATGACCCCTGTCCATGCGGTTCCGGTAAAAAATTCAAGAACTGTCACGGTCGTAACGAAGCATAATAAGTCGCAAAAATCAGCAATATAAAATTGTAGAACTGCGATTAATAACATTTCATACAAAACCCCGAGCATAGTCTCGGGGTTAACCACTTAAAGCAAGATAACAACGATTCATTGACGACAATAGGGTACAGAAGTTTAGCTGAAAAAATAAGGAAATAAATTTATGGAAAATCTTAATAAAGTAGAGGTGAATAAAGAAGAGTCGATGGCAACAAATCAGGCTCAATATGTTAAGCAACAGAAGCGCAAACGCATGATAATGGTTGTCGGCGGAGTCACGTTATTACTGCTGATACTCGGAGCATTCGTTTTTATGATATCGTCGAAAAATAAGGAACTCGAAGAATCACTACAGCAAGTAGAGGAAACTCAACAGCAACTACTGGCACAGCAGATGCAAATAAATGAGTTGGAGTTGATGCAGATAGATGGTGAGTTTCGACAAATTGAAGGTCAAAATGTGATGCTTGCAAATGATTCAATTGTAGAGAAATACCAAGCAGCACGTGCACAAATAGAAAAACTCAGAGCCGAGTTGAATAATGAAAAGACCAAAAGTGCGGCGCAAATAAAGAAGCTCACCGATGAAATCAACACACTCAAAGGAATTTTACGTGACTATACCGCACGAATTAATGAGTTGATGGCGGAAAATGATCAACTAAAAGAGGAAAACACTACAATAAAGAATCAAAACCAACAGCTCAATAATCGTGTTGTTGATATGACACGTAAGAATGAGCATCTTACCGAGCGTGTGACATTGGCAGAAAAACTCAACGTTACCGGATTGACATTTAAGTCGTTGAATAAGAAGGGTAAAAATGAAAAAAATATTACAAAAGCCAAAATGCTTAGCGTAACTTTCACAATACCTCAAAATAATTCGACACCGGCAGGAGAAAAAGTCATATTTCTACGTATCACAACTCCAGAGGGTAATCTACTCACAGGAGGTGGTTCATTTGATTTTGAAGGTGTGACTTTGGAAGCAACCGCTCGTAAGACAATAGAATATGCCAACGAAGAGATAGGAGGCATTGAAATAATATGGGATGTTAATGCAACACTTACCCCCGGCACCTACACAGTAGAATTGTTCTGCGACAATTTCCGACTTGCCTCTCGCTCGTTTGAAATGAAGAAATAAAATATAATATCCTTGAAGATATTTATTAACCCTAATATATAAAGCACATGGAAATCATAGATAGTATACTTAAAGAGCTCACGTCGACAGAAGTGACAACAATGTCGGCAATAGGGAAATTGTTTATCAGCCTATTACTTGGTGGAGCAGTTGGATTTGAGCGCAAACTTAAAGGCCAATCAGCGGGTTTGCGTACATTTGCGCTTATAAGTATGGGGGCAACTTTGGCTATGCTTATATCTATCTATGTTCCACAAGAATATATGGGATTGAAGAACGGCGACCCGGGACGAATAGCAGCGCAAGTAGTGACAGGAGTCGGTTTTCTTGGTGCGGGTGCTATTATTCAGATGAAGGGTTCGGTCAGAGGATTGACAACTGCCGCTGGAATTTGGATGGTAGCAACAATAGGGATGGCAGTAGGATTAGGGATGTATGCAGTTGCATTATCCGCGACGTTATTGATTCTGGTAGTGTTACATTCATTTGAGCGATGGGAACACAAATCGGAATTGGTAGTAAATTCTCGAACAATCAGGCTAACAATAAACTGTGTAGTCACAAATCTCGAATCATACCGAGAAGTTATGCGTAAAAACAAAGGTAACGTGACAGGTATGTATCTTGAATATGACTACGAATTGTCGGTTACACGATTAAATTTTGTTGTCTTATTCAAAGAGTCGGCAGATTTTGTAAGGATATTTGAAGAATTACGAGCACTCAATCCAACGCAATCTATAACGTTGTCCAATCAAATCAGTATATAAATATTGATAAGCATAATTGAGAACTAATATAATATAATAAACAGCGATGGTAACAGATATCGAAAGTCTAATCTCCGACTTAGCATTTATTCTAATACTTGGGGCAATAGTCACCATATTGTTCAAGTGGATAAAGCAACCGGTAGTATTAGGATATATAGTAGCCGGATTTTTAGCAAGCCCGAATTTTGAGCCATTGCCAACTATTGCGAATGAAGCCAATATAGAGTTTTGGGCGGAATTAGGTATTGTCGTACTACTCTTCTCATTAGGTCTTGAGTTTAATTTTAAGAAGTTGGTAAATACCGGAGGCTCTGCTATTGTAACAGCGCTCATCAATGTTATCGGCATGATGTGTACGGGCTTTGCAATAGGGACATTGCTTGGATTTACGACAATCAATAGTCTGTTTCTTGGAGGAATGTTGTCAATGTCGTCGACAACAATTATAATTAAGACTTTAGGCGACCTTGGCTTGAAGCAAAAGAAATTTGCCTCGCTTGTTTTTGCCATACTGATTGTAGAAGATTTGTTTGCGGTGTTGATGATGGTGTTGCTATCATCTATCGCGGTAAACAACTCCGTAGAAGGGACCGAATTGTTGTTGAGTATAGGGAAGTTGGTATTTTTCCTAATAATATGGTTTTTAGTAGGAGTGTATGTAATACCGTCGATGCTTAATAAAATGCGCCATCATCTAAACAATGAGACATTGTTAATCATGTCGATAGGCTTGTGTTTGGGAATGGCAATCTTCTCAGTAGAGTGCGGATTTTCCCTTGCATTAGGAGCATTTGTCATGGGCTCGATACTTGCCGGTACAAGTTATGCCGAGCGTATTGTTCGAGTGACAATGCCGGTGAAAGATTTATTTGGAGCAGTATTCTTTATATCGGTGGGTATGATGGTACAGCCATCAACAATCGTAGAATATGCCGGACCGATATTACTATTATCGGCAGTAGTAGTTGTTGGCATGATAGTATTCGGTGCATTTGGCATGTTGGTTACCGGACAGTCTCTTAAAGTTGCGATAGAGACAGGATTTTCGTTGACACAAATAGGCGAGTTTTCATTTATTATCGCCTCATTGGGAATGAGTCTTGGAGTACTTGATCCCAGCATTTACCCAATAATTGTTGCCGTATCTGTAATAACGACATTCTCGACACCGTATATCATAAAAATGTCAAATCCGTTTTATGAGTTTATCAAAAAGCGCCTACCCCACCGTCTTCATTTCTTAATAGACCGATATAGCGAAGAGGCACATGCAATGGCAACAGCAGAGCGCCAATCCGTGTGGAAGATTTTTATCAAGCGTTATTTATGGCGTATTGTGTTATATTCTATCGTGTTAATAGCAATAACATTGGTGTCACTGAATTTCTTTATGCCTTGGCTTGAGGGCATTATTCCCGGTACATATAAATATGTAGGAGCATCAGTTACACTAATTGTAATGTCTCCATTCTTGTTGGCATTGTCATTACCGCCATCTAAGCGAGTGACCGACAAGGGTCTTATCCCTGAAGGCTATATCGTGCCACGAGTTGTAATGCAAGTGTTTAAGATGATACTTGTTCTTGGATTCATAGTAAACATATTGTCATCTATATTCTCTTTAACTGCCGGATTTGCAGTTGGCATAGCGATGATTGTTTTAATAGTTTTCATAATTACCGGGAAAGCAAGTGCACGCATTGGGAAAATAGAAAATAGATTTTTCAATAATTTGAATGAGCGAGAACTACGCCGTTCGGGTAAAAACAACTCATTGGTATCGGATTTACATTTAGCCTATATGATAGTAGGAGAGC
The DNA here is from genome assembly GCA_964462445.1 of uncultured Barnesiella sp. GTDB lineage: Bacteria > Bacteroidota > Bacteroidia > Bacteroidales > Muribaculaceae > JAGBWK01. The sequence goes on along the minus strand of CAYWXG010000003.1, from coordinate 35,552 downwards.
GATGTCCGATGGTAGGAGAGCGATTGGGCAATTCCGGATTGCGCTCACAATATGGAGTTAATGTGTCGAGCATAACACGAGGCTCGCAGTTTATTCCAGTACCCAAAAGCAATGACCGAATCTTTCCGGGAGATACCATCGGTATCATCGGTACGGAGGAACAGATAGAACGATTACTTCCTATTATTGAAAATAATAAAGAAGAGGTGGCACCGGAAGCTCCAATTGCCAATTTTGGCATTTATGATGTTCAACTGACCGATAAGTCACCTCTATGTGGCATCAGTATGGTCGAAGCTAAAATCCCGGAGAAATACTCTTCGATGGTAATAGCCATTGAGCGAAATGGAGAATATCTCGATCAATTGAACTCCATAATATTCCAATCGGGAGATAAGGTGCATTTTGTAGGACCTAAAGATACAATTCATTCATTGGCATAACCTAAAATAGTAATATCATATGAACATAGGAGATAAATTACCTGAAATACTTGGGGTAGATCAGAATGGTAACGAAATACGAACCGCAGATTTTGCCGGCAGAAAATTCATATTGTACACATATCCCAAGGACAACACTTCGGGCTGCACGGCCGAAGCATGTTCACTCCGCGACCACCGCAAAGAATTATTGGAATTAGGATATGAAATTGTCGGTGTTAGCAAGGACTCGGTCGCATCACACAAAAAGTTTATAGAGAAACATCAACTGAATTTTCCACTAATCGCCGATACAGATACTACCCTATTGCAACAATTGGGAGCATGGGGAGAAAAGAAGATGTGTGGCAAAAAATATATGGGCACACTTCGTACAACCTATTTGATAGATGAATCCGGACTAATTGCCGATATTATCTTACCTAAAGAGATAAAGACATCGGAGCACGGTCAACAGATTATAGAACGCATAAAGTAATTTAAACCTATGGTAGAATATATCAGAGGAAAAGTTGCAGAGCTGACCCCGACATATGTAGTGATAGAAGCAGGAGGAGTAGGATATGGTATTAACATTACTCTACCTTGTTTCACATTATTAGAAGGAGCTTCAGAAGCCAAGTTGTTAATACACGAGGTTATACGCGAAGATGCATGGGTCTACTTCGGGTTTCTTGAAGAAAGCGAACGAGTATTGTTCCGATTATTATTGGGCGTATCGGGAGTAGGATCAAACACCGCCAGAATGATATTATCATCATTACCATCAATGGAATTGGAACAAGTAATCATCACCGGAGATGTCAGGAGACTCAAAAGTGTCAAAGGGATTGGAGCAAAAACAGCAGAAAGAATAATTGTAGACCTAAAAGATAAAATAAAACCGAGTGATTCTACGTTATTACAACAGCAGGTGTCTAAAAGCGAAGACTTTGATGAGGCGTTGGCTGCAATGGTGATGTTGGGCTTCCCACGTCAGGCAGCGCATAAAGTACTGACAAAGCTCTATAATGCCAATCCCACATTAAAAGTAGAGGATGCCATAAAAAAAGCGCTGACAATGATGTAGCACTCCCTCATTGTTGAAAAGCGTTGAGCAATAAGTAGTTGCTTGACGAATAGAGTGTAGATAGACCAATGAGGCAATCGGGAAAGTATAAATTAAAATATAAAAAGCGAGCGACAATTATATTGACGAGCGTAGTGTTGGCAATGGTGGCTATAGCTGTCAAAGCCCAACGCATAACTCCAGTCGGTGTAAATGCTCCTGCATTGCCATCGTCGGTTGTTGCCACAACGCCGAGTGCCACTGATACAGTAACGACGCAATTCCCTGTACAGCCAACTGTTGCTGAGCGCTATGAAGATTTAATAAGAGAAAATAGCGCGGTTGACTTATCAACACCATCCAATATTAAAACAGAGGCGGAATATGACCCAATAACAGGAATATATGTTATTCGGACAAAAGTAGGCGATCATGAAATTGCTACTCCATTTATGCTATCGGAAAAACAATACAACGATTGGCAGTTGCGCAAATCAATGGAGGAATATTATCAGAAACGCAATAGAGAAAGCATTGAACAGAAAGATAAGGAGCCTTTCAATATTCTTGATATGAATTTTGCACTTGGACCTTTGGAGAAAATATTTGGTCCGGGTGGTGTCCAACTGAAGACTACAGGTTCTATACAGTTAAAGATGGGAATAAATTCAAATAAGACCGATAATCCGTCATTATCGGTCAATTCTCGTAGAAAAACTTATTTCGAATTTGACCAAAAAATTCAAGCAACCGTAGCCGCATCGGTAGGTAATCGTCTGAAATTCAACATGTCGTACAATACTGATGCGACATTTGATTTCGATTCAAAGAATCTAAAACTTGCCTACGCCGGAGAAGAAGATGATATCGTAAAGAATATTGAGGCGGGCAATGTGTCAATGACAACTGGTTCATCGTTGATACGTGGGAGTACCGCTTTATTCGGCTTGAAAACTACATTACAATTCGGCAAATTAACGGCTACCGCGTTGGTGTCGCAACAGAACTCCGAGTCAAAAACAGTAAACACAAAAGGAGGCGTCCAAACGACTGAATTCCAAATTAATGCCGACCAGTACGATCAAAATCGGCACTTTTTCCTGTCGCAATTTTTCTATCACAATTATGATCAATTTGCCTCACGACTACCCATGGTCACTTCAGGAGTGCAAATTACAAGGATCGAAGTCTGGGTTACCAATAAAAGCGGCAACTATAATGAATCCCGAAATCTCGTAGCATTTGCAGATATAGGGGAATCAAATTATTTGACAAATAATCATTGGATTCCCAACACGTCGTTGGTTAATCCGGCCAATTCGTCAAATAATCTTCTATCTGTATTAAAGAATGAATATCCCGATGCTCGTAACATTAACACAATTACGCAAACATTAGAACCATTGCGAGTTTATGGCATAGAGGGAGGTAAAGACTATGAGAAAGTTGAGAGCGCACGCTTGCTAAGTTCGTCAGAATATACACTAAATGCCACATTGGGATATATCTCCTTAAAGTCGGCGTTAAATTCCGACGAAGTGCTGGGTGTGGCTTTTGAATATACGTATAATGGTCAAGTGTATCAAGTTGGAGAATTTTCATCAGATATCACAACTACGAATCAATCGCTTTACGTCAAGATGCTTAAATCGACGACGATTGATACTCGTCTCCCGATATGGCGATTGATGATGAAAAATGTGTATTCACTTGGAGCATATCAGATTCAGAAGAACAATTTCCGATTGAATATCAAATATTTGAGCGATACAACCGGCACGATGATAAATTATCTTCCAATCGCCGGATTAAACAATCAATCGTTGCTTCAAGTGATGAACCTCGACCGCTTGGACAATAATCAGGAATCAAATGTAGATGGATTTTTCGATTTTATCGAGGGCTATACAATCCAAACGTCGACCGGTAAGGTTATATTCCCGGTAGTAGAGCCTTTTGGTTCGCATTTGGAGAAAAAGATAGGCAATCCAGCAATTGCCTCACAATATGTCTACAAGGAGTTGTATGATTCAACACTCGTTGTCGCTCGACAGTTTGCTGATAAGAATAAGTTTGTGATGACGGGAGAATATCAAGCGTCCTCCGGTTCTCAAATACGATTGAATGCAATGAATGTGCCACGTGGGTCGGTTGTGGTTACTGCAGGAGGAGTAGAGTTGGTTGAGAACTCCGACTATACTGTAGACTATTCAATGGGTATTGTAACAATTACCAATCAAAGTATAATCGACTCGGGGCAGAATATCTCAGTTACTCTTGAAAATCAATCTCTATTTTCAATGCAACGTAAGACATTGTTGGGATTGGATTTGCAGTATAAATTCAATAAGAATTTAAATGTTGGGGCAACGTTCCTACACTTCTCGGAGAAGGCATTGACTGAAAAGGTAAATATCGGAGATGAGATAATAAATAATTCGATGTGGGGTGTCAATTTGGCATATAATAGCGAGTTTATGTGGCTCACAAATTTACTTAATAAGATACCGACAGTTAATGCCACAGCCCCCTCACGTATAAGTTTGACCGCGGAATATGCACAATTAGTACCGCATCAACAAAAGAGTGGCTCGAATAAAGGGTCGTCGTATATAGATGACTTTGAAAATGCCCAAATGGGAGTTGATTTGCGCTCACCCTATTCATGGTTTATGTCATCAACGCCATATGATCCATCGGCTGATGCATTATTCCCCGAAGCAAGTCTAAGTAATAATGTAGCATATGGGAAGAATCGAGCGTTGCTCAATTGGTATACTATTGACCGAATGTTTACTGACCGCAACTCTTCGCTATGCCCGGGATATATCAAAGCAGACTTAAAACAACTATCAAACCCTTATGTGCGAGAAGTAACATCTCGCGAAATCTTTCCGGGGAGAGAGTTGAGCTATGGAGAGTCGAATATAGTTCAAACGCTCAATCTTTCGTTCTACCCCAATGAACGCGGTCCATATAACCTTGATGCCACCAATATTGATTCAGATGGTAATTTGCTCAATCCGGAAAAACGTTGGGGAGGAATAATGCGTCGAATGGAAAACACGAATTTTGAGCAGTCGAACATCGAATATGTGCAGTTCTGGTTGATGAATCCTTTCCTCGACCCTGAAAATCCCAATCTCGATGGAGGAGATTTGTACATCAATTTTGGTGAAATTTCAGAGGATATATTGAAAGATGGACTTAAATCGTATGAGAATGGTATTCCGTATAATGAGACAAGTCAATATATGACCGAGACAATATGGGGTAAGGTGTCGACTCAAAATTCATTGACTTATTCATTTGATAATAGTACTGGTTCGAGAGGAGTGCAAGACGTGGGTCTTGACGGTTTAAAGAATGAGGAAGAATACACAATCAATTCATACTCAGATTATCTTGGTGAATTGCAGAGCAGAATTTCTGCAACAGCCTATGATAAAATGATGCAGGATAAATTTTCTCCCTTCAACGACCCGGCCGGCGATAATTATCATTTCTTCCGCGGATATGACTATGATGAAGAACGATTGTCGGTTCTGGAGCGTTACAAGCACTACAATGGCGTAGAGGGCAACTCTTTATCACCTGATGAAGCGTCCGATCCATTGTATCAATCATCGCGCGCAGTTCCCGATGTTGAAGATGTCAACCAAGATAACACACTCAATGAGTATGAGCGTTACTTCCAATATAGAATATCTATACGTCCTGAGGACTTCGTTGTAGGAAAAAATTACATCACTGATAAGCAAGTGTCAATAGTTCCAACGCGCGATGGTCAAGACACAGAAGTTGAGTGGTATCAATTTAAGATACCATTGAACGACTATGAGAAAATTGTCGGTTCAATCAAAGATTTTTCGTCAATACGTTTTGCACGTATCTTCATGACCGGTTTTAAAGCAACAACGCATCTTCGTTTTGCAACACTTGAGCTCGTTAGAGGAGAATGGAGAAATTATGAATTCTCACTAAATACACGCGGAGAAGTGCCGGCTGAAGGAGAGCTCGATGTTTCGGTTGTTAATATCGAAGAAAATGCATCACGTCAACCTGTCAACTATGTACTGCCTCCGGGAGTAACACGAGCCGTAGACCCCGGACAATCACAAATCACCCAACTCAACGAGCAAGCTGTGTCGTTAAAAGTGACAGGATTGGAACCGGGTGATGCAAGAGCGATCTACCGCAATACACAACAAGATTTGCGTAATTATAAACGCTTGCAGATGTGGGTACACGCTGAAAGTCAAATCGATGATGTTACGAATCTACGCGATGGAGATTTGTCTCTAATTATCCGATTAGGGACCGACGTCAAGAACAACTTCTATGAATATGAAATACCTTTAACTTTGACACCGGAAGGAAAATATAACAATGATTTGAACTCCGATCGATACAAAGTGTGGCCGATAGAGAACTACCTTGACCTTGATTTACAATCATTTGTTGAGCTTAAGAAAGAGCGAAATAAAGCAAAAATGGAAGCGAACAGCAATGTTGGCTATGCGACATTGTACTCAAGCCGAGATGCCAACAATGAGCGTAACAGGATATCAGTGTTGGGAAATCCATCGTTGAGCGATATTAGAGTGATGCTTGTCGGAGTACGCAACAATTCCTCGACACGCAAAGATGGAACGGTGTGGATCAATGAGCTAAAAGTGACCGACTTTGACCAAGAAGGCGGGTGGGCAGCAAAAGCCAATGTCAACATTGGAGTCAGCGATATTGCGACTCTCAATTTTGGCGCACATATTGAAACAGCAGGTTTCGGAGGAGTAGATCAATCGCTCAATTCACGTCGCATGGATGATTATGAGCAATATAACTTTGCTGTACAGGGTGATTTAGGACGATTCCTTCCTGAAGCAGCAAAGTTGAAGGCTCCAATTTTCTATTCAGTCAGCAAGGAAAAAACATCTCCGAAATACAATCCACTTGACCAAGACGTATTGCTTAAAGATGCTCTTGATGATGCGCCCGACCAGCATGCTCGCGATTCAATCAATGCATTTGCTATTGAGCATACCACGGTGCAAAACTTCTCAATCTCGGGATTGAAATTTGATGTGCAAAGTGAGAATCCGATGCCATGGGACCCCTCTAACTTTACATTTAATTTTTCATTTAATAAGCAATCGAAGGTAGACCCTACCACAGAATATGAGAATACAAATGACTATCGCGGGTCGTTGCAATACTCATACTCACCGTTAGTACCGGGATTCAAGCCATTCAACTCTCTCATAAATAGTAAGAACCGCAATCTTAAATTTATTAAAGATTGGGAAATCAATTATCTGCCTACATCAATATCATTCATGACTACAATGTCACGATATTATTATGAACAGCAGACACGCTCGGAAAGAGATGTAATGTTCCAACTTCCGGTATCAGTGAGCAAAAACTTCCTATGGGACCGCCAATTCAACCTGACATGGAATATTACCAAATCATTGAATCTGTCATTTACCTCCAATACATCAGCGCGAATAGAAGAGACTACCGGTGCGGTTAACCGCAAATTATTCCCCGATAAATACAAAGAGTGGAAAGATACCGTGTGGCAAAGTATTCTCTCAATGGGAACACCTTGGAGCTATAATCAAAGCTTTACGGCATCATACAAAGCACCTTTCAGCCGCATACCGGTACTTGACTTCCTCACTGCATCTGCCACTTACAATGCAACGTATCGTTGGGACAGAGGAGCCACAATCGATGACATCAGCATAGGCAACACTATCGCAAATCAATCATCACTGAGCATTGACGGCCGATTTAATTTTGAGTCGCTGTACAAGAAAATACCTTATTTGAAAGATGTGGATAAGCGCTTCACATCGGCACGAACCAATACCAAGAAGAAAAAACAACCAAAACATTTTGAACGAACATATAAGTTAAAGCCGGATACGAGTATAATCATTAAGCATAATCTACGCACAACGAAAGTAAAAGTATCGGCTAAAACTAATAGCGGCGCTAAATTCCCGGTAAAAATAAAGGTAGTAGATGCCAATAGCATAGAGGTGCTGACACGGTCAGATTCGGCAATTGTATTTACTATTGATGAAATACTTAAAGAGCAGATTCCTGCATGGCGACAAGTGGCCGATTATACGACACGTTTTTTGATGTCGCCACGCAATATATCAGTTAGATGGAAAAAGACCTCTACCCTATCAATTCCATTGTTTGCGCCTGAAATCGGAGATGTATTCGGACAGTCGAATTCCTATGGACCAATGTCACCGGGTCTGGATTTCGCATTCGGATTTGTAGATGAAAGTTATATTGATAAAGCTAAGGAACGCGGATGGTTATTGACCGATATCGGGCAGACATCACCAGCTTTGTGGTCGAACTCCGATGAGCTAAACATTGAGTTGGCACTTGAGCCAATTAAGCATTTAAAGGTACAGTTGACATTCAACCGCACTGATTCTCGCACAAATCAAATCCAATTTATGTATGACGATATGCCAATATCGCGTTCGGGCTCATACACAAAAACACATTGGGCACTTGCAACAGCATTGCGAGGGTCGAGCGCTGACGATGGGTATAACTCAGAAGCATTTAACAACTTCTTGAAATATATCCCAATCCTACGTCAGCGTATTGAAAGTCAATATAATGGCATGAAATATCCAAGTACAGGATTTTTGAAAGACAGTCCTCATGCCGGAGCTCCATTCGATCCAACAGTAGGGACAATAGCTGCGACATCTCCCGACGTGTTAATACCAGCCTTTGTCGCAGCATATTCAGGACAATCACCTGATAAAGTATACACCAACCCATTCCCATCATTTGCTCAAGTACTTCCTAATTGGCGAGTTAGCTATGATGGTCTAATCAATTATTTTGATTTGCGTAAGCATTTCAAGTCAATAACATTCAGCCATGCTTATCAGTGTACATATAGCGTGGGGAATTATTCATCTTACCTAAACTGGGTTGGCACTGATGGGGAACGTGGATTTATCCTCGATGAGATATCAGGAGAACCTATACCATCATCGCCCTATAATATTTCATCAGTGGCAATAACCGAGCGATTTGCGCCATTGATTGGAGTTGCCGTGACTCTCAATAATGATTTGACAATAAATGCCGAATATCGCGACCAACGAACACTAACACTGAATACGTCGGCCGGACAAGTTGTAGAAGCAACTACACGCGGGTTGACATTTGGAGCTGGCTACAAAATTGTTGGATTTAATACTGTTTTGAAGATGAAAGGCTCACAATCGGGAATCTCAAATGACCTAACGCTCAACGCCGAGTTCTCACTTCAAAACACACAAGCATTAATACGTAAGATTGAAAATGCATATACGCAACCTACATCGGGTACACGCACATTGGGAATCAATTTTACAGCAAACTATGTGCTAAGTAAACGATTAACATTAGGGGCCTATTTTGATCATCAGGTCAACACGCCATTAGTGACAACATCGGCATATCCGACGAGCAATTCATCATATGGAATATCACTGAACTTTAACCTTGCTAGATAGAATACCCTGTTGTTAATATATAGTTAAAACTTGTCGAAATCGGTAAGTTTTACTACTTTTACGCTCAATATAGATAAGAATCTTACCGATATAAATTCTATTTTGTGGATTAAACCTCAACATGGGACAACTACTTCAATTTTCAACTACAATGGAATTGCTTCGTTTGCCGGCCGACTCAGTGGTATGCATAACGGCAGATGGCAATTACTCCACCATAATGATGGCGGACAGCGGGACGTATGTTCTTACGATGCAGTTGGGACATATCGAACGTCGCATTGCTGAAATATTGAGAGAGGATCAGAACCCATTTATCCGCATCGGTAAGAGTTTGATTATAAACCACGATTTCATCACCTCAATCAATCCTCAACGACAAAAATTAATTTTGTCGGATGGACGAACATTTCGCAGGGAAGTTACCGCCTCGAAGGAAGCATTGAGAATGTTGAAAGAGATTTTAGAGAAGGAGGTAGAAATATGAATTCCCATCATTTTGATAACGAAATCGGAGATGATGAAATAAGGATTGTCTCATCGCTTTCCCACCACTACAGAAATAATCGAAGCCAAGAAGATGGCAGAGAAAAAGATGGAATAAATACATCGCTCCTTTGCCTATCATCGGCAAAGGATAAAAACGAAGCCTACTCAAAAAGAGGGAAGGTAAAAGGCTTATATTTTATTATCGGGGGCATTGCTATCAGTGCAATTGTATTGTTGGCGCTAGGAGCATGGCTATTCCTCCGTGAGGATAGTCCGGAAGATATGGGCGAACTATTTATAGAAGAGGTAACCGAACAATCGCCCAACGATGCTGTAATAGTTGTAGTAAGTGATAGTATTCCCGACACTCAACTTGATTCAACAGTCGTGGAGCCGGAAGTGTTGAAGCATTTCACCACTCGAAAGGACACGCTAATTAACAAAGTGAGATTAGTAATATTGACACCGCATAATGCCATACCTGAGCTGCAATTAATAGATGAATTTCGGAAGGATTCAACTGTAGTTTTAGCCGTACAGGCTGCAGATATTCGACGGGACAATTTGGAAATAGTTGGAGCGTATGTAAAAAAAGGGGAATTAATGAGCAAAGGAGAATCTAAATCGGGATTCTGCTCAATAATTAATGGACAAATCACATTGGGCGTTGCCGATGCATCACCGATGCTTGAGCAAGCGTTGCTGACCGATGGTTACTTCTTCCGCCAGTATCCATTGGTGGTAGGGAGCCAATTGGTGGAAAATAAGCCCAAAGGGAGGTCGATACGACGGGCACTTGTAGAGCTTAATGGTAATATCAGCGTAGTAATAAGTCAGCACAAATTGACCTACCATGAATTTTCTCAAACGTTAATTGACTTGGGAGTACGCAACGCAATCTCATTGGTGGGAGGAGATGCATTAGTGGCATATGTAGAAGAGAACGGGCAGAAATTCATATCTAAAGATGTGTCAAAATACAAATATGAGTACATTAACTACATAGTGTGGAAATAGAATTCAAGGAGAATTTAATTTCATACATTATCTGCTACATTTCATACAACGGTCGACATAATTTTATGTTGACCGTTGGCTTTATAATACATTTGTATTATAAATCAATCACACTATGAAATTAATTTATTCTTTAATAACAGCCGCGGTTATGGCGCTATGCGGAGCATCGTGCAGTAAATCTGTAGATGTTAAGCTCCCGGGAGGGACTTTTAGAAACACCAATGGTATTTATTATTGGAAGACAGTATTTAGATGCGATAGTGCCGAACAAGAATTCCTCCAACGACATAGGGTCGGGAAGATATATCTGCGAATGTTTGACGTTATCAAGAATCCTAATCTTGAATACACATTCATAGAGGGTGATTATGTTATACCGAATGCCACGGTGAAGATTGGGACAGACGAATATTTCATGATGAGTGACCCTAAAAAGTTGGCGAAGGAAGAGATTGTCCCGGTGGTGTATATCACTCTTGACGCGTTAGTAGCTATGCAAGGATATGAAGCTGTGTTGGCTGAAAATATTGTGACAAGGGTAAACAATATGAGCATGTACAATGACTTGCCCAATGTCAAAGAGATACAACTTGATTGCGATTGGACCGCGTCGACCCAGGATTCATTTTTTAAGTTGTGTCGCGAAGTAGAACGTGTTGCGAACCAAGAGCAACAATTGAATTGGCGATTGAGTTCTACAATACGCCTGCATCAATTGTCGCGCAAAGCACCACCGGTTGATTATGGGGTACTCATGGTATATAACACAGGGAATTTCAATGATCCCAATATAGAGAATTCTATAATCGATGAAGATGACGTAGAGCCATATCTGAAACACCTGTCGCAGTATCCACTATATCTTGATATCGCCTACCCCACCTACTCTTGGCAGTTGCGTTTCCAAGCCGGGGAATTTGCCGGGATATTATCAGATGTAAATTTGGCGGACACAACACTATTTCGTAAAATTCGCACAAATACGTATGTAGTAAAAAAAGATATTCCATATAATAATACAAAAATATTGCGTGGCGACATTGTGCGAGAAGAGATTTCTGAATACAAAAATATACTACGCGTGAAGGAATTGATAGAGGAGAAAATGGGAGACCGTCCACACAATAATATATTATATCATCTTGACATAACTAACCTTTCAAAATTCACCGACGATGAAATTGACAATCTCTATACGACAAGTTGTTAGTGCTATTGCAGTAATAAGTGCAACAACTACAGCATTCGCTTGCGGACCATTTTATAATATCATTCCCACTCCTCAATATTTCGATTTACCATGGGATTACGAATCTCCGGATTATAATCGCGAGGAGAACTTAAAATTATGGCAAGAAATGACATCGAAAAAAATTCCGTTGTCGGATATCGAAGAGGGTGTATATAAAGACACTTATGAGAAATTCATGAGAAAGACAAATTATGGGGGAGGTAATAATAAATTTTATAGATATATAAATAACGCCGGACGTAGTGATATAGAAGAGTTTTTAAAGTTGGCAAAAACGCTTGAGGAACGCAGAGTGAAATTAAGTTCACCATGGTATTATCCTCAAGAACGAGGCGAAAATGGCGAGACATGTGACTATGAGGATATAATTAATCGTTGCAAAGTAGATCATGGGAAACTAAACGACCGCTATGCCCTTCAAGCAATAAGAGCTCTATATGCCTCACGGAAATATGAGCAATGCATTGAATACTACGATTCGGCATTTTCCCACACTCCGGAGAATAATCTGATGAAACGAATGTCGGCACCCTATGTAGTAGGGTGCCGAGCCAAAATGGGCGATAAAGATATGGTAAATTTTGAATATGCTTTATCGGGAGATGTATATTCATTGGACGTTGAAAATCGGGTAAAATATATGGGTGAGTATAATCCTAATGCTCCTCAATTTATGGACTATATACGTAAATGCGGACGCGACAGCACAACAATGAGCGAAGCGGCAAACATTGCGAAAAATCTGATACGACACAATAAAGCAAAATACAAAGGGGATTGGTATTTTGTATTATCATACTATTACGGGAAACATGAGAAACAGTTTTCAGTAGCACGAAATTATATCTACCGAGCCTTATCTCAAAAATTTTCATCGGAAGAGTTTCGCGACTTAGCCAAAGCTTACAAGATGAAACTTGATGGCAAAACCGGAAATAAAGAAACATTGCTAAGCGATTTAAAATGGATTGAGCAACAAACCGACCCGACAGAAATTGAAAATTGGGAGTGGATTAGGCGTCTGCAAAATATCGTATATGAAGACTGGGTGCCCAAATTGTGGGAAACCGGGGATTATAGCACTGCAATATTGCTATGTTCTTATGCCGATAATTATGATTGGTATTTGTCGGAATGTCAAATTAAAAAGTTAATAGATTTACGAGAGGAAGAAGACGTCGGCTTTAACTATCACGATTATCGCACATTTTCATTCCAATTGATGGAAAGTTTGACATCATACCAATTGGCTATCGTCTATGACAATATTCACAGCAATACACCACTATATAATTATCTATGCAATAGAGCACGCACCGATAAAGATTTCTATTATGAATTAATCGGGACCTTGGCTCTACGTGAGGAAAATTTTGGACGCGCGGAGTATTATCTGTCACGCGTAAGTGAGCACTATCAACGTACGACAAACATATTCAAGGACGGATATTTATACCGTAATCCGTTTAAATTATACCGAGAGACTTGTGGCAACAGTACAATTAACACCTACGAACCTTTCAAATCCTACGTGAAGTTGAATTATGAAAAAGTTCCGACACAAGTTGATGCTAAATTGAATTATGCTCGCACAATGCGCAAATATAAAAGAACAATGAAATATGGCAGCACAGCTGATGAACGCGGCTTGGCTCGACTAATGTATGCAATCGGATTGAGCAATGCTTCCGAACATTGCTGGGCGCTGACTCAATATTGTCATGGTTATGCATCTCGATTTATCCCAATATTACATTCAATATTAAATTATTGGGATGAAGAATATGATTATGTCATTAAATTGTATGAGTATGATGACGAGGACACAAAGAAGGTAGAGGAAAGGTATACTCGCGAAGTGGCAGCAGCTTTAGCTATGCTAAAGACCGATGAAGCACGAGCAAAAGCGGAATATATCTTGGGGAATATTAAAACTATAGTCGTCAAATATGGAAACACGACGACCGGACAGTTTGTCAAGTCGTCGTGCGATAATTGGAAAAATTGGATTTAGTCAAATGAAAAAAGTTCGCAGACTCCGCTCGCTTAGTCTTGAAGTGTAGCGGGGTCGACGCGAATAAGTTGTAATACGGGGTCACCTGCGCTATTGACAAAAATAACAGTATCATCACTTTTGCCATAGGCTTTTTCTGTTTCTTCGAGAGCAACAAGGACAGAAGTCTCTGTATCGATATCAGGACATGCCATGCGAGTAGAAATGATATTTGAGAACTGCACAGAGCGAGCTTCATCGGGATTGAGATATATTTCTCCGTTTATAATATTGCAGCCTGCATTGCCATGAATCTTATTTTCAAGGAGGTCGAAAACAAATAGGATTTTATCGTTGGCATTTGGTTGCTCGTTGACAGTAGTTACACGCCAGACTCCGTTGAGGAAATCCATGTTATGCTTACGAAGCACCATGATAAGGTGACCGCGTTCATTATACAAGTCGAGATAGTATTCGTAGCCGTAACGAGAAATTTTATATGAGTGTACTTGGTCGAGAGAGATGTTTATGAGATGTTCGAGAGGAGCATCGGGACAATATTTTTGAGTAGAGATAAGATTTGTGAGTTTCAATCGATTATCCTTATCCGCAACTATATTACCATTAATAACGTTGCATCCATTATTGCCATAAACGCGAAGTTGAGCAAGGTCGAATGTGATGGTAGGGCGAGATTCGCCGGTAGCCTTTTCGCCATTCACGTTATCTATGGTCCATTCACCGTTGAGACGAGAATCGGCAAATGTAGACTTGAAATATGTTACATCTTCATCTTGTGATTGCAAGGAGATTTGTTCTACATTTTCATCCTTTGAAAAATTGACTTTCTGTCGGTCCTTAGCAAATGAATTTAATCCGGAAAGTAACAATGATGAAATTAATGTAGTGTATACAATTGATTTAATCTTCATATGAATTATTTATTATGTTAATGTGATATCAAACGGGGGAAATTGCCACTTATTTATATAACGCAAATTAATGTAGATTGTTACATTTTTTGCGTAACTTTGCAGTAAGAATTATCGCACGATGAATATTTTCATTCAATTATTTATAACATTTTTCAAAATCGGAGCTTTTACCTTCGGCGGTGGATGGGCAATGATATCTATCATCGAAAAGGAAATAGTTGAAAAGCATCGATGGATAGGCAAAGAGGATTTTCTGGATTTACTTGCCGTAGCACAATCATTACCCGGCATATTGGCAGTCAATATATCGGTAGCCGTCGGAGATAAGATGCGAGGAAATCGAGGAAGCATTGTTGCTGCATTAGGTACAATTTTACCTTCATTTTTAATAATATTGACAATCGCAATATTTCTTACCCCTGATTTAATTAAGAACAATGAGACGATTAATTCGATATTCAAGGGGATTCGGCCTGCAGTTGTGGCATTGATAATCGCTCCTGTCATAACTTCAGCACGGGCAGCAAAAATAGGGTGGAAAACAGTGGCTATTCCTATTGTCACGGCTTTGTTAATTTGGTCAAAACTACCCATTGTTTCCAATCCCATATTGTATATAATCCTTGGTGGAATTGGTGGCTACTTGTGGCATCGGCATCAACTGCAACGCCTTCACTCAATAGAGAAAGGGGGCAAAAAATGATTTATTTGCAGCTGATATGGAGCTACCTTAAGATTGGGCTATTTGGGTTTGGTGGCGGATATGCGATGCTATCGCTAATCGAAGAGGAGATAGTGTCGACAGGATGGATTAGTCCACAAATGTTTACTGATATCGTAGCAATTTCTCAAATGACGCCCGGCCCGATTGGCATAAATTCGGCTACGTATATAGGATATATTGCTCCCGGTGTCGCAAATCCGTCACTTGCCACACCAGTCTGGGGAATAATTGGGTCGTTACTTTGCACAATTGTTGTGGTCATTCCATCGTTTGTACTTGTAGCAAAGACAAGTCGCTTTATCAGCAAGCATCATGAGAGTGGAGCTATAAAGGGAATATTTATGGGATTGCGACCGGTAGTTGTAGGATTAATTGCATCGGCGGCCTTATTGCTTATGAATGGTGAAAATTTCGGCAACGAAAGCAGTGATTTAATAAAATCAATCTCGATTTGTGTGGGAGCCTTTTGCATGGTAATGTTCACACGCTTACACCCTATTTTCATTATCCTCCTTGCCGGATTGTGCGGCTATGTTTTATATTAATTCTATTTACAATGGACTATAAGGAAACTATTGAATTTCTCTATAACGCGACACCTCAATTTGAACGAATCGGAGCTGCGGCATATAAACCGGGGTTGGACACGGCACGCATGCTTGACGATGCTTGGGGGAACCCTCATCGCAACTACCCTATTGTCCATGTTGCGGGGACAAATGGGAAGGGGTCGACGTGCCACACTCTTGCGGCAATATTGCAAAGTCAAGGTTATCGCGTAGGGCTTTACACGTCGCCACATTTAGTGGATTTCAGAGAGCGAATGCGCGTCAATGGCAAAATGATAAGCCACGAAGAGGTGATTGCATTTGTTGAGCAATACACAAAGATGAGTCTTAATGTGTCACCATCATTTTTTGAGCTAACCACAATCATGGCATTTGACTTTTTTGCACGTAGCAAAGTTGATATAGCGATAATTGAGACCGGGCTTGGCGGCAGATTGGACACGACCAATATTATTGACCCAATGCTCTGTGTGATAACCAATATTTCACTTGACCACACAGCGCAATTAGGAGATACCGTAGAACAGATTGCGGGAGAGAAGGCCGGTATTATAAAAAGCGGTAAGCCGGTAGTGATAGGAAATAGTTCCGGAGAAGGTGTCCACGATGTTTTCGTTGTAAAAGCGAAAGAAATGTGTGCAAATATTACATTTGCAGATGAGTTTAAATGGTTTGACTCTGTTGAACGAATTGACTCCGGGCTATTATACAAAGGCACTTACGCCGGCGACATCGTTGGCGAACTAACAGGCGATTGTCAGATCGAGAATTGTGCAACAATACTTTGTGCTGTCGATGCATTGAGGAAAAGCGGGATGAAAATAAGCGATAAATCGATTATCGACGGTTTTGCCCATGTCATGAATCTCACCGGATTGGCAGGACGATGGATGAAGGTAGGAGAAAATCCAACTACAATCTGCGATACAGGCCATAACGAGGGTGGATGGCAATATCTCGGACCACGATTGAGCCAATACGGAGCTAAATTGACAATGGTAGTTGGCTTTGTAAAGGATAAAGATGTGAGTCATATTTTGGGAATGATGCCTCTGAAAGCACGCTACATATTCACTCAAGCGGCAATTCCGCGGGCAATGAGTGCTGAGGAGTTGACACAAATGGCTGAATCTGTGGGATTAAATGGAAAAATAATCCCCGACGTCAGTCAAGCTATAGATTGTGCTCGACAAGAAGCCGGGGAAAATGGTATTGTATTTATCGGGGGAAGCACATACGTTGTGGCCGAAGCCCTCGAAAAATTAGGGGTTTAAAATGTTCACATAGTTGAATGTGAAAAAGCTCTTTATTTAACTGCAATAACTTCGATTTCTACGAGTACTTGTTTTGGCAATTCTTTAACAGCAACAGCCGAACGAGCGGGGAAAGGAGCAGTGAAGTTGTCGGCATAAACAGCATTCATAGCAGCGAAATCATTCATATCGGCAAGGAATACTGTGGTTTTAACAACATTATCAATTGTCAAACCTGCTTCTGCCAAAATAGCTTTGATGTTGGCAATAGATTGTGCAGTTTGAAGAGTGATACCTTCGGGGATTTCACCTGTTGCGGGATTAACAGGAATTTGACCTGATACGAAAAGAAAAGCACCGGCATCGATAGCTTGGCTGTAGGGACCGATTGCTCCGGGAGCTTTTGTTGTAGCGATTGGTTGTTTCATAACAATTTACTATTTATTAATTATTATTTTGTTGTGATGCCTTTTCAGCATCAACAGTTATTAAATCTGTAATTATAATATCCTTAACAAAGGTGTCGCTCATGGCATTGACCATTGCTAATTCCGCTTTATCCATTACGTCAACAACACCGGAGAAAGTACGGTTGAAATCCGGGATAAAGCTTTCAGAACCGCAATGTTGTATGTGTTGGATTACTTCACCAACGGTGAGTTGACGAGGGTCAATTGCCGGCACGTATCCAAAGCCTTCATCATCTTCCTCAGCGACGACGCGATGCAATAATCCGGCATCGACCAAGAAATTGACCGAAGAAGAAACAAGTCGTGGAGGCAATCCGTAGTTGGCAACAATATCTTCTTTTGATGGGGGTGTTTTTTCATTCAAGAAGTCTTTAACAGCCACAGCCATTATTGCCATAAATATTTTGAGACGATAGGCAACTGTTATACGACCTATTTCGTCGTTGAAATTGTATTGATAAATATTTTGTGAAGCGTAGCAAATAACACCACCTGCCAAACAAATAACCCAGACCATTTGCAACCATATAAGAAGCAACGGGAGGAAAGCAAAACTACCATATATTGCATTATATTTAGACACATATACTTGACCGGAAATAAAAAGCCATTGCAAAATCATAAATCCGGTACCGGCGAATATTCCGGCCATGAGTGCATTTCTGAATTTTACCTTAATGTTTGGTATAAGCATATATACTCCGGCAAAAAACAACCACACCATTGCCAATGCTGCAAAGTCGATTAATAAATTCACAACAGGGGTCATGAATTCAAAAGGAGATATAAATTCCAAGTTATTTGGAACAAAATCACCAATACTTTTAGCACAAATCATAATTACGGGCAAAATGAGGAAAATGGCAAGATAGTCGGTCACTTTACGCCAAAAAGAGCGTCCGGATTTCACTCCCCAAATATCGTTGAACGTATGCTCGACAGAGCTTAATATTGACACTAAGGTCCACAACAAAACTACGATACCAACACCAACAAAAACTCCGGAGGAAGTTTGATTAAGATAGCTATTAACGAAATCGAAAGCTTTGTCTAAAAGTTCACGTTGAGAGGAAAAATTCTCAATAAGAGTGTCCTGCAACATCTTTTGCAGCCCGAAGCCTCTCCCAATAGCAACAATCAGAGCCAATGCAGGGACAATAGCAAGCATAGTTCGATATGTCAATGCACAAGCTTTCGTTTGAATGTCGCCATTAAAAAAAGCTCTAACAGAGAGATTAAGTGTTTTTATAATCTTTACAGGTAGCGTTGAGCGCATATCTGTCCAAACGTCATAGCAACAATAGCGATAACGTTGACGAGAAAAATTGCATATCTGAGAAGAACACTTCTTAATTCGATTAAAAAGTTTCATTATATTAATTTACGGGAATCTATAATAATTCCACAAATGGGTGAAACAAACATTGAGTAAAACCGTTTATTTAATGTAATATATAAACTTATCAATACGCATTGCGCGACTATAAAGTTACAACAATTACTTAGAATTAATAGCAATGTAGCAAAAAAGTTAGAAAAAAAATGAGAAAACATATAGTGTAGAAATTAGAAAAAATTGTAAATTTGTAAAAACATTAAACACGCAACTTCTAATAAAAAGATTTTATTATGTTAAGTAAAAAGATGGAAGATGCTCTCAATGAGCAAATCAATGCTGAGCTATGGTCGGCATATCTATACCTGTCAATGGGTATGCAATTTGAAAACACCGGATTGAACGGAGTTGCCAATTGGTTTAAAGTGCAGTTTCAAGAAGAACAAGCCCACGCTGAAATATTTATGAATTTTGTTAATCAACGTGGCGGACGAGTATTGCTCAAACCTATTGCAGCAGTTGACACCGACTGGGCAACACCTCTTGATGCCTTTAAAGCCACATTGGCCCACGAGCAGAAAGTAACTGCACTGATCAACAACCTCTACTCTATCGCAGAGGAAGAAAAAGATTACGCAACTCGCGAACGTCTCGTATGGTTTGTAAACGAACAAGTAGAGGAAGAAGATTCTGCACAAGAACTTATCGATAAGTTCACACTCATCGGCAATGACGGCATGGGGTTGTACACACTCAATCAAGAGCTTGCAGCACGTACATATACAGTGCCCTCACCTTTGAGCGCAGAATAATAAGGTTGACATTTAAAAGTGACAACGTTTTGAAACAGAACGGCATGATAGGATTTCCCTCATGCCGTTTTTTTGTGTTAAAATCAGTTGCATTGGAAAGCCTCATGGTGGGTTGGAAATATGAGGGATTTGTTGTATCTTCGTAAATTGATTGTTGCAATCATTTCGATGGCACAATTTAATGCAACGAGAATTCGTTATGTAGAAAATTGTATTCACTACTAATAGATATGCTATAATTAAACGAATTTCCGACTACAATTCATTTAAAGTAATAAATTAAAAGCTATGAAATTGGTTGCTAAATATAAAACGCTACTAAAAGCCTTGAGCTTAGCTATCATGGTGTGTACAGCATTGACATCAGCCGGTGCCGACTTATTATTTAATGGTAGTCGTGTTATTTCCATAAAAGCAGAATCTTCAAGCGGGTTGGATAAGATTTACGTAGTAGAAAATCTAACCGGAGTTACAGCCAACTATTCATCAAATAAAGCCATATGGAGCAAATGGAGCAATATGGGAGCTGCTTACGGGGAGATGATAACCACGGGGGTATCGGGCAATTTCAGCACGTATAAATTTGCCGATGGTAATGATTGTGGCATAACTATTGAAGATGGTGGACGAATGTATCATTTTTGGATTGTCAATTACGCAAAGCATCAGATTGAGTTCACTAATTTGTCGATAAAAGATGGCGACGATGATTGTCAATCAATGTATTTGAACATAGAGCCACTCAAAGAGGACAACGACTACGGCATTGATTATTTTACCATTAATGGAGCTCCACGTGAGCTTGATCGTGGTTATAAGTTGACTTACAACACATTAGAGTATGGCACTAACTCAATGGCATATAACCAATTAGCAAAAGAGGAGACAATAGCGACTCTAAAAAGCTCAATCCGCGTGGCTAAGCCGTTGTGCGACACGCAATTCATACTTTCGGGAGATAGATTTGCTCGCGAATGGGGGAAAGAGAATATTGCAGAAAGTTCCATATATACAACAGATGCCGTTGAAGCGACAACGTATGCCGAGCAGGAGGAACGTGACAACGATAACGAACAAGATGACCAAACAACAGGATTGGGCGGTTCTGCACCCGTCAATATTCGATTTGTTGCTGCCATTACCGATGCTACACAATTTACAGAATGGCAGTTATCGGCGTCGTCCGAATTCGAGACATACGAATTGCGATTTAACCAAACCGAGGTTGATTACACGTTCACAGAATATGGCACTTGGTATATGCGTTTTCAAGCGAGCAATGCTGCCGGCACCTGCGATTATTTTAGCGAGACCTACGAAATACATATAGGAGAAAGCAGATTGGTATGTCCCAACGCATTTTCTCCAAATGCCTCAGAGGGCGTCAACGACGAATGGAAAGTGAGCTATAAATCAATAGTAGAATTTGAGTGTCACATTTTCAATCGTTGGGGGACCAAAATAATATCACTTACCGACCCGTCGCAAGGTTGGGACGGCAAGTACAATGGTAAATATGTACCAGCCGGTGTTTATTATTATGTAATCAAGGCACGAGGTTCCGACGGACATAAATACGATTTATCAGGCGATATAAATATTTTGAAATATAAAGAGCCTAATGGTCAAACAACAATAGTAGAATAATTAATAAATTGCTAAAAGTTTCAATGAAATTATCACATATAGCATCGTTTACAATAGCGACTTCAATAGTTATATCAACAATTTCAATACCGGCGACAGCACAACAAACATCAAACACTACAACATTGATGAGCACAGTGCGTAGTCCACAAATTCCAACGAAAGTAACATTTGCCGACACCGAATATGACCTTGACAGAATAGATTTATACGAAAGGCTTGATAGAGAATTAACAGCCATCGCATACACTCACGGCAACACATTGTTGTTATTAAAACGCGCCAATAGGTATTTCCCTGAGATAATACCAATCTTAAAGCAAAATGGCATACCTACGGATATTATATATCTTGCCTGCATAGAAAGCACACTTAATCCACGTGCATATTCTCCGGCAAAGGCTGCCGGAATTTGGCAATTTATATCGTCGACAGCAAAACAATATGGTCTTGAAGTCAACGACTACGTCGATGAGCGCTATAATATCGAAAAGTCGACAACTGCTGCATGTCGTTTTTTGAAATCTTTGAAAGCAAAATATGGTAATTGGGAGTCGGTTGCAGCCGCCTATAATACCGGTCCCGCACGAGTCAGCAAAGAATTGGAACTCCAGCAAGCAACAACTGCTTTTGATTTATATTTAAGCGAAGAGACTACACGATATATGTTTCGCATCCTTGCCACAAAGCTAATATTGGAAAATCCGCGAGCCTATGGTTTTTCACTTTCGCCCGACCAATTTTACACTCCAATTGAATATGAAATTATTGAAGTGAATACCCCCATAGAGGATTGGCCGACATGGGCAAAAGAACATGGCATCACCTATGCGCAACTTAAAGATGCCAATATGTGGATACGCGACAAGACACTACCTAATCGCAGTGGAAAGACTTATCGAGTAAGAGTACCCAAGCAAAAATCGCTATATCGATCAACAGCAGATAATACGATTTATAACCCGGCGTGGATAAAATAAAACGTATGGAAGAAATAACTGAGATACGTCCGTTAGACTCATTACAAGTGATTGGTGCGCGTGTCAACAATCTCAAGAATATCGATGTCACTATACCCCACAATTCCTTGACCGTAATCACCGGGTTGAGTGGTAGCGGCAAGTCATCGTTGGCTTTTGACACAATATTTGCGGAAGGTCAACGTAGGTATATCGAAACTTTTTCTGCATATGCACGCAATATTTTGGGAAATCTTGAGCGCCCCGACGTTGACCACATAAGCGGGCTGAGTCCGGTTATTGCAATAGAGCAAAAAACAGTCAATAAGAATCCGCGAAGTACAATAGGGACGACAACCGAAATTTACGATTTCCTTCGTCTGCTATATGCTCGGGTAGCAACAGCTCGCAGTTATATCTCCGGAGAATTGATGGTCAAATATAGCGAGGAAAAGATTGTAACCCTTATTTTAGAGCGATATGCCGGACGAAGGATAATGCTATTATCTCCAATAGTCAGGAACAGAAAAGGTCACTATAAGGAGTTGTTCGAACAGTTGCTCAAGAAGGGATATATGACAGTTCGCGTCGATGAGCATATTAGAGAAATAGAGCCGGGGATGAAGCTGGACCGCTATAAGAATCACTCTATAGAAATTGTAATCGATAAGTTAAAGGTCGCAGACAAAGATGATGCTCGCTTACACGATTCAGTTGCAAATGCATTGCGTCAGGGAGACAAGCAGATGATGATCTACGATATCGATGACAATAGTATCGGTCATTATTCTCAATCGCTCATGGACCCGGTAAGTGGTATATCATATCGAGAGCCTGCTCCTCACAATTTTTCATTCAATTCACCTCAAGGAGCATGTCCATGCTGTAAGGGACTTGGCACAGTAGACCTTGTTGACCGGACAAAGATAATTCCGAATGACACCCTTTCGATAGCACAAGGTGGGATTACACCTTTAGGGAAACAAAAAAATACGCTTGTATTTTCACAAATCGATGCTATATGCGAGAAGCATGGCGTCGGGCTCAACACTCCTATTAATGAACTCCCGGAAGAAGCTATCAATGATATACTTTACGGGACTCCTGAACGATTGCAATTAAAGAATAGTCCGTCGTATTCAAGTTATGTATTTACCTACGAGGGGATTGTAAAATATATCGAGACGTTGAGTGCCGATGATGATGATAGTCAGTCGAAGAAGTGGAGCGGACAGTTTTTCTCACGCACCGAGTGTCCGGAATGTCATGGCGACCGTCTCAATCGAGACGCCTTGCATTTCTTTATAGGAGAAAAGAATATAGCAGACCTGAGCCGTCTTGATATTGTGAACTTGCTTGAATGGGTTAATGATATCGAGCAATATTTAAGTCCGTCGCAACGCATTATAGCTACAGAAATAGTAAAAGAGATACGCACCCGATTGAGATTTCTTGTTGACGTAGGCTTAGATTATCTATCACTTAACAGAACTTCATCAACGCTATCGGGCGGAGAAAGTCAGCGCATACGCCTTGCCACCCAACTCGGCTCGGAGTTGGTTAATGTGTTATATATTCTCGATGAACCATCCATTGGATTGCATCAACGCGATAATCAGCGGCTTATCAGCTCATTAAAACGTTTACGCGATGCATCAAATTCAGTTATAGTTGTAGAGCATGACAAGGAAATGATGCTTGAAGCCGACTATATCGTTGATATAGGTCCACGTGCGGGGCGTCATGGCGGAGAAGTAGTGTTTGCAGGCACTCCGGAGGAGATGCTCAATAGTGGAACAATCACTGCGGAATATCTCAATGGCACACGTAGAATAGAAGTCCCCCACTCCCGACGTAAAGGAAATGGGAAGAGAATTATATTGCATGGAGCAACGGGACATAATCTACGCAATGTCGATTTAAGCATTGAATTGGGTACGTTTACATGCATCTGTGGAGTCTCCGGGTCGGGCAAGTCATCTCTCATCAATGGGACATTACAACCCATTTTGTCAAAACATTTCTATCGCTCGCTTCAAGAGCCACTTCCCTATAAATCGATAGAAGGGCTTGAGCATATAGATAAGATAGTCACCGTGGATCAATCGCCATTGGGACGCACTCCACGTTCTAATCCTGCGACATATACCGGGGTGTTTACCGAGATAAGAAATCTATTCGTCAGACTTCCCGAGGCACAAATACGTGGATATAAACCGGGGCGTTTCTCTTTCAATATTAAAGGAGGACGCTGTGAAACATGTTCGGGCAATGGTTATAAAACAATCGAGATGAACTTTTTGCCCGACGTATTAGTGCCGTGTGAGGTGTGTGGCGGACGTCGCTATAACCGCGAGACGCTTGAGGTGAGATTTAAAGGGAAATCGATCGCCGACGTACTAAATATGACCATTAATCAGGCGGTTGAATTCTTCGCAAATATACCCAATATTGTAAATAAAGTAAAAGTGCTACAAGATATAGGCCTTGGCTATATTAAACTCGGGCAACCATCATCGACACTTTCGGGCGGAGAAAATCAACGCGTAAAACTCGCAACAGAGCTATCAAAACGAGACACCGGCAAAACATTATTTATCCTCGACGAACCTACAACCGGGCTTCATTTTGAAGACATCAAAACACTTCTTAACGTGATGAATCGCTTGGTAGACAAGGGGAATACGGTAATAGTCATAGAACATAATCTCGATGTCATCAAAGAAGCAGATATTATTATTGACATGGGACCGGGCGGGGGAAGAAACGGGGGCGCAATTATTGCACAAGGAACTCCTGAGGCGATAGCGTTGACCGAATCACCCACATCCCAATATATTAAATCAGAACTAAATATTTGAATATAAAATTGTCAATAAGAAGAAAAAAGTTCGATTAAAGGGGAGAGAAAACCAACATGTTTTCTTATCTTTGTAGTTATTTAAGTGAAATATTAAATAAGCATGTAACTGAAACCCATGGAAGTATTCGGACAGATAATGGTCAGCGGAATAATCATAGGAGTGCTTGTTTCAGCACCTATGGGGCCAGTCGGTATGCTTATTATTCAACGGACACTTAATAAAGGTAGATGGGCCGCATTCTTTACCGGAATAGGAGCTGCATTATCCGACATTGTATATTGTTTGCTGACAGGATTAGGTCTTGCATTTATCACAGACTTTATCGAGGCACATGATTTTCTATTGCAGATATTCGGGTCGTTGGTGCTTATTGCATTTGCAATATATCTGTTTCAAAAGAACCCGGCACGAGCACTACGTAAACGTAGTGAAAACAAAACAACGTTTTTCAAGGATATTTGTACAGGATTTTTATTTACATTTTCCAATCCTTTGATTTTATTTTTTATAATCGGATTGTTCGGTCGATTTAATTTCTTATCTCCGGAGTATCAATATTATCATTATATTGTTGGATATTTTGCTATATTTGTTGGAGCATTGGTGTGGTGGTATTTCATCACCTTTATCATCAATAAAATACGGGCACATTTTAATGTTCGCTCCATGTGGTTGCTCAATCGTATCATTGGCTCAATCCTAATAGTTATGGCGATTGTAGGTATCTATAAGGGAATCAGCGGATATATCAATAAAACTCAAAACCATGAACAAGTCACTACTCATTCCCTATCTTAAAGAGCTTGATAGCAAAACACTCGATGAGGCAATTTCAATAATAGAAGAACGAGGCAGCCGTTGTTCCATTGATTCGCTAAATTGGCCCAAAGAGTATCCCTACCACCCATTGACAGTAGTCAATATTGCGCACTCCGATGAGGCTATCTACCTTGACTTCTTTGTTAGATGTAACTATCTACGTGCAATGAATTCAGAGAATAATACACCTGTATGGGAAGATTCATCAGTGTCGTTTTTCATTCGTCCAACAGAGGATGGCGATTATTGGAATTTTGATATTAATTGCATTGGAGCAATTAATGCTGCACGCCGAACAACTCGCCGTCCGGTGGAGCGTCTTAGCGATGATGAAATAGCGTCGATCAAGCGCTATACATCATGTGGGGACAAACCATTTCGTGAGGTCGAAGGTTTATTTACATGGAATGTTATGATGCGTATACCATTATCTCTTATTGGTGTAAAGTACTCAGGTACTCCAATTTTGATGAAGGGAAACTTATGCAAATGTGCCACCGGCACTTCTCAGCCCCACTTTCTCACATGGAATCCGGTATATTCAACTGAACCGGAATTTCATTCACCAGAATCGTTCGGTGACATAATATTGGAGTAATCAGCCAATACATTATTTATTCGACAACTATAGTCAATCAATTCATAATACACAATCGCCTCGTGCTATTAACGTAACGAGGCGATTGTTGCATATATAATAATCCGTTGAATAGATATAAAATTTGACTTGAAGTCGAAAAAAGAAAAGTTGAACCCGAAAATCCGAAAGTTATGTCCAGCAAACAAACTATTAAGATTTGGAAATATTACTGTCCGCTAAAATTTTTTGAGCGGACAGTAATAATAAAGATATAAGAAAGAGGAAATCACGTCGTTGCGGTGATTTCCTCTTTCTTTGAGCCGCGACCGGGGCTCGAACCCGGGACCTTTTCGTTACGAATGAAATGCTCTACCGACTGAGCTATTGCGGCTTATTAAACTACGGAATTGTCCGAGCTATATTTTGCAACCTATTCTATGTTATAAAGATTGCCTTTTACGATTACAAAGATAGGTTTTTTGATTAGATTTTGGAAGTAATATCGTTAAAAATTTAGCGATAT
Organism: uncultured Barnesiella sp.; assembly: GCA_964462445.1. Classification (GTDB taxonomy): domain Bacteria; phylum Bacteroidota; class Bacteroidia; order Bacteroidales; family Muribaculaceae; genus JAGBWK01. The sequence goes on along the minus strand of CAYWXG010000003.1, from coordinate 8,266 downwards.
TACGATTAGTTGACTCTCTGGTCGGTGAATGTCAATATGATTTTAGCCTTGTCGAGGTGTAAACGAGCCATCGCAGGTTGCTGCACATAGGGAACAATCGCTTTGACATAGTTAGAGTAGGCTCCGCTATAAGAGTCATAAATAGTTTCAGCGTCGACAGTAACAGGAGTCAAAATGAAAGTGAAATCGTCGGGAGTCAATTCCGCTTCTCGCTTCATTGCATCGAGCAAATAGCTACGCAATGAGGAGAAATCATATGTATCGGTATCTTCTGAAAAATCGGCATAGAAAGATGTTATACCATCAGTCACATCACTATTTTCAAAGAATTTATCTTTATCTTTTTTAAGCACCATCAATAATTGAGACGGAGGATCAATTCCATATTCGTTGGAAATATCTATCGCCGGGATTGAGAGTGTCAAGTTGTTAATCACAGAAAGATGCCCTGAATTTTGACGATAGTAGTTAATAACATCGAGCAACGGGAATTCCATTTCCACATCAAGTCCTGCGGGAGCTACAATAAGTTGTTGCCCTTGTGCTACTTTATCTTTGAGAATTTGAGAGATTTCGTAGTCTATATTATTGTTTGAAAGCACTTCGGGTGTTGCGGAGTAGAAGTCACCGATATAGTTGTAGGTTGTATCGTTGCCTTCAGAATTAATGGTATTATAGTGGTAATACAACTGAAGCATAGCTGCGCCAATTTGAGTAACACGTCCGGCGCCATAGCTATTGCGAACATATAATCCGGGGAATTCCTTAGCAAAAGCTTGAGGATCGTTATAGATTTGAGGAGATGTTTTATATAAGTTGAATAGCTCCGCACCCAATTCAAGAGGCAGGTCAACATAAATGTCGCGGTGGTCGAGCTGTTTTAGAGAATCGGAAAGCTCGAGGTTGCTGGCATCATATACTGTAGACCCAATAATATTTGAGGCATCGAAATAGCTTGAAGGGTCAAAATCGGAGAATATGGGAGCTTTAAGGTCGTCAGTGAGACGGAACACTTCCAATCCCATCGGGATAATTGAATCTCCGACGAAGTTACCGGGCGCAAACATCATCTTCAACTTGACAGAATCAATTGCAGTAGCGGAAGTCAAAGTAGAGTCAATATGCGCAACGGGCATGAATTGAGTGACGAAGTCGGATTCAAAGTGTCCATAACCTTCGGCATCGAATGAGCCGATAAGAAGCATAGATGTGCGAGACTGCACTTTGTTATTTTCAACAGAGTGACCGGTTAAATTAAATCCGTCTTCAATAATTATGGTATTCTCGGCTTGCATTAGAGAAGTACCAATGGCATCAGTATCACCACAGCTATAAAGAGTAGCTGAAGATAAAATAGATGTCGCTATAATGATGAAATGATTAAATTTCATAATTTGTTGTAAAAATCGAGATAATTTTGAGCGCGGTTTTCTTCATCATCACTATAAGGAAGGAATGGGATTCCTAAACTCTTGGCATAATCAACAAGTTGTTGATCAACATCGGGCATTAATTGCACTATACCATCGGCATATTGCATTGCGAGCTTGTTGAGGGCGATGTAGTCAACCGATCCATTGTCAATTTCCTTTAAATCAGCTTTACTAAATCCGTCCATGAGCAATTTGTCGATGAAACGAGGGTCGAGAGTACCCTCAAATCTATCATTTACCAAAGAGTAAACAATTTTAGAGTGGCGGAAACATGGATCGGAATCGTAGTATTTCTTCAAATAAAGAGGAGCTAAAGCAGCAATCCAACCGGCATTGTGAATTATTGCGGGCTCCCAACGCAATTTTTTAACTGTTTCTATTACTCCACGAATATAGAACATAATACGAGCGTCGTTGTCCTCGGGAGTCTGACGAATTTCAATATCTTTAACAACGTGGTGTTGGAAATAGTCATCATTATCGATGAAATATACCTGCATACGAGATGGTTGCAAAGTTGCAACCTTAATAATTAACTGATGGTCGGTATCATCAATAATAATATTCATGCCAGAAAGGCGAATAACTTCATGAAGCTGATTTCTACGCTCGTTGATGTTGCCATATTTAGGCATAAACGACCTCACTTCATAGCCTTTTTCAAGGATAGCCTGCGGAAGAGTCCGAGAAATGTCAGCCAATGGAGATTGTGGAAGATAGGGAGAGATTTCTTGAGCTATATACAATATTTTATTGTTGTCCATCTATGTTGAGGTTGATAATTATTTAAGGGAATTTCTATAAATTCCACGGTTAATTAAACAAAAAATCTTATAAATTTATAGGAATTCTCTTTTGTAAAAAAATTTCCAGTGCAAATTTACTAAAAATTTTTGAGATTATAATTGTAACAGAGGCTGTTTGTTGGTAGATTTAATTAAAAATAACTAATCATAGGAAGCAAAAAAACATAAAAAGGATAAAAAGGGAAAATAATGTGCGAATTTGGCGCATATTCTTGTGGATTTTTCCTAATTTTGCAAGATAAACTACAAAATGCCATAAATATTATGAAAAGAATAATAACCACATTGATTATAATAATTGCGAGTTTAACAGCATACGCTCAAATGCCCGGCTTTGGCAAAAAGCCATCTGCTGCGACATGGAAATCACAAATTGAAATGACTGGAGATAAGTCCGGCAAGTTGATATTGACAATGACAGCGGGGAAAGGCTGGCATATTTATGGATTTGACGTTGAAGCAGGTGGGCCAAAAGCCATGACAGCCGATTTCAGCAAATCTACCGGAGTTGAATTTAAAGGAGAGTTAACTCCTTCGGTAGCTCCGGTTAAGACTTTAGATGAATTATTTGGAATCAACGTGACATATTGGGACGGTAAGGTGGTGTTTACTCGAGACTTTATTGTAACCGATGCAGCCAAAGCTAAAATCATAGGCACAATAACCTATCAAGGTTGCAATGGAGACGAATGTCAAGCTCCCAAGAAATACAATGTATCAATAATAGTTGGTTCTACCGGCAGTACTAAAAAATAAGGTCAAAACGCGATATCAACCGAAAATCAAAAAGATAGAAATAAAATGCGACACGGAATAAAATCATTGAGTAAGACACTATTTATAATGCTTTCAAGCCTACTGTCGTTAACTGCCAATGGCGCAGATGCAGTTGAATGGAAAGCAGAAGTAGTAGCCGACAGCGACAGCACCGGCAACATAGTTGTTACAGCAAACGTAGCTGAAGGTTATCATTTTTATTCGTTTGCACCCGAAGGGGGCATCAATGCGCTTGAATTGAAAGCAGAAGGGAGCGAAGCGGTGACTTCAATCGGGAAGCCGACAGCCTCAATTGCTCCGGTTGCACATTACGAGGAAGCCTTAGATGCAGAGTTGTCATCATGGGATAAAGATGTAACATTTACTATTCCATTCAGATTTACAGCCGACAATGGATATAAAGTTGCGCTCAAAATACGATATCAAGCATGCAAGGACAAGGCATGCGTTGCGCCCAAAAAGGTGGAATTGGCTGTTATAGGTAATGGATATATAGAAGATGAAAACGTTCAAGAATCAGCAGTGGCCGAGGGGGAAAATGGTATAGTTGATACTTGGGCAGCAGTAGACAGCAATGAACCGACAACTACACAATCACCATGGGAGATTCTTATTTTAGGATTTTTAGGAGGACTTGCCGCGTTGCTCACACCATGCGTATGGCCATTAATACCTATGACTTTGAGTTTCTTCCTTAAGCAAAAGAAAGGCAGCAGATTTAATTCCGGAGCGTTGACCTATGGCGTCGCGATTGTTGTGATTTATTTGGTACTCGGAATTGGTATTACATTGATATTCGGTGCGGGCAAGCTCAATGAATTATCGACCAATGCGATATTCAATATCATATTCTTCTTGCTATTAGTTGTATTTGCGATATCATTTTTTGGGGCATTTGATATCAAGTTGCCACAAAAATGGTCGAATGCAATGGATAGCAAAGCAGAAAGCACATCGGGTATAATAAGTATCTTCTTCATGGCCTTTACGTTGGTGCTTGTGTCGTTTTCATGCACCGGCCCGATTATTGGCACACTCTTGGTAGAAGTTGCGTCGCAAGGAAACATTCTCGGTCCGGCACTTGGCATGGGAGGCTTTGCATTAGGATTGGCAATTCCATTCACCATTTTTGCATTCTTCCCCGGTATGCTTAAAGAGATGCCCAAATCCGGCGGATGGCTTAACTCCGTTAAAGTGGTATTGGGTTTCTGCGAATTGATACTATCTTTGAAATTCCTTTCTGTTGCCGACTTGGCATACGGCTGGCACATACTCGACAGAGAAACATTTATCGCAATATGGATAGTATTATTTGTGTTGCTTGGAATGTACCTATTGGGTAAAATTCGTTTCAGCCACGACGAAAAGAAGGAGCATGTGGGAGTGGGCAGATTTATGTTAGCAATCTTCCCCTTGGCATTTGCAGTTTATTTGTTGCCAGGATTGTGGGGCGCACCATTGAAAGCATGCAGTGCATTCGTCCCGCCATTAGAAACTCAGGATTTCAATCTATATTCCGTATCGGTAGGAGAAAGTAGTACAGTTGAATCAAATATAACATTTGATGACTACGATGAGGGAATGGAGTATGCAAAAGAGCAGAAATTACCGGTGTTGATTGACTTCACAGGTTTCGGTTGCGTAAATTGCCGCAACATGGAAGCGGAAGTGTTTGATACCGAACAAGTTCGCAATGCATTAACCGGTAAATTTGTCATGATAAAGCTTGTTGTTGACGACCGCAAGAAACTTGACAAGCCAATGGTAATCAATAACGGAGATAAAACAATTACACTCGAAACTGTAGGCGAAAAATGGACTTATTTGCAAAGCAACAAGTTCAAAGCCAATTCACAGCCCTATTACGTAATACTCGACAATGATGGGCGACAGCTCGGCAAGCCGGTGACCTACGATAACAATATCGAAAGATTTGTCAAATGGCTTGAAGACGGTCGTAAAGCCTATATGAAAAATAACTAATTTTATATGTCACATAGCCGTCAAGAAAAGATAGAAGCACTCGGACGCGTAATCGATGTGCTTGATGAATTGCGACTTAAATGTCCGTGGGACAGGGTTCAAACCAACCAGTCGCTACGTCCTAACACTATAGAGGAAGTGTATGAACTCTGCGATGCGCTTCTCGTGGAAGATGACTACAATATAAAGAAAGAACTCGGCGACGTATTGTTGCACGTACTGTTTTATAGCAAAATCGGCGAGGAGAAGGGAGTATTTGACATTGTTGATGTAGCCAATGCACTTAACGAAAAATTAATATATCGTCACCCCCATGTGTTTGGCACGACACAAGCCGACACGCCTCATCAAGTGGAGCTTAACTGGGAACAAATCAAGCTTAAAGAGAAAGATGGCAACAAGACAGTTCTCTCGGGCGTTCCGGCATCACTTCCTCCTTTAATTAAGGCCTTCAGGGTTCAAGAAAAAGCAGCCAATGTAGGTTTTGATTGGAAAAATCCGGCTGATGTATGGGCTAAAGTGAAAGAAGAAATAGCAGAATTTGAGGTGGAGATGGAGAATAGCGATTCGATTATAGGTAAATCGGAAAAGCCCTCCCCCACTCCCAAGATGATTGCCGAATATGGTGATTTACTCTTCTCGCTTGTGAATGCCGGGCGACTTTATGGGATGCATCCCGACACAGCCCTCGAGTTGACTAACAAGAAATTTATTTCAAGATTCAATTCGATTGAAGCTGCCGCTAAAAGTCAAGGTCGGAGATTGAAAGATTTGACGCTCGAAGAGATGGAGCAGCTTTGGCAAGAAGCAAAAAATAACGAAGAATAGCAAAATCAAGTGATAGTTTGCATAACAGAGAAACCGAGTGTGGCAAGAGATATTGCCGCTATATTGGGTGCGACAGTACGCCGAGACGGGTATTTTGAGAATGATACCTATCGGGTGACTTGGACCTATGGTCATCTATGCACACTTAAAGAACCGGCAGACTATACTCCGCTATGGAAACGATGGTCGTTGTCGCAATTACCGATGCTTCCGGCAAAATTCTCCATAAAAATAATCCCGCAAGAGCATATTGAGCAACAGTTTAAAGTTATTGAATCACTGATAAAAGAAGCAGATGAAGTGATCAACTGTGGTGATGCGGGGCAAGAAGGAGAATTAATACAACGCTGGGTGATGCAAAAAGCTTCAATCAAGTGTCCGGTAAAAAGATTGTGGATTTCATCATTGACCGATGAATCGATACGCGAAGGTTTTAAAAATCTGCGTCCTCAATCCGATTTCGACCCATTGTATCATGCCGGTCTTTCTCGAGCTATCGGCGACTGGATATTGGGAATGAACGCCACCCGGTTATACACTCTGAAATATACTTCCGGGAATGGGAATGTACTATCTATCGGACGAGTGCAAACCCCTACCCTCGCCTTGATTGTACAACGCCACAAGGAGATTGAGGCATTTAAATCGGAGGATTTTTGGGAGTTAAAGACAGAGTACCGCGATGCCACGTTCAATGCTCGCACCGGAAGATATAAAGATGAGAAATCGGCCAACGAAGCATTAGAAAGTGTAAAAGCATATCCGCTAACTATTACCGATATCGAGCAAAAGCAGGGGCGCGAATCTGCGCCAAGATTGTTTGACCTCACATCGCTACAGGTTGAGGCCAACAAAAAATGGGGATGGACAGCCGATGAAACACTTAGTTTGATACAATCACTCTACGAAAAGAAGGTGACCACCTATCCCCGCGTCGACACCACCTACCTATCCGATGACATCTATGCCAAAATTCCGGACATACTTCGTCAGATGACTCCATACGCTCCATTGACAGCGTCGATTTTATCACAGCCTATAACCAAGTCAAAAAAGATTTTTGACAACAACAAAGTCACCGACCACCATGCCATCATCCCGACAGGTCAATCGCCATCGGCACTCGTGGGGAATGAGCGATTACTCTATCATTTGGTTGCGACACGTTTTATAGCAGCGTTCTACCCTGATTGTCGTTTCGACTCTACAATAGTCACCGCTAAAGCCGGTGATATTGAATTTCGTGCAACCGGAAAGGTGATAACCGATGAAGGATGGCGCAAAGTTCTGACACCGACAAAAGAAGAAACCGATAAAACCGGGGACGACACTCAAGTACTCCCCAACTTTACTATCAATGAAAGCGGTCCTCATATCCCACAACTCCAAAAGAAAGCAACTCAAGCCCCCAAAGCCTATACCGAGGGAGCATTGCTAAGGGCAATGGAATCGGCAGGTAAAAATGTCGATGATGAGGAGTTGCGTGAAGCGATGAAAGAGAATGGTATCGGACGTCCGTCAACTCGCTCGGCAATTATTGAAACTCTTTTCAAGCGTAGATATATCTATCGCCAGCGTAAAAGCATTCTCCCCACAGCGGCCGGCATCCAACTCATTGAAACAATTAATCAAGAGTTGTTGAAAAGTCCGAAGCTAACAGGCATCTGGGAGAACAAGTTGCGTAAAATCGAGCGTCAGCAATATTCAGCGCCCGAATTTATCAATGAGCTTAAACAACAAATCTCGGAAATTGTTGTAAATGTATTGAGCGACAATACGTCATCGCGCATTGAGGTAGTTGAAGAGGAAACTAAAAAGAAATCAAACACTACAAAGAAGTCCACAAAGCCACGTGCTCCACGAATAACATCATTTGAACAGATAACTTGTCCCTATTGCCACAAAGGGCATATCATAAAGGGACGAACTGCCTATGGATGTAGCGAATATAAAACCGGATGCACATTGCGCTTGCTATTTGAGACTTATCCCGATAGCTTGACTCCATCGAAACTCAAAAAAATGATTGATAAGTTGTCGAAATAAAATTTCAATTCAATTATGAACGATATCTTACAATGGAGCACTGTCGTTATTATCATCGCCATTGCCGTCGCATATATAGCTCGCAAAATATGGAGTAAAAAAGGGAATAGTTGTGTCGGGTGTGAGTTGAGCGACTTGTGTAGAAAGCAAAATTGCGATGACATCACAAAAGAATCATTAAAGAAGAGAACAAAAACCGAGTAGAAAACGTTGATTTACAATAGATAACGGGGTGGGCGCAAAAAATCCAAACAAATTTGCCACAAAAAGTTGGCTATTTCAAACAAAATAGTTACCTTTGCAGTGCAAAACCCAAAAGTAAGGTTCCTTGGCCGAGGGGTTAGGCACCGGTCTGCAAAACCGTTTACAGCAGTTCGAATCTGCTAGGAACCT
>CAYWXG010000002.1:0-79685 GCA_964462445.1 uncultured Barnesiella sp. | reverse complement strand
AAGCAATCCGAATAACCGTTTAATTCTAAGATAATTGCAAATTCTGCGATTTTTTCAAAAAAAGAATGTTACTATACCACGACTGCTGGTGCCAACGAGAGCAGAATGAAGTTTACTTCAATTCTGCCGAGTGTAGCCCAACTTGTGCGTAGCAAATGTATGGTAACATTCTCTATGCGTAAAAGACAAGAATTGTAATACAGATTTAAATCTTTACAATATATCCTGGCTTAAGTTGATAAATAGCATTTACTAAATAATTAAATAAGTTATCTCTTTCGCACTGTGGTATATTTTCCCCATCGAAGTATATAATACCATTTCTGCATGATAACCCATAAGGAGCATAACTTACTTTACCCACTGAAAAGAAAATACCTTTATTAAAGTTAATTTTGTCGGACTCTATATTTATAGTACCAACATTGTTGTGATTGCTTAAAAAGGAGCGAATTAGTGCTGCCAAAGGGAAATACGCTTTGGGGTCAACTCCTTTTATTGATGAAAATCTTATATCCATATATTAAAATGGGCAAGGTTTGCCAAAAAGTCTATATACTTCTGTTAGTATTTGTCTATCCCAAATTTCAGGAATTATCAATCCGTTTGTACGAATAATTCCCATTTCATTTACAAGAATGCCATTAGTGGCAAATCTTTGAATACCTGTCTTTAGTCCAAATTTGTAAAATGTGATTTTTTCAGTATCAATTATAACTTTTCCTACAGGTATTTTTTCTTTATATAAGGCTATCAATTCTTGAAGCCTAACAAGAGTCATATCATCTGCGACATCTCGCACTCCGTAAGTTTTTTCTATAGTCATAATTTATTGGAATTTTGGATACAACAAAGGAAACAACTGCGGATTATCAGGAGTTTCAGGTGCTAAAAAATCGGCTCCACTATAATCTATAGTTTTTGTAAATAGTGAACATTTTAGTGTAGAACCAAATCGGTACACAATAGATTCATATTCTTTGTAAAAATTGGGAAAAATTAACCCAGAAACTGAAGATAATTCAGGATTCATACAGCGACCAAAATCAACTCTATCTTTATAAATAGTAATAGTAGGTTTGGGATTATTCGCTAAAACAATACCATTTTCTATTGTTCCTGATAGAACCATACAAGCAGTTCTTGTTATATGTTTGACTGATGAGTCAAGAATAATTGTAATGTCATTAAAATCAAGATACATAGTAATAAATCTTTTGTTAAACATGACGCGAATATATATATATAATCCAAAATTTTAGAGTATGTTTTAAAGCATAAAACGCGAATTAGTCCAAAAACAAGTGCTTTACACCATTTACAAAGCACTTATTTCATCAGAACCAATAGCCTTTATTCTCTGTTTTACATACATCGAGTGCGCCAAATCTCTTATTAATTTCCCACATAACAAATTACCATCAACTCCCCAATTTTTAGTGGCAATAAAAAATATACGGAAATTTTTCTTTAATTTAAATCCTTTTTTATATATTTGCGTTATAGTATATATCTCACGTATTATAATTAACCTTAGGATTTGTTAAAAGCAGATTGGTATGGAAAATAAAAAACTTAAAATCAGAGATTTAACATTGCGCGACGGACAACAGTCATTATTCGCCACACGTATGCCTCAAAAAGATATCGATGCTTTGCTTCCGATGTATGAGGATGCCGGATTCTACATCATGGAAGTGTGGGGAGGCGCTGTTCCCGACTCTGTGATGCGCTATCTCGACGAATCTCCTTGGAATCGCCTTCGCACTATCTCTAAAGCCGTAAAAGGTAAATCTCTTTTATCGGCACTTTCTCGTGGGCGTAACCTTTTCGGTTATGTCCCCTACCCCAACTCTGTGCTTGAAGGATTCTACAAAGAAGCTATTGGCAACGGGCTTAACGTGATGCGTATTTTCGACGCTCTTAACGATATCGACAACGTACGCGACTCTATAAAAATGATTAACGACCTTGGTGGTATCCCCGACGGGGCCGTTTGCTACACTGTCGACCCCAAATCTACAGAAGAAGGTAAAAAATCGGGCTTCCTATCAAAGCTATTTGGCAAAAAAGATGCCGAACCGGAAAAGATTTTCACCGACGAATATTTCGTTGAGAAAGCGAAACAAATGGAAGCTCTCGGAGCTAAAATCATCACCCTTAAAGATATGGCAGGCCTCGTGACCCCCTCACGCGCTGCTTCTATCATCTCAAAACTCAAAGCCAACGTTAATGTCGATGTTGACTTCCACACCCACTGTACACCCGGCTACGGATTGGCATCTTCATTGATGGCAATCATCAACGGCGTGGATATCCTCGACACCAATATATGGTGGTTCGGTGGTGGTTCGGCTGCTCCTGCTATCGAACTAATCTACGTGTTCTGCCAAAAACTCGGCATCGAAGTGGGAGCCAACATGGAGGCTGTAGGCAAAATACGCAAAGAGCTCTACAACGTGCGCAAAAACCTTGCAGCGTTCGACCTCAACAAAGATCGTTTCCCAAAAGAATTCGATCCCCTCACCGACACTCTTCCCGCAGAAATCGATGCTCTCTTCGACACCGCAATCGCAGCCGCTAAATCGGGCAACGAAGAAGCATTGCTCAATGCTTGTCACGCTATCGAGGACTATTTCGGATTCCCAAAACCCAATTTGCTCGTTAAAGAAGCGGAAGTGCCGGGTGGTATGTATTCTAACATGGTTGCTCAGCTTAAAGCACTCGGTGCTGAAGATTTGCTCGACGATGCTATGCATCTCATTCCGAAAGTGCGCCGCGATGCAGGTCTTGTTCCTCTCGTAACTCCTACAAGCCAAATCGTGGGGGCTCAAGCTGTTAACCTCGCCATGGACCGCAAAAAAGGTAATGCCGACTATAGCAACAAGTCAAATCAATTCATCTCGCTCGTTAAGGGTGAATATGGGAAAACTCCTGTTGCCATCAGCCCCGAATTCCGCGCACAGATAACCGGTTCTGCCGAAGAACGTCCCTACGATGTTTCATCTTATCGCGAACCTGCCAACCCGACTCTCAACGACCTTGGCGGAGTTTCTCTCGCTACTAACAATGAAGAAATGCTACTCTTGGCGCTTCTGCCCACTGTAGCCAACACCTTCCTACGCAATCGCCGCAAAGAGGAATACGACGCGGCTAAAGCGGAAACTCCCGAAGCTGAAGCCGAAACTGTTGCTACTGCGGCTGTTGACGATGAACCCATCACAGGCGAAGTGTTCAGAGCTCCTATGGGTGGTCGCATCATCTCTGTCAACGTTGAAAAAGGTCAGAAAGTCAAGAAAGGTGAATTGCTCCTCGTCTACGAAGCAATGAAGATGGAGAACGACGTTGAAGCCGAATCCGACATGACTATCAAACGTGTGTTTGTCACTACCGACGAGGTAGTAGGCACCGATGCTCCGCTCATCGAATACGAACGCTAATACCCTTTTATCGCAACATATTTCAGGGGAAGGGCTTTTTTCCTTCCCCTGATTATTTTCTCGATTTAGCTACAAAAAAAACATCTCGTATAAACAGAATTCACGGAAAGGACGCACTCCGCAAAAACATTAAAACAAAAAGAATTTATAGTTTTTTATTCAAAATCTTTGCAGTGTCGTAGAATTTGCGTAAATTTGCAAGCCATTACGAAAAAGCCACCCTACCAGTGGCAAAAATAAAGTATTGACTAACTGATTTTTAACCTCCTAAAGGATTATGAAAAAAGATATCCATCCCTCCAACTACCGCGAAGTGGTATTCAAAGATATGTCAAATGAAGAAATCTTTATCACTCGCTCAACTGTTGCCGCTAAAGAAACTATCGAAGTTGATGGTGTAACTTACCCCCTCGTTAAGCTTGAAATCACTTCTTCAAGCCACCCCTTCTTCACCGGCAAGCAGAAACTCGTCGACACCGCCGGTCGTGTAGATAAATTCATGAGCCGTTACGGTAATCGTCGTAAAAAATAATCGTAAGAACAATTTTTCGACCGACATAACAACGCCGAAGTCATTAACGACTCCGGCGTTGTTGTTTTTATAAGCCATAATTTTCACCAAATCAACATTCGGTAATTTACTAAAACAGCGTTAGCTGCGTTGCTTCCGGGATTAATGTCCTGCGAAGCATCGGGCGATTGAGCGTCCATCCTTGCGTTCCATTGCGCAAAGAAACAGTTAATGGACCGGATACTATACCGCTTATACCTCGACGCAAGGCAGCGATTACATCTTCTACCGAACTCATCCCTGCATACGTAGCTCTATACACTGTGCGTCCACACGACAAAACCGTAGCAAATATAATATCTCCTACCAATACACTTCTCACCGCTTCATTTTTTGCAACTACCATAATCGCTGATTTTATAGTATAACTTCCTCTGACATAAACTCATTGCCAAACATCATGTTTGGAATTATACTATAAAATTACACGCTTATAGTGCCATAAAATTGCCCACTAAACAAAACATAAGTTAAATACACGCGGCTCAGAAACTATCTCCGACGGAATCGCTTGATTTTCCAACCGGTCCATGCAAAAAATAACGATAGAAGCGGACTTGCAATATTAAAAATACAATAAGGCAAATAAGTAAGGGTGGCAACGCCCAGCACAGATGCTTGCGTTATACCACATGAATTCCAAGGGATTAATACCGAGGTGACGGAAATAGAATCCTCGAGCGTACGGCTTAATAATCGCGGTTCCAATCCGTTTTTGGCATACATCTTGCGAAATAAATTTGCGCCTAAAAGGATGGAGAGATATTGGTCGCCGGTAGTACCATTAAGAAATAAACCACACCCTACGGTAGCGCCAACTGTGCGACGTAGAGATCGCAGGCGGCTGGTGAACGATACTGTTATCGATTCCAACATTCCTGTCCCTATCAACACTCCGCCAAAAGCCATTGCACTAAGCACCAAGTATATAGTAGGCAACATCCCCGCAACGCCACTTGTGCTCACCAATGAGTCAAGCAAATCATTTCCCGTAAGCATCGCTGTTTCCGTGAAGACAACATCTCCACTCATGGTCACAATATTTCCTATCGACATATCATATCCCAACGTCCCTATTATCTGCGGCTGAAATACAAAAATACCGACGAGCCCCAACGCAGAACTGATTGCCAACGTAGCCAACGTTTTCACTCGCATTGCGATAAGTACACCCGTAATCAACGGTATCACCAACACCCAAGGTGTAATATTAAACGAGCGATTCAATGCCGGCAAAATCTCAGAAGATTGCATCGGAGTAGTAGGGTCATATAAAGCACCAGCAACTCCATATACTATCAATGCCAAGATAATGGCTGGAGCTGATGTCAACATCAAATACTTAATATGCGTAAATAAATCAACCTTACATGCCGATGATGCAAGGACCGTAGTATCACTCAAGGGAGAGACTTTATCACCGAAATACGCGCCCGATATGATGGCTCCGGCAATCCACCCCTCGCTATACCCCATCACATGTCCTATCCCTTGAAAAGCTACTCCTATTGTGGCTACCGTGGTCCACGAGCTTCCGGAAAGCACTGAAATCACTGCGCATACGCCACAAGCTATCATAAGGAACAACGTTGGATTTATTATATCAATACCATACGCTATAAGAGTAGGCACAACGCCACTTAGCATCCACGTTGCAGACACTATTGCTATAAATACCAATATAGGCACTGCTGGCAATATTTGCGCTGCACTTTGCTTAACGCCTTTAATTAAATGACTATAGGGCTGAGGGGCAAATATCTTTGATAGGACTAACGAGAATCCGGCTGCTCCGAGTAATATAAGGTAACTAAAGCGTTGCGCCACCTCGGCATTCGTCAACACGATAATACTCGCTAATGTCACCAACAATGCCACAATGGGAATTATCGACAGTAGGAAAGATGGTTTATTATTTTGTTTCAACTAATTAGCTGTTTTTTTACTTAATAAAAACAATACTGAATGAACACCTATTGAAATTCGCCACAAAATTAGTAATTTACTGTATTAAAACAAAATAAAAGCAAGAGGGGCACCAAAAATGACGCCCCTCCATAGTATGATTTGCAAGATGCAAGTTACACCTTCGCATTGACAATTAGTCTTTCAACTTAGCCTTGATAAATTCGCGGTTTAGACGTGCGATATTGCTCAAAGGAATGCTCTTCGGGCATTCTGCTGCACAAGCTCCGGTGTTTGTACAGTTACCAAATCCGAGTTCGTCCATCTTCTTAACCATAGCTCGAGCACGACGAGCGCGTTCTACTTGACCTTGAGGAAGGAGTGCGAATTGGCTTACCTTTGCTGATACGAACAACATTGCAGAGCCATTCTTACATGCAGCCACACACGCACCACAACCAATACAAGTTGCAGAGTCCATTGCCACGTCGGCCACCTCTTTTGAGATAGGGGTAGCATTAGCATCGGGGGCACCGCCACAGTTGAATGAAACATAACCACCGGCCTGCTGAATCTTATCGAATGCGTTACGGTCAACGGTAAGGTCGCGGATTACAGGGAATGCCGCTGAGCGCCAAGGTTCGATTGTGATAGTGTCACCATCGTTGAATTTACGCATGTGCAATTGGCAAGTTGTGATACCCTGTACCGGTCCGTGGGGATGTCCATTGATATAGAGTGAACACATACCGCAGATACCTTCGCGGCAGTCGTTATCAAATACTACAGGCTCTTCTCCCTTTTCAACGAGTTGCTGATTGAGCATATCAAGCATTTCAAGGAATGAGCTGCCTGTAGATACATTTTCTACATGATAGTTGACGAAACGGCCTTTTGCTTTAGGACCGCGCTGACGCCAAATCTTCAAGTTTACCGAAATTGTATTTTCCATTGTTGTAATATCTTATAAGTTTGACGTTTACGATTATGATTTGTAGTTACGTGTTTGTACTTTAATTGCCTCATATTTGAGGGGCTCTTTGAGAAGGATAGGTTTCTCATTTTCGCCTGTGTACTTCCAGCAGCTGACATACATATACTCTTCGTCGTTACGAGCAGCTTCGCCATCAGCAGTCTGATACTCTTCACGGAAGTGAGCACCACATGATTCGTTACGGTTGAGAGCGTCGATAGCCATCATCTTAGCCATTACAAGGAAGTCTTCCAAACGGAGTGCTTTTTCGAGCTCAGTATTGAGGTCGTCGGCAGCACCTACAACGCGCAATTCGCTATAGAATTCTTTACGTACTTCTTCGATTTCCTTTGTTGCTTTAACAATGCTCTGGAGTGTACGACCCATACCTACGAGGTCCCACATTACACGTCCGAGACGCTTGTGGATCTCGTCGGGCGACTTAGTACCCTTGATATTCATCAACTTCTCAATACGAGCTTTAACATCAGCCTCTGCTTGAGCAAACTCAGGCGCATTGGTTTTAAAGTGAGGCACCTTAATTTGATCGCTGAGGTAGTTTTGAAGTGTATAGGGAAGTACGAAATAACCGTCGGCAAGGCCTTGCATCAACGCTGATGCACCGAGACGGTTTGCACCGTGGTCTGAGAAGTTACATTCACCGATCGCGAAAAGACCCTTGATAGAAGTTTGCAATTCGTAGTCTACCCAGATACCACCCATTGTGTAGTGGCTTGCAGGGAAGATTTGCATCGGAGTTTCATAGGGGTTATCATCTGAAATCATCTGATACATATCGAAAAGATTGCCATAACGGTCGCGTACTACGTCGGCACCAAGACGTTCTATTGCATATTTGAAGTCGAGATATACTGCATTTCCTGTACCTACGCCATAGCCGGCATCGCAACGTTCTTTAGCTGCACGAGATGCGATATCGCGAGGACAAAGGTTTCCGAAAGCAGGATAACGACGTTCCAAATAGAAGTCACGATCTTCATCGGGGATATCGGTAGGTTTGAGTTTACCGGCGCGAATTGCCTCAGCATCTTCTTTTTTCTTGGGGACCCAGATACGACCATCGTTACGGAGTGATTCTGACATAAGAGTCAATTTTGATTGATCTTCTCCGTGAACGGGGATACAAGTGGGGTGAATTTGAGTAAATGCGAGGTTAGCAAGATAAGCACCTTTCTTGAATGCTTGGATAGCAGCCGAACCGTTGCAACCCATTGCATTTGTTGAAAGGAAGAATGTACGACCGTAACCACCGGTTGCGAGTACAACTGCGTGGGCAGCGTAGCGTTCGAGCTTACCTGTCACGAGGTTGCGCACGATAATACCGCGAGCGCGACCATCGATGATTACCAATTCGAGCATTTCGCGACGGTTGTATGACTTAACCGTACCCTTTTCGATTTGACGGTTGAGTGAAGCATACGCACCAAGAAGAAGCTGCTGACCGGTTTGACCTTTAGCATAGAATGTACGTGACACTTGAGCGCCACCGAATGAACGGTTGGCAAGCATACCGCCGTATTCGCGAGCGAAAGGAACACCCTGCTGTACGCATTGGTCGATAATATTGTTTGAAACTTCAGCAAGACGGTATACGTTGGCTTCGCGAGAACGGAAGTCACCACCTTTCACTGTGTCGTAGAACAAACGATAGACAGAGTCACCATCGTTTTGATAATTCTTTGCTGCATTGATACCACCTTGAGCAGCGATAGAGTGAGCACGACGAGGTGAGTCCTGAATACAGAAGTTGAGCACATTGAAGCCCATTTCACCGAGCGTAGATGCGGCCGATGCTCCTGCAAGACCTGTTCCTACAACGATTACGTCGAGGTTACGCTTGTTGGCAGGGTTGACCAATTTTTGATGTGCTTTATAGTTGGTCCATTTCTCAGCTACGGGACCTTCGGGTATCTTTGAGTCAATCTGATATTCGGGAAGAGATGCCGATTCAACGTCGGCATAGTCTTTCATGATTGGTGTTGAGTCAATCATCCCTTCGATATTTTTAATATCTGCCATAACTGATTAATTAAAATATTGAATCATTAAAGTTGTCTTTCACTGAGGGTGCCGCGTTGTGAGTGCAGTTTTTTTCACACTCTGAGCCACAGCTTCCTTGTTTGGGGCAAGTTGCACCGTCTTCACAAGCTTGTTCGCAATCTTGAGCACATTCACCACATGAAGTCTTGTCACAATTTGCAGCCTTGCCACATGTTGCTTCTTTTGCGCAGCAACCATCGCCTGCAGCTACTATGTTAGCTACCATAATGCAACGATGGCATGTCTCAGCACATTCACCTTCTGCACATACGCAGTCAGCGCAATCTTCACAACCTTCGCAACCTTCACATTCGCAAGCGGGAAGCATTTCTTTGTATTGCTCAAGAAGCGCTTCATTAGTGGTGTAATAATTGTTTTTAGATTGCACGGTAAACACAACTGCCTGAACTGCAAAGAGCAATACTACTACTGTTGCCCATACATTTCCAATTGTTTTCAAACGGTTCATCCAAGTGCCATTGTTAAGGCCTGATGACTGGCACATTGACCAGAAACCGTGGGTCATGTGCAACCACAATGCAGCAAAACCGATGAGGTAGATAATAAGTGTGATGGGGCAGCTGAATGCTTCCTGAATGAAGAGTGTACCGGCAGCTGCAGGATATTCTCCTTCAAGACCGAGCACTTCAGGGAGCTGCATCTTAGCCCAAAATTGGTAGAGATGCACCAACAAGAAGCAAATTACTACGATACCGAGAACGAGCATATTCTTTGACGACCACTCCACTTGTTTGGGACGTGATGTCACCGCATAGCTGTCGCCACCGCGTGCGCGACGGTTCTCGTAGGTTAGCCACAATGCGAAGAGGATATGGAGTACGAAACCTCCGGCGAGAATGGCAGTACCCACAAGGGCATACCAGTTGGCTCCGAGGAATTCACAAATAACATTGTAGGCTGTTGGCCAGAACAATGCGACTCCATTCATCAACACGTGAAATGTAACAAACAGGATCAAGAAAGCGCCGGTCAATGCCATGACAAACTTTCGTCCTATTGAAGAGCTTGTTAACCACATAGAAGTTTAGAGGATTTTGAATTATTAATAGATTATTTATTCGACTATTACAATACTATTGTTGCGTAGCGGAACTCGACCGCTTATCATTCTGAGGAATTGTTCTTACAATCAACTATATCGATAGATTTAACTCGAGTAAACGGCTACTACCGCTTTTACGTTACAAAATTAACGTATTTTTATATGCTTAGCAAATGATTACGGATTTTTTTCCTTAAAAAACGCATAGATACATGAGTTGTCGCTAATTTACAGACTCTATCTGCAATGCGACAACTCATATCTTTCTATTTTTATCGGTCAACCTTTTGATCTTATACTATTCCAACTCAACGGGAGCAGCGACAATCTTCAAATCTACTTCATTAATAAAGTTGGTAATCATATCACGAGATTCCGATGGCGCCACGTCTGCTTCAATACGTCGAAGCGCATTAAACACCGACGTACCCGACTGATATACATGGCGGTAGGCCTTAGCAACTTCGTCAATTTGCTCATCAGTATAGCCATGTTTACGCATCACGTAGGCATTCACACCATAATATTCCACCGGATTGTGTGCTACAATAACAAATGGAGGAACGTTTCCCGAAATGCGACAGCCACCTTTCACAAGCGCCCAAGCGCCCACTTTGGAATCCTCATGGAATATAGTATTAGATGACAGAATTACATTTTCTCCTACTCTCACATTCCCTGCCATCGTAACTCCATTACCGAGCACACTCTTACCTGCCAACTTACAGTCGTGCCCTACGTGGCTATTTGCCATAATAAATATGTTACTGCCAATGACTGTTCCTTCAGGTGTTTCAAAACCACGATTAACGATAACGTGTTCACGAATCACAACATCGTCCCCAATGACACAATGAGCTTCGCCTCCTTCCCAACGAAAATCTTGGGGGTCGGCGCCTAAGATTGCTCCTTGAAAGACTTTACAACGACAACCTATACGAGTCCCATGCAATATACTTGCATATGGCATAATTTCACACCCATCTCCTATTACTACATCTTTATCCACATACGCAAATGGATGTATTGTAACATTTTCGCCAATTTTGGCTGACGCGTCTACATGAGCTAACGGACTAATCATGGTATCTTATTTTTATTATTAATATTAATTTTAATATGCTTATCAAAAAGCGCTTTCTCAAAGGTAAAATATTTTTTTCAATAAATAATGATTTTAACAAAAAAACTATCCTCGGAATTTGCTTCCGAGGATAGTTTTAACCTTTTGTGCTATTATTTTCTCCTTTTAGTTAAAATATTAATCTATTTATCTAACTAAAAAGACCTCTGATATTATCATCTCTGTATATAGGCTTAACGACGGCGTCCTTTCTGCTGTTGCTCGCGCAATGCTGCCTGCTGTTTACGCTGAGCTTCTTCGAGACGTGCCATAAATCCTGATTTCTTTTTAGGCTTTGCAGCTGCGGCAGCCATCTTTCTACGCAACTTATCCTCATTAACACAACGACGGAAAATCCATGTTTGGATTATCGTTATCAACAACGACAAGAAGTAGTAGTAGCTCAATGCTGCCGGATAGCTGTTGAAGAAGAAGAGGAACATTACAGGCATCAAATACATCATCCATTTCATGCCGGGCATCGACGATGATGATGGCTGATTTTTCATATTGATGCGTGTATAGATTATATTGGTCACTGTCATCAACAAACAGAATAAACTTACATCCTTACCATAGAACGGAATCGAGAATGGCAATGAGAAAATAACGTCGGGCGACGCAAGATCTTCCACCCATAGGAAACTTTGTCCTCGCAATTCGATACATGAGGGGAAGAAAGAGAACATAGCGATAAGTATCGGCATCTGGAGTAACAAAGGCAAACACCCTGAGAATGGACTCGCACCGGCCTTGGAATAGAGTGCCATTGTCTTTTGCTGACGCACCATAGCATTCTCCTTACCGGGATATTTATCGTTAATTTCCTTTATTTCAGGAGCGAGCAATCGCATCTTGGCCTGAGAAAGGTAGCTCTTATAGGTGAAGGGGAAGATTATTATCTTAATGAAGATTGTCAACAATAAGATTATAAGGCCATAATTTGAAACAAATCCGCTTAGGAAATCAAACACCGGGATAACAATCAATGTGTTAATCCATCGAAGCCAAGACCAACCGAGAGGGACTACTCTATTGAGGTCCAATCCATCTTCGCTTCCTAACTGCTCATCGATGTCGGAAAGTAGCGAATATGAGTTCGGGCCGATAAATATATCAAGCGAAGCGCAAACCTCAGCTTCCGGATCGTAGGGCACCTCCATATCGGCAGCAAGGAACTTAATATGCTGAGCACCCGGCTGCACTTTATATGCTTGTTGAACCACTTTTCCCGACACGAATCCCTTTTGTGGAATTACTATCGTTGAGAAGAACTGATTGTTATAAGCAAGCCACTGCAATGAATGATTCATTGTTTCAGTTGTAGATGAGTTGCCGTTGATATAATCCGGAGATTCTCCGATATAGCGATAGTAGATACCGGAATTCCGCTCCTCGAAGGTCAAACCGCGTTCCAATCTCGGCAATTGCATTTTCCAACTGAACATCATCTGCGTAGTGTTCATCGGCAATATGTGAGCTGTATTTTCCTGTATCACGTCCATTCTGACGATATAGCTATCACCTTGCGGAAGTGTATAACGATAACCCCAACGGGCACCGTCTCCAAGGTCAACAGTCATCTCTACTATGCTATCACCCACCTGCTTTGGAGTGAAATAGAGATTACACGCCGAGACATTATTGTTGTTGTAGGAAATATTAAACCAATATGATGCCTCATCAGCCGGGCTGAATACAACGACTTGCGCCGAATCTATCTTATTGGGGTCTGTTTTTGACTTAAAGAATGTACGATAAGCCGGGGCAAGAAGTGTGGCTTTTGAAATAATACCTCCGTGAGTATCAAATTCCAATGCAAGGACATTATTTTGCAAGCGAATTGTGTCGAGCATCGGCACCTCTTTGCGAAGCGGAGCAAACTTTTTATACGTACCGATTTCTTTCAATTCTTTTGCAAGAGTGGCATTAGCAACAGTTTGTTGCGTCACATTCATTTCGAGAGGGAAATGACACACCAAAGCGCTATCAACTTCTGCAGTAAGCGAATCAACTGTAACCGTACCGCTTAGTTCCCCATCTATAAGATGAAGTGCCACTTTGTCGGTGACATAACTAAAAGTTTCTTTACCGTCGACAATTTCGCGCATGCCCACCTGCTTCACAATGTCAGGTATCAACGCCTTCTCTGCTTCGGATATGAAAATTTGCTCATTTGAATCCTCTACTACCTCTTGTTGTATCGGTGCACTCTGAACTTTGTCCTCTTTTTTGGGTGTTAGCAGCATCATGCCGAAGAACACAGCTGCCATCACAAGGATAATCTTTAACGAACTATTCACGTAGTATTATTTATTTTTGTATTATTTATTTTTCTCTTCGCTATAATCAACTGCCGCTTTAACAAAGCTAACAAACAGTGGATTGGGATTAAGCACCGTAGATGAATATTCGGGATGATATTGAACACCAATATACCAACGCTTTTCCGGAATTTCAACCACTTCAACCAAATGGCTCGCCGGGTTTTCACCTACGCATTTCAATCCTGCCTCTTCAAAACGAGCTAAGTATTCATTATTAAATTCAAAACGATGGCTATGACGCTCGCTGACATGCGTTTTTCCATAAGCCTGCGCGGTGCGCGAACCCTCTTTCAATTCACAGTCAAATGCTCCGAGACGTCTTACTCCACCTACGTTTGCAATGCTCTTCTGCTCCTCCATTAAGTCAATAACATTGTTGGGAGTAGCATGATTGAATTCTGTTGAGTTAGCTTCAGGCATACCAAGGACATTGCGAGCGAATTCAATTACCATACATTGCATCCCAAGGCAAATACCGAATGTAGGTACATTATGCTCGCGACACCATTTCAAAGCCACGAATTTACCGTCAACACCGCGTGGCCCTGAGCCTGGAGCCACGATAATGCCGTCCATATCAGACAAACTCTTCTCAATATTGGCGTCGGTGAGTTTCTCCGACTGGATAAATTCAAGTTTGAGTTTGCGGTCGTTGTATGTCGCAGCTTGTATAAGCGATTCATTGATTGACTTATATGCGTCTTGAAGTTCTACATATTTTCCAACAAGACCAATTCTTATAGTTTTTTCGGCGTAGTTCATCTTGTCGAGGAAGTTGAGCCATGCTTTCATATTTGGTTCCCCTTCTGCCTGAAGTCCTACTCGCTTAATTACCAAGTCATCGAAATGCTGCTCGTGCATCATGATAGGCACCTGATAGATAGTGGGAACATCTTTCGACTGAATCACCGCATCTGGAGCAACATTACAGAAAAGTGCTATTTTGCGACGCATCTCGGCTGAAACATCTTGCTCTGTACGCAACACCAAGATATCCGGCTGAATACCTAATTCTTGCAACTGCTTTACAGAGTGTTGGGTAGGCTTCGTTTTCAATTCTTTCGCTGCAGCAATATAAGGCACATAAGTCAGATGGACACAAACGCAATTAGAGCCAAGTTCCCAACGCAATTGGCGAACACTTTCAAGGTATGGCAACCCTTCGATATCACCAACTGTTCCTCCTATTTCTGTAATCACAAAATCAAAATTACCGGTTTTCCCAAGGGCTTTTACCCTATTTTTAATTTCATCGGTAATATGAGGCACTACTTGTACAGTCTTACCCATATAGTCGCCGCGGCGCTCTTTATTAATAACGCTCTGATAGATACGACCGGTTGTTATATTGTTAGATTTTGTTGTTTGGATATTGGTAAAACGCTCATAGTGACCGAGGTCAAGGTCTGCTTCGTGACCATCTACTGTCACATAACACTCACCATGCTCATAGGGGTTTAGTGTTCCCGGGTCGATATTCAAATACGGGTCAAACTTCTGTACTGTTACACGATAACCGCGGGCTATAAGCAAATTAGCGAGCGACGCTGAGATAATCCCCTTTCCCAACGAAGAAACTACGCCTCCTGTCACAAAAATAAACTTTGTATCCATTTTAATTGTACTTTTAATTTGTACTTACATTTTAACGTGCAAAGATACTTTTTTCATCTGAAAAATCCACTAATTTTTCGACAAAATTATGCAAGAATTTTCATAAAATCAACCAATAGCTTAATTCGGGAATTAAGCTATTGCGTTATAAACGATGCGAGTAAAGATTTCAAACTCGCATTGATATATTTGTTTGATTCAAATATGCAATCTATTTATCGCGCATTTCCGGAGTATATTGGCGATAAGGTAATTCAAGATTGAGATAATTGAAATTGTGCTGCCAACGATCTTCCGGTGGTGGTGGCGTCATATAATCCGCACCATACATAGCCGTAAGATATGGATGAAAATTGCGAATACCCATCACTTGATGCCCTTCAAATTCTATCGGTGCATAGTCTCCGGTTATTGACTTTGGCAATATACGATGCCACCCATCTGTGTAACTGCATGCAATATTTGCCGTTTCATAATCAAAACGTGTCATCACACGGCGCATACGTTGTTGAATATTCTCCATCGTATACAGTTTGCGTACTAATCGTGGCAACCAACTTGCCACCCCTCGTCCATGGCGATATGGGTCGCGGTGCACAAGATAGAGACATTTTTTCAAGTAGAAGTATTCTGCTCGTTGACGCTTCCGTCCCAGCCAGCAATCGGGATATGCATCGTAAGGGAATATATCAATATAACACCCTCCTAAATAATACAAGTGGTCACGCTCTATTATCGTTGTTGAAGCATCTTGAATTTTACCAAATGGCAAAGGATATTTCTTGTCATTTTCCGCACATACGAATTCATAGGGCGCCGGCAACCACTCCGAAGCATGCGCTATTAATTTTTCGTAATCGGGACGTGGCATCGATACATCAAGGTCGTCATCCCACGGTATAAATCCTTTATGCCTAACTGCGCCAAGAAGCGTTCCACCACAAATGCAATACCGCAGATTGTGTTCGGTACACACTTTATCAAACACTAATAGTATTTGCAATAGTTTGTCATGCAACTGCTTGATATCGTAGTTTGCCATATATAATCCCCAATTTTATACCGGTAATTATTCTCGCATTTCAACAAAATGTATGAACACCAAGATAGCAAAACTAATCTTCAACCTCAATTGGGAGGTGACGATGGATAGAATGGTCGAGCGAAATAAGCGTTTCAGTCCCCTTCACTCCGGGTATATTTTGAATTTTATTATTAAGCAAATCCATCAAATGCTCATTGTCGCGCGCAAAAAGCTTTATAAGCATTGTGTAAGGACCTGTTGTGAAGTGACATTCTGTAATTTCGGGGATACGACGCAATTCCGGCACAACTTCACGATAAAGAGCTCCACGTTCAAGATTTACTCCGATATAAGTGCATGTATAAAATCCTAAATCTTTAGGATTAACATAGTAACCCGAACCGGTTATTACCTTTAAATCTACCATACGCTGTATTCGCTGATGTATGGCTGCACGCGAAACTCCACATTCAACTGCTACATCCTTTGAAGGGATACGCGCATTTTGCATTACAATTTTCAATATTTTTCGGTCAAGATTGTCTATTTTTTCCATTATTATTTAGGTTTAAGGCAAATAATTTTTACTGTTATTATATATGCAAAGGTAGGCATATTTTTTTAAGAACAAAGCATTTTGCCAGGAAATATTAGGAAATTGACATATTTTACTACAAATTACCCCAGTTTTGATTGCTTTTCGGCGACTATCCATTAATCTTTGTTCAAGAAACCTTAAAATAAATAAAGCGACCACGGTGAAAATTCACCATGGTCGCTTATGTTGCTCAAATAACTTTCGTTACGTTTATCCCTACAGGATATTATTTCTCAAATTTTTTCACAATCACTGTAGCGTTGTGACCTCCAAACCCGAATGAGTTAGAGAGCGCAGCACGCACTGGGCGTTCTTGTGCTTTGTTGAAAGTGAAGTTTAAGCGATAGTCGATATTTTCATCTTCATCATCATCTTCATGATTGATGGTAGGAGGAACAATATCATTCTCAACTGCCTTAACCGAGAACATTGCTTCGAGAGCACCGGTAGCTCCGAGAAGATGACCGGTCATCGACTTAGTCGAAGAAATGTTAAGGTTATAAGCATGTTCACCAAATACTTCGGTAATAGCTTTAATTTCAGAAATATCACCAACAGGGGTTGATGTGCCGTGAACATTGATATAGTCAATATCCTCGGGCTTCATGTTGGCATCTTCAAGAGCATTACGCATAGCCAAAATAGCGCCCAAACCTTCGGGATGAGTAGCAGTGAGGTGATAAGCATCGGCAGAAAGGCCTCCACCGGCAACCTCAGCATAAATTTTAGCACCGCGTGCCAACGCATGTTCAAGTTCCTCAAGCACGAGTACAACCGAACCCTCACCCATCACAAACCCGTCGCGACTCTTGCTGAACGGTCGTGAAGCCGTTGTGGGGGAATCGTTACGTGTTGACAATGCATGCATTGAGTTGAAACCACCTACACCGGCAGGATAGATAGCTGCTTCAGCACCACCGGTTACGATAGCGTCAGCTTTACCCAAGCGGATAAGGTTGAACGCATCAATGATTGCATTGTTAGATGATGCACAAGCTGAAACGACACCAAAGTTGGGACCGTGATAGCCATATTCCATCGAGATATGTCCCGATGCGATATCGGCAATCATCTTGGGGATAAAGAACGGATTGAATTTAGGGCCATTCTCTTTATTGATTGCATAGTAGCCGGCTTCTTCCTCAAAAGTGTGAAGTCCACCGATTCCTGCTGCTACTATAACACCGACACGATCGCGGTTGAGATTTTCGCCCTCCTCGATTTTTGAATCTTCTACCGCTTGACGTGCAGCTGCGAGGGCATACTGCGCGTAAAGGTCGAGTGTACGAACCTTCTTACGGTCGAAAAGTGCGTTGCCGTCGAAGTTCTTCACTTCGCAAGCAAACTGAGTTTTGAACTTTGAAGCATCGAAATGCGTGATAGGACCTGCGCCCGATACACCTTTCTTGGCATTTTCCCACGTCGTTTCAACGTCGTTACCAATAGGCGTAATGGCACCTAAACCTGTCACTACAACTCTTTTTAACTCCATTATTCTTAATATAAAATTGTGTTAGAACTAATTTTATGACTGATTATTTCGCAGCTTCGATGTATTTAACAGCGTCACCTACAGTTGCAATCTTTTCTGCGTCTTCGTCGGGAATTGTTACTCCGAATTCTTTTTCGAATTCCATGATAAGTTCTACAGTGTCAAGGCTATCAGCACCGAGGTCGGTTGTGAATGCTGCTGCTTCTGTTACTTGGTTTTCGTCTACACCGAGTTTGTCTACAATTATTGATTTAACACGAGATGCAATTTCTGACATAGTCGTAAAGTTTTAAAAATTATTAATAGTTTTCTTAGTTTAATTCGCTTTGCAAAGTAAAGCATTTTTTTATAAATGACCTACTTTTCCGACGCAAAATTACTAATTACTATGATTTTCCGATACTTACAAATGCAAATATTTGTTAACGAGGCTATAACCCTTTTTAAACCGCGACTTTTAATATTACAATACTGTTACACAACCGTCTTTTTTTACTCATCGACTCTAATTTTATCATTTTAAGCCGAGTTCACTTTCAAATTCCAACCATAAATACATCCGGCAATAAGAGATAAAATTGCTCAGATATTGAAATATTAATAAAATATATTGACAATATAATTTATGAATAAATCATTTTTTTAAGGTAAATGGCTATTACATTTATTTTTTTACTAAATTTGCGATTCTATTTAATATATTTATAACAACAATATTTAATAACAAAACCATACAAACTGACACAGATGAGAAAGTGGAAAATTGAAGACAGCGCCGAACTATACAATATCAAAGGATGGGGCCGCCAATATTTTACCATCAATGAGCGTGGGCATGTTGCCGTAAACCCGAAAGAGGGATATGCGTCAGTCGACCTTAAAGAGGTTATGGACGAATTGCAATTGCGCGATATTACAGCTCCGGTATTACTTCGTTTCCCTGATATTCTCGACAACCGCGTTGAAAAGATTTCAAATTGTTTTAAACGTGCGGCTCAAGAATATAATTATAAAGCGCAAAACTTTATCGTATATCCTATTAAGGTAAATCAAATGCGTCAAGTTGTGGAAGAAATTGTGAGCCACGGCAAGAAATTCAATATTGGATTGGAGGCCGGGTCAAAGCCGGAACTGCATGCCGTGCTTGCTACCAACATTGCCGATGATGCTTTGATTATATGCAACGGATATAAAGATGCTACTTATATTGAATTAGCACTTCTTGCACAAAAGATGGGGCGTCGCATCTATCTCGTTGTTGAAAAGATGAACGAGCTAAAGCTTATTGCCGACATTTCTCGTCGAATCAAAATACGCCCCAACATCGGCATCCGCATTAAGCTATCAAGCACCGGTGCCGGCAAATGGGAAGACTCCGGCGGCGACTCCTCAAAATTCGGGCTTAATTCCTCGGAATTGCTCGAAGCTCTCGACTATCTCGAACGTCGCGACATCAAAGACTGCCTTAAGTTAATACATTTCCATATCGGCAGCCAAATAACCAAAATTCGCTTTATTAAGAATGCACTGCGTGAAGCGATGCAATTCTATGTTCAACTATCTAAAAGTGGATTCGACATTGACTTTGTTGACATAGGTGGCGGGCTTGGTGTTGACTACGACGGCACTCGCAATTCCGCGTCGGAATCTTCAATGAATTATGCGATTCAAGAATACGCCAATGACGCCGTTTATTCTTTAGTAGATGCCTGTGAGAAAAACGACATCAAACATCCGAATATCATCACGGAAAGCGGTCGCTCGCTAACAGCCCATCACTCAGTTCTCGTTTTTGAAGTTCTGGAAACCACTACCCTCCCTCAATGGAAGGACAATGAGGAGATTAGCGATGATGAACATGAACTCGTCAGAGAACTTTATGATATATGGGATAAATTATCTCCGCAACCACGACTTTTTGAAAGTTGGCACGATGCACTGCAGATTCGCGAGGAGGCTCTCGATTTATTTTCGCTGGGGCTTATCGATCTTCGCACTCGCGCTATGGTTGAAAAATTATTCTGGTCAATAGCTCGCGAAGTAGGCGACATAGCTCAAACGATGAAACATGCGCCCGAAGAATTGCGCAAAGTTTCACGTATGCTACCCGACAAATATTTCTGCAACTTCTCTCTATTCCAATCGCTCCCCGACCACTGGGCTATCGACCAACTATTCCCCGTTATGCCCTTATCGCGTCTTGATGAAAAGCCGTCGCGCATGGCAACACTTCAAGATATGACATGCGATTCCGATGGTAAAATTGCCCATTTTATCTCTGTGCAAGGTGGTAGCGCCGATTATCTTATGCTTCACTCGCTAAAACAAGGGGAACCTTATTATTTAGGAGTGTTCCTCGCCGGAGCTTATCAAGAAATTCTTGGCGATATGCACAATCTCTTTGGCGACACCAACGCCGTGCATATCAGTGTCTACAAAGACCGCTACGAAATTGACAAAATCATCGATGGCGAAACAGTTGCCGAAGTTCTCGACTATGTTCAGTTTGACCCCAAGAAATTGGTGCGCAATGTAGAAGGTTGGGTAACAGCATCTATGAAAGCAGGCAAAATCACCGCCGAAGAAGGTCGCGAATTCTTATCCAACTATCGCTCCGGCCTTTACGGCTATACTTATCTTGAACGATAACTTCGTATTCTCCAAAATTATCATCATAATAATAGAGATGGCGGTCCAAAAGGTCGCCATCTCTATTGCTATTATATGTTTAAACAACTGCTAATATTCTACATCCCATAGAAATAATGCATTGCCGGGCATAGATGTTCCCGCTTCACATCTATCTTTTTGTGCAATAACCTGTCGAAATTTGTCGATTGACATTTTGCCTCGCCCCACTTCGACAAGCGTACCAACCACCGCTCGAACCATGTTGCGCAAAAATCGGTCAGCACTTATCTCAAAATAATATTGACTGCCAACCACTCCGATCCCTGAAGCGATTACTCCATCTCCCTCCACTATTCCCGCAACTGCAGGAACTGTTGCTACGGATTTCACCCAACGCGCCGTATCAACACGGCATATATTGGTGTGAGTATCGGTGTGCAGTTTTGCAAACGATGTAAAATCCTCAACATCAAGCAGAAGCGCAGCCGCCTCATTCATCGCAGTATAGTCCAACGGAGCAATATTAAGAGAATAATGTCGTAAAAAAGGGTTGGCACCATGATGCACGAAGTAGCGATACGTGCGTCGGCGTGCGTCAAAGCGAGCATGAGCATCAGGGGCTACCTCAACAATATCATGAATAGCTATATC
Organism: uncultured Barnesiella sp.; assembly: GCA_964462445.1. GTDB lineage: Bacteria > Bacteroidota > Bacteroidia > Bacteroidales > Muribaculaceae > JAGBWK01. The sequence continues at coordinate 58,212 of CAYWXG010000002.1, read as the reverse complement.
ACGAGCTGTCAACGAGTTAAGCGAGCGAATAAATCGCACCTTGTCCTTTTCAACTATTTCCTCAGGCAGATCGGCATGCGCTATCATTTTCCTAGCATTGACACCGGCATCAGTGCGCCCGGCTCCCACTATGGAAATATGTTGGCGCAACACTTTAGCAAGAGCCTCTTCAATGCATTGCTGCACCGTGATATCGCCCGGTTGCACCTGCCACCCATGATAAGCGACTCCGTCATAACTCAACTCTATGAAATAGCGTTTCATTTTAATATGCTGCGGCAACAACAGTGTCTACGGCACAACTATCTACTTCAACGACACAATCTTCAACAACTTCAGTTCCTGAAACTACCGATTCATCAAGACTTATCGTAACAGCATCATATCCATTAGTAGTCACATTATTTACGAAATTGGCATCGGTACCAACTGTAGTGTTAAATTTTTTGGTTAGAGCTTCAGCTACATATGTATTAAAGTCTTCACGATACTTGTCATATGCAAACTCCAACGTCACGGAGATAGAATTTATTTTTGCATCGTTATTGAACTCCCATGTGTAATAGCTTGCATAGGGTGTTGCATCATAAACAACATTATTATTTGACTTTATGGTGGCTGACGAAACTCTGAAATATGAGCTATCACCTTCAAGATCTACACTCATCGATTTATCTCCACGATACCAGCTTTTTGACTTTCCAGAGTCGGCATAATTCCCCATAGTCGAGCCAAATGGATAGCCTTTCAATCCTCTATCATCAAATAATGCGGTGACTGATTTCAAAGCCGCATCGTAGTCATAATAGTCGGAATATACGGTCTCGATTTCCACCTCGCCGCGGAATCTGCCCAACATTTTTCCCCCCTTCTCTCCGGCATAGTTTCGGAGATATCTCATATCGTCGTAATCCTCAGAAATAAGTTCAAATTTGAAATCTAATATTGTGCTGAACAACGATGCGGCCTCGATAGCTGACGTGGCCTCGAATGGCAACTTCTCAGATTCTCCCTCCTCAGTAACAAACATAAATTTGCCACTACGCTCGCCAAGAATCTGTCCGTTGGCGAGTATTTCCAAATTATCATATTTAGCACGAATTAGGATTTCGCCATCGTAGTTCAACAAACCATAATCTCCTTCACTATTCTCAAATACTATGTATTTGTCATTCCATGATTCTACGTCATCTACAACAGTGGGTAGTTTTATTATCTCACCTTTTGTATCGACCATAGCATAGCGAGAGTCCTCATCTTCTTCATCAATTCTCACCACAGCATAACCACTGGCAAATACCGACGGGCGACGTATTTCGTCAGAAAGTTCTTTTATAGTTTTGCCGGAGCGATTGATAAGTAATAGTTTTTCAGTTTTGGCATCTACCACCAAAGCCACATCTTCAGAAAAATATGGAGCATTACGATACAAAGGTTCTATAACCACATTTCCATTGGTGTCGATAGCCCCCCATTTCTCATCAATAGTCATAAACGGACAGAGACCATTCATAAACATTTGTGCCACTCTCTTTATCTCAACACCATTGTAATCCTTGAGTACGAATTGAGTTTTGCCTTCGGCATCAACAAAAGTGATACATTCATCCTTTCGAACTATCGGCATAAGTCCATCGGTCAAGTAGCCACAGCCTTTCAATCCGACAAGGTCGCCCACGGTGCGCAACTTTTTATCGGCTTTATAGACAGAAATACCACCATCTTCTTTTACATAAAAAAGTCCATTAATTACAGGAGATGGACGATGGTCAAATTCATCAGAAATCAAGAACTCGCCATTCGCATCAACAAGACCCCAATTAGAATCGCCGTCGGCTTTAGCCGGCATGTGGGTGAGTTGCGGTTTGCTTGAACATGATGCTACTACAAAAGCGATCAGTGCTGTCACAAAAAGTTGTAATGTTTTCATTGGATTGATTTATTTAAGTTAAAATTTATCAGTAATTATTTCGTCATTTTTTGGAATGAGATTGGAATCGGAGTAGAAAAATTCATCTCACGACGAGTAATTGGATGTACGAATCGAAGAGTACGGGCATGAAGAGCAAGGCGATGAATGGGGCTTGTCTTAGCACCATAACGACGGTCGCCAATGATGGAGTGCCCGATATGTTTCATGTGAACGCGAATCTGGTTTTTACGACCGGTGTCGAGTTCAAGTTCCAAGAGGGAGTATCCCTTTTTACGGTTCAGCACTTTGTAGCGGGTGACGGCGAGTTGACCTTCTTCGGGGTTTTCAGTGACATAGACCTCGAATTTAGAGTTTTCGGCCAAGTAGGTTTGGACAGTTCCCTCATCGTTCTCCACATTCCCCTCAACCACAGCGACATAAGTGCGATTAAGCACCATGTTGTTCCAATTGTGTTGCATAGCCTCTTTTGCCTCGATAGATTTAGCGAACATCATTAATCCGGAGGTGTCGCGGTCGAGACGGTGAACGATAAATATTTTTTGTCGTGGGTCAACCCATTTGATGTATTCTTTCAGAATAGAGTAAGCCGTTCCCTCTTTGACTTTATCATTGCCCATAGATAGAAGTCCATAACCTTTGTTTACAACTACAATATCATCGTCCTCGTAGACAATGCTAAGTCTGCGATTATAAAAACGAGGGAATTCGCGAGTGAGATTCACATAGATAGTGTCGGCAGAAGAAATCGGGGTATCAAATTGAGTAACTACAAGACTGTTTACTTTAATTTGATTGTGTTGAAGTAATTCCTTGACATTAGTGCGTTTGCGCTGAGGCATCGCAGCAAATAGGAAATTCAACAACGTTGTTTCCTCCGACGGGGTATAAGTTTCAATGACATCAGGAGAGAAGCGACGACGCTCAGCACCGGGCTTTGATTTAAGTGGCTTCATATTGAGTTATGAATTATTTTTTACGAGCGACACGACGTGGAGCTTTCTTGGGTGCTACATCTTGAGCAGCTATTATTTCCCTACATTCTTCAAGAGTAAGAGATGCCGGGTCAGCCACTGTTTTGGGTATCTTATAGTTATTCTTTTTGCAGGCAATATATATACCATAACGACCATTCAAAATTTGCACATCTGGGTCTTCATCAAATGTACGAACAACTCGTTTTTGTGCTTCAACTCGCTTCTCATTAATAAGCTCGACAGCTTGGTCTATAGTTATTTCCTCGGGGGCAATATCCTTTGGAATGGAAGTAAATGCACCGGCATGCTTGATGTAGGGACCATATTTGCCGATTGCGATAGTAACATCATCACCTTCGAATTCCCCGATAATGCGCGGGAAATCAAAAAGTTTCAACGCTTCTTCTAGAGTAATTGTCTGCACAGATTGCCCTTTTAGCAATGATGCAAAACGTGGCTTTTCATCTTTATCTCCTTCTCCAACTTGGACAAGCGGCCCGAATCGGCCGATTTTAACACTCACCTGCTTTCCTGAAACAGGATCAACCCCCAAAACACGCTCGCCAACTTTGTGCTCGAGGCGCATTGACATGGCGTTATCTACAACAGGGTGGAAATCTTTATAGAAGTTGGCAATCTCATTATCCCAAACAAGATTTCCCTCAGCAATATCATCAAATTTCTGCTCTATTTTAGCAGTGAAATTATAATCAAGAATATCGGGGAAGTATTCTGTAAGGAAATCATTGACAACTACGCCAATATCGGTAGGGAGTAGCTTACCTTTTTCCGCATCGTAGGTTTCTGTTGCTTTGCGATGAGTAATTTTACCTTTTCGAAAAGCTATAACTTCAATTTCGCGTTTAGCTCCGGGGCGGTCGCCACGTTCCACATATTCTCGTTGTTGAATTGTAGATATTGTGGGAGCATAGGTAGAGGGACGCCCAATACCTAATTCCTCCATTTTCTTTACAAGAGTAGCTTCATTGTAACGCAACGGCTTAGATGTGTATCTCTGAGTGGCTTTCATTCCGTCCAAATCAAGGACCTGAGCAGGAACGACATTGGGAAGTGAAGACTGCTCGCTGTCAGATTCTTCATCATCGCGACCCTCCATATAGACTTTTAGGAATCCATCAAATTTAATAACCTCGCCCGACGCAACAAAATGACCATCAACAGGTAGCGCAGAAGCAGATGCCGGTCGACATTCAATATCGATAGTAGTTTTTTCGATAATAGCATCGGCCATTTGCGAAGCGATAGTTCGCTTTCGTATAAGATTATAAAGTCTTTTTTCTTGAGAAGTACCTTCGATAGTTGCTCGGTCTACATATGTGGGACGAATTGCTTCATGAGCTTCTTGTGCTCCTTTTGAAGATGTGTGATAGTGGCGCACTTTAAGGTATTGTTCTCCTATATTCTCTGTTATTTCCTTTGATATTGTATTGATAGCGAGAGCTGAAAGATTAACTGAGTCGGTACGCATATAGGTTATGTGCCCTGACTCATAAAGTCGCTGCGCTATCATCATAGTCTGAGAAACAGTAAACCCAAGTTTTCGTGCAGCCTCTTGTTGCAAAGTTGAAGTAGTGAAAGGAGGTGCCGGTGATTTCTTTAGAGGTTTAACAGCAATTTCGCCAACTGTAAATTTAGAATCGGCACTTACTTTAAGAAATTCCTCGGCAACTTTCATATCGGGAAGACGATGCGAAAACTCCGTGTGTAGCGGTTTATCTCCCGCCAAGAAATCAGCAGTGAGACGCACATATTGCTCGGGAACAAAATTCTTTATTTCATTTTCTCGCTCAACAATCAAGCGAACAGCTACCGACTGCACTCGCCCCGCGGAAAGTGCCGGCTTGATTTTTTTCCATAACACCGGTGACAACTCAAAACCTACAATACGGTCAAGAACACGTCGAGCCTGCTGAGCATCAACGAGATTTAAATTAATCTCACGAGGATTTTCGATTGCATATAGAATCGCACTTTTGGTGATTTCGTGAAAAACTATACGTCGAGTTTTTGCAGCATCCAATTCAAGCACCTCAAATAAGTGCCAAGCAATAGCTTCCCCCTCACGATCCTCATCGGAAGCGAGCCATACAATCTCTGCTTGAGTCGCTGCTTTTTTTAGCTCTGAAACAAGTTGCACCTTATCTGACGGAATTTCGTAGAGTGGCGCAAAATTATTATTGACATCTATACTGAAACTTTTCTTTTTAAGGTCGCGAATATGCCCATAGCTCGACATCACTTTGAAATCGGAGCCGAGATATTTTTCAATAGTCTTAGCTTTTGCAGGGGACTCTACTATAACGAGATTCTTTATCATAATATGCTGTATATTACTCTACTACGTGAAGATAAACGAGAGAAACAGAGATAGTTTCTCCTATAATATGACCGCAAAGGTACAAAAAAAGTTGTATAAGGTCTAAATTTTTTTCTTTTCATATAATGTAAAAACGATTAAGCGTGGGTTATTTGCGGATGAGCGGCCAATGATATGTTTTAAGTTTTTTTATCAATTCTTTTTCTTTACCTCCAAGAAAGCTATTACAAATTTCATGGAATCGAGGGCTGTGATTGAACTCGGCAAGATGTGCCAATTCATGACAAATTATATAATCGCGCAAATCCTGAGGAAGGAATATCAACATGTAGGACAATTTAATGCAACGTGAGCTGTTACATTGACCTAAAACCCGACTCCCTGACGAAATTTCCCATGCCGACGGATTGCAATGCAAGGTTTCGGCTAATTGACGCGCACGCGGCAAAAGTATTCGCGCTGCATTTTTCCGAGCTATCCTCTTAAGTGCCTTTGATATAAATTGTGATGTTTTAATATCATCGAAGTCCAAATCAACTCCAACTGCAATTGTAACCAACTCTATAGTATTCTGCTTAATTAAAATACTATCACTACGCAAGTGCTGACGCATTATGATAATCAATAATCCATCGAGTTTAATTTCTTGATTTTCATAATACTTAACAAACTGAGCATCTCGACTTTTAGCGGCAAGAATTTGAGGCAACAATCGATTGAGTGCAGATTGGACGTCGGCATCGGAAGCCATCACCGGAGCCGTAACCGTAAGACCATTCGAACTCCAACGTGCTATAAAGCTCCGAGCGTTGGACTTAAATGTCACTATTATATCACCTAATTCTTTATGGTGTAATATTTTCCGCACCGCACTCCCCTTCTATATAATACCTAATTAATCCATTGCACTTGCGCCCCAAAGAAGTTTGTTTCGCAACGTAAAGAAGAAATTATGTCCGGGACAACATACTGTTTTTACGACAAAATTGGCTCGAGAAATATAAATATCCGTGCCACATGGCAAATTAACAGAACGTCCATCAAGACTTATGCGGAAAGAGGGTGTGCGCGACGAAACTTTGAGAGTCAGTAACGACGAATCATCTATGACCAATGGACGCATCGTTAAAGAATGAGCCGCTACAGGCGATAATATAAAACTTGGGGATTGTGGTTGCATGATAGGACCACCAACCGAAAGATTGTAACCGGTAGAACCGGTTGGTGTCGACACGATAAGTCCGTCGCAAAGGTAATCGGCAAGAGGCACTCTGTCAATACGAGCATCAATACTTATCATTGAGGCGGTATCTTTTTTAAGAACAGCAACCTCATTTATAGCATATGGCCAAGTGTCTAAATCAGCGCAATTGATATCAACACGCAATAGAGAGCGGTCCACTATCTTATAATTGGCAAGACGATGAGTGATTACTGCATCTGCAGCCTCTTTTATGGTAAATGGGGCAAGAAAGCCGAGACGCCCGGTATTAACACCGATAATAGGAATTTCGGAATCTGCAACCCATTGAGCAGTACGCAAGAATGTGCCATCTCCACCAATACTGAGAGCGACATCGGCAGAAAATCCAGTTTCAGCGGTCACCATAACAGAAGATGTAGCTCGAACGAAAAGTTCTCCCACATTTGCAACCAAATAATCATAGAGTTTACGATGTATCACAATCGAATCACCATTTTCTATCAAATCGACAACGAGTTTTGCGATTTCACCGACATGGTCGGCTTGATGACGACTTCCGTAGATTGCAACCTTCATATTTGTGATTTTAGGATTGTTATTACTACAAAACGGGGGCATTTACAGATTTAAACTTCAAGATAACGAAGCAACTCATTTGCACGGCTCCGCGCTTCCTCTGCATCAATGTCAATATAGTCGGGAGACTTAACATCAACAATATCATAGCCAAATCGACGCAAAGAACGAGCCACCGATGCTGCATTACGATGGTCGACCCTCAACGCAACCATTAATTCACCGGCCTCAGAAAGAGATGCAAGAACATTAAGATTGAGGACATGGGCATCACAATCTTCGACGGCTCGTGCAATAACCGATGCTGAATAATTTTGGCGCTGACAAGCTAAAATTATAGTTGATGCGTCAGGCGAATGTGGGAATAATATCTCTTTATCTAAATTCAATTGCCAAGAAAGGTTAAAAAATAAATAATATATTTTGAATTATAGCCTATTCTATCTAAATTTGTAACAAATTTCACTTTACAAAAGTACGAATAAAATCGTAATATGTGATATTATTTCTTACTTTGTAGATAATTTTATTTATTTTTAAGTAGAATACTATGACAACAAGTTTGAGTGTCAATATCAATAAAATAGCCACTCTGCGCAACGCAAGAGGCGAAAACAACCCTGATTTACTGAAAGTAGCCCTTGATTGTGAACGTTTCGGAGCAGATGGCATTACCGTGCACCCACGCCCCGATGAGCGCCATGTGAAACGGAGCGACGTTTATCAATTGCGCCCGGCTTTGAAGTCGGAGTTTAATATTGAGGGATATCCTTCACCCGATTTTATGGATTTGGTGCTTAAAGTAAAGCCGGCACAAGTCACACTCGTGCCCGATGCCCCCGATGCGCTAACATCGTCGGCAGGATGGATTGTAGGTGACCATTTTGAATTTCTGACTGCAACAGTAAATGCTTTACATGAAGCGGGAATCCGCTCATCTATATTTGTTGGCACTGATATTGACAACATTCTACTTGCAGCAAAAACCGGCACCGACCGAGTTGAGTTATACACCAAGCCATATGCCGACGACTTCTTTTCTAATCCGGATAAAGCAGTGATGCCATTTGTCGACGCATCTCGTGCCGCCCATAAAGTAGGATTGGGGGTTAATGCCGGCCATGATTTGAGTTTACAAAATTTGAGTTTTTTTGCTCAGTCGGTTCCTTTCTTGAATGAAGTTTCAATTGGTCATGCCCTTGTATGCGATGCCTTATATATGGGTCTCAACGAAACAATACGCAGTTATAAAGATTGCTTAATGAAATAAAATCACAATATAGATAACAACCAGTAAGTCATTCCCATAAAACCACGAAGTAATAATGTTTACACTATTAATCCCAACCGCTATCAACGAAATCGTTGACTCTGCAAACCAAGTAACACCCGAAACAGGCCTAATCGACAGCGGAGCTACAGTGGCGACGCCCATGGTCGTAGACTCTATAACAAATCCGATTACCGACACTGCAATCAATGGAGCAACAGAAGTATCAATGTCATTTTGGGACCTTTGCATGGAAGGAGGTATATTAATGATTCCTATCGGCATATTGCTTCTATTCAGCATATACTTTTTCATCGAGCGTTGGCTTGTAATTCGAAAGGCCAACCGTCAGGACGACACATTCATGCACCGCATAAAGGATTATATCCATGATGGAGAAATCGATAGCGCTTTAAATCTTTGTAAGAATGTCGGCACTCCCTATGCCCGACTTATCAGCAAAGGTATCTCTCGTATCGGTCGCCCAATGAACGATGTGCTTGTAGCAATTGAAAACACCGGGAATATAGAAATATCGAAGCTCTCTAAAGGGTTGTCGTGGCTTGCGACTACAGCATCAGGCGCACCGATGCTCGGCTTCCTCGGCACAGTAATTGGTATGGTACAAGCATTCTACAACATCTCAGCTCAAGGTTCAAGCGCCGACATTGCTACTTTCTCCGGAGGCATCTACACCGCTCTCGTAACTACAATTGCCGGATTGATAGTAGGTGTCATTGCCTTATTTGCCTACAATATTCTTGTAGCAAAAATAAACAATGTTATGACCTCTCTTGAAGGTAAAACGATGGAATTTATGGACCTACTTAACGAACCGGCATAAAAGTATCAAGATATGGCGTTAAAGCGACAGCATAGAACGATGGCAGAGTTCTCGATGGCGTCGATGACCGACGTTATCTTCCTGCTACTTATATTTTTCATGGTCACATCAACCTACATCTTCCCGACAGCACTTGAGGTCAATCTGCCACAATCATCTCAACAGACAAGCAAAAAACCAAACATTCGCATAGCCCTCGATGCTGAAGGAAATATATCCACAGCAATGGGAGATGCCAAGCGTCAGCCAATGCAACCCGGAGAGTTGAAAACGTGGTTAATGCTTGCAAAGGAACAAGCGCCTGAGGAAACTACGGTAGCACTCTATGCCGACGAAAGCGTTGAATATGGCAAAATTGTCAACATACTCAATGTAGGCGCAGAGGTCGACATAACTATTGTATTAGCGACCAAGCCATTACGCTCAAATAAATAATAGCATCACGAAGACCGAAACGAATGGACAACCGACCCAAAATAATATCAGCAATCCTAACAGGGGTAGTCACAATTTTGCTAATTGTGATGCTCTTGACATGGACACTGAACATCAACCTACAAAAGGGACAGGAATGGCCACCGGTTAAAAACTTTGAACTGATAGCCGATGACATTGAGGATCCGGAGACATTTGTCAGCGCCTACGACTCTTCGGCCGATGATGTGTGGGAGCAAGAAGCGGGAATCGATGATACAGGTGCCTCAAATGTCGATTCTGAAGTTGATACACAGACATCCTACGATTTAAATAATAGCGGAGACACCCAAGGACATCATGCAAATGTCACGGATAGCAACCAACCGTCGCCGGTAGAGCAAAAGCAAGTCAATGAGGGAGTTGCAAAGCCCGATGACGCCGCGAAATTAGAAGCCGAACGTCAACAGAAATCCAAGAAAAATATTGAGGACAAGGTGTCGGGACGCTGGTCGGGAACCGGGAAAGGAGAAGGGGGCAAAGTTGCGCCTAAAACCGATGGCAATAAAAACAATAATGGTCCCGGCGGTACTGACCCAATCAACTATTCAGCATCGCACAACGAGCGTCCAAGCAGCAATGAATTGGGGACGATTCGCATACGTGTAGTGGTACTTGAAGGTGGCATTGTAGAAAAAGGGTCGGCACAATTCATTACAAGCCAGAGCAATGGGAATGCAGCCAAGAATAATACTACGATAGAAAAATGCAAAAAGGCGGCTGAAAAATGTGTATTCAAACGCGCATCTAACGACACAAAACGCCGAGAAGCAATAATAACATTTAAGTGGGAGGACTCAAATGGAAAATAATGTGCCTTCCCTATATTTATTTCCATCTAATCTGAGTGAATCTCCGATAGGCGAAGTGCTTCCGGTGATTAATATTGAAATAATCACCGAGGTAAAGCATTTTATAGTTGAAAACATTAGGACTGCTCGCCGATTTCTCAAAAAATGTAACCGCGATATCAATATAGATGAACTGACATTCAGCGTAGTAGATGTCAATACCGACCCGGCCACCATACCGGCTATGTTGCAACCAATGGCACAGGGTCACAATATGGGCATTATCTCGGAAGCTGGATGCCCGGCTGTAGCCGACCCCGGAGCATTAGTAGTAGCCGAAGCTCATAAGCGAGGGTATCGAGTAATGCCATTGGTAGGTCCATCAAGCATTCTACTTTCGTTGATGGGGTCAGGGTTTAATGGTCAGAGCTTCACGTTTCTCGGATATCTTCCAATCCACGCGTCGGAACGAGCAACAGCTCTTAAGCAGATGCATGCCGACATAGTGCGCAATCGTCGCACACAGATATTTATCGAGACCCCTTATCGCAACAATAAGATGATTGCGGATATAATAGCGACATTGCCAGCAACAACACGATTGTGTGTTGCCACAGATTTAACCGGGCCGGGGCAACGGATTATAACTTTAACATTGTCACAATGGCGGAAACAACAGCTTAATTTTGATAAAATTCCGGCTATTTTCCTCCTCTACACATAGAACTTAGAATTATGGCTCGACGCAAAAAAACAACTTTTGACACCAACTTTCTTCCAGGACTTTTCGACGATTTAGTCCTGCAAGAGGGCGTTGACGCGTCGCCTGAGCCATTAAAAAAGAAAGGCACAAGTCCCGGCCGTCCACGCAAAATCAATGACATACCAACAACCCCATCGAAGATATCTGAGTTGGGAATAGTTGATGGGATAGAACCTTTGATGCCAATTAAACCTGTGCCACAGTTACGTTTCATCTCGTTTGGCAGTGGCAGCTCCGGCAACTGCTCTTATTTAGGGAATGAGCGTTTTGGAATCCTAATAGATGCAGGAGTTGACCCAACGAAGATTTACAAAGAACTCGAAAGAAACGGCATTGATATCAAGACAATTGGAGGAATCATTTTAACACATGATCATGGCGACCATGTCAGCTATGCATATACAATAGTGCGTCGGAATCAACATATGCGTATCTATTGCACTCCGGCAACCCTTAATGGAATGTTGCGTCGGCACAACATTTCTCGACGTGTAAAAGATTATCATCAACCTATATTTCAAGAATTTCCGTTCCATTTGTCGGATTTTGTCATAACTCCATTCAAGGTGTCGCACGACGGAAGTGATAATGTTGGCTTTTTTATATCAGCAGGAGAGCATAAGTTTGTAGTAGCCACCGACATGGGAATAATAACCGAACGAGCAGATTACTATATGCGTCAGGCCAACTATCTTATGATAGAATCGAATTATGACCTGACAATGTTGCAAAACGGGTCGTATCCGGAATATCTTAAAGCAAGAATTTTGGGCGAACGAGGTCACATGAACAATGAAGTTACTGCCGCATATCTAAAAAAGATATTCACACCCTCGCTCCAATACGTATTTCTTTGCCACCTGTCGCACGATAATAACACTCCAACGATAGCACTTGCAACAATAACCAATGCACTTCGAGAGTTGAATATATCGGTCGGAGATGGCACAGGTAGCATAGAGTCGCGCAATGCATCGGTACAAGTGATGGCACTACCTCGCTTTGATTCTACGGGAGTGATTGTCCTAAGACTGCCGTAGATTAAAGAATGCATAGAGCTTTTGTAACATTTTCGCACATTGAGCGAAATTTATAAAAGTAAATTTGCAATACAATCATAAACCTACGCAGTTAATTCAAAATTAGGGAAAAATAAAATTTATATCAATATGAAATTAATCAAATTATTATCAGTATGTGCTCTTGCTATCGGAAGCATAAGCGGCGTAATGGCTGAAGAGCATTTAAGCAGTGTCAATCCCGCATATATCGACAATACGATTAAGGCCGGTGACGACTTTTACACCCACGTCAATAAAGGATGGATGGAAGCCAATCCGTTGACTGCAGAGTATTCTCGTTATAGCCAATTTGACGTACTCGCAGAGCAAAGTCGCGAGCAGGTTAAGGAGATTGTATTGGGGTTAGCCTCAACAAATCCGGAGCCTGGAAGTAACGCATTTAAAGTAGCGACAATTTACTCACAAGCAATGGACTCAGTACGTCGCAATGCAGAAGGTGCAGCGCCAATTAAGGCGGATTTACAACGTATTGAGAACACCAAACCGGAGGAAATGGAAGACCTCTTCATCTGGTTGCACGGCAATTATGCCAGTCCGTTCTTCTCAGCCGGTCCGATGGAAGATCTTGCCAACTCAAACGCATATGCAATGTATGTGAGCGGAGGAGGCATTACACTCAGCGATCGCGACTATTATTTGAGTGCCGACAAAGAGAATCTTAAGGTGCGTGAAGCATATCAAAAATTGATTGAAAAGGAGATGCGCCTTGTAGGATATTCAAAAAAGGATGCTCGTCGAATAGTCAAAAACGTCATGAAAATTGAGACCGCCCTTGCCGATTCGACATGGACACGCGAGGAAAGCCGAAACATTCCGGCGATGTACAATCCTCGCTCAATTGCCCAACTCAAAGAGATGTATCCTTCAATCAATTGGGATCGCTTCTTCATCGAAACAATGGGAATTGAGACTCCGGCAATGGTCATCGTAACCAACATCAACACAGTAAAACAAGCCGACAATTTGATAGCATCACTTACCGACCGCGAGAAGAAAGACTATTATTTGTGGAACTATGTGCGTCAAGCATCAGGCTATCTTTCCGACGATTTCACCGATGCGGCATTTGAATTTAGCAAAGTACTCTCAGGAGCTCAAAGCCAACGTCCTCGTTGGAAACGTGCTCTCGGCACAGTTGAAGGCGCTATGGGAGAGGCTATTGGCGAACTATATGTTGCTAAATATTTCCCCGAGTCTTCAAAGGAATATATGCTCGGCTTAGTAGAAAACTTACGTCGCGCACTTGGCAAGCATATCATCAACCTTCCATGGATGAGCGATGATACCAAGCTCAATGCTATTAAGAAACTTAATGCATTTAAAGTAAAAATCGGCTATCCCGACAAGTGGAAAGATTACTCAACACTCACAATCGACCCTGCGCTTTCATTCTATGAAAATATGCACAATGTATCGATGTGGCACCAAAAAGAAATATATTCAAAATGGGGGAAACCTGTTGACAAGAGCGAATGGGGCATGACACCTCAAACTGTCAATGCTTACTATAACCCGATGGCTAATGAAATCGTATTCCCCGCCGGTATACTTCAAGCCCCATACTTCAACCCCAATGCTTCAGATGCAGAAAACTATGGAGCGATTGGTGTTGTTATCGGGCACGAGATGACTCATGGATTTGATGACCAAGGTCGCAACTTCGACGCTGAAGGAAATATGGTAAATTGGTGGACAGCAGAAGACACCGAAGCTTTCAACGCCCTTGCTCAAGGCCTTATTGCTCAATTCAATGAAGTCGAAATACTCCCCGGATTAAATGCTAACGGACAGTACACATTGGGGGAAAATATTGCCGACCAAGGAGGTCTCCGCGTAGCACGCACTGCGTTCTTAGACTCACAAAAAGCAAAGGGTGTAGATGTGACATCGGAAGAAGCTAAAATTGATGGATTCGACCCGATGCAAGTGTTCTACATGAGCTATGCCAATGTATGGGCCAATAACACTCGCCCCGAGACAATGCGTCAACTCACCATCGGAGATGTTCACTCATTGGGTATCAACCGCGTCAACGTCACATTACGCAACATCACCCCATTCTTTGAAGCATTCTCCGTAAAAGAGGGGGACAAAATGTATCGTCCTGCTGAAGAACAAGTCGTAATCTGGTAACAAAAAAACAATAATAGAGAATAATACTTAAATGAGCTACGCTTTCTCAACCTCGAGAAGGCGTAGCTTGTTATTTGTATATGCAGATAATTAGGTTCAGGGGCTCAACTTTAAGAAATACCAGCAAAACATCAGCAACAGAATAGCAATAATAGTCATATTTTCCACAATTGTAGGCAAATCGGGAAAGTTGAGAAATGTAGAAATACTTTTTTGCGTTATTTATTTACCTTTGTTGTCGATTAAATACCAAACTAATGAAATTAGGAGGAATTAAAAACTACATTTTACGATATTTCACTATAGTTGTAATATCTGCAGTTGCGTCAATCTCCGGGGTTGCTGAAGATAAAGTAGAATATTTCAAATATGGTGACTTTAACTCCTGGATTACGAGACATATTCCTGAATCGCGAGTCCTTGGGGGAAAAATCAAAACTTTGTATGAAGTTGGTCCAACCCAAACAATTGAAGGGGCAAAGGCATACAAAAACCTTGACGGGTCGCCGTGGGCAACTTCAAATGTGTATGCAAAAGTTGTTGGAATATCTAAAGGTAGTTGCGCTGTTGTCCCCGACACCCGTTCAGCAGGAAATAAATGTGCCAAACTTACCACTATTATGGAAGGCTGTAAGGCCATTGGCATCATCAACGTTGATGTAGTAGTAGCAGGGTCAATATTTTTAGGAGAGATGATTGAACCGGTAAGTTCCACCTCCGACCCATACAGCAAAATGGACATGGGCATACCATTTACAAAGCGCCCGAAAGCATTGTGTTTTGACTATAAATTAGAAATTCCCGTCAATGGCAAACACGTCTATTCCAGTGGGTTGGGTAAGAAAAAGATACTCACGGGTCAGGAAAGTGCTGAAGTCATGGTGCTTCTGCAACGCAGATGGGAAGACAACAACGGGCGTATATATGCAAAACGCGTAGGCACCGGGCGTATCAGATTCGACAAATCCACCACAGGTTGGGTGAATAAGTATGAGTTGCCAATCATGTATGGAGACATCACTAAAAAGGACGGTTACAAACCGTATATGGGATTAATCCCCGCCAAGAGAAGTTATTATGCCCGTAATAGTAAGGGAAAGATAGTACCTGTAGAAGAAGTTGGCTGGGACAATGAGAATGCGACACCCACTCATATCATAGTCATGATGTCGGCAGCATCGGGCGATGCCTATACGGGAACATTGGGATTGACTTTATGGATCGATAATGTAGGCACTGTATATTAACGTTTGCAACATCTTTTAACCCTTAATTTATATATAATTAGCACAAAAATAGGTAACTTTGTAAGTTAATTTCCACATCCAGGGAAAATATCAAAAAAATATCACATCAATATCGAAAATAAATAACAGAGAAAATTATAAAAAAGTAATGAAACGACTAAACGCAAACAAAGCAACCGCCACATTGATGGCCGCTGCATTAGTGACTTTAGCATCATGCTCAGGTAGCGCAGATCAAGCCGCAATGCAACAACAGGCACCCACAATCGCAACTCAGACGGTAGCCTACTCTCCGATTGATTTAGCAAGTTCATATCCTGCTACTATCAAAGGTAAAACTGACATTGAAATTCGCCCGCAAGTGTCGGGATTTATCACTAAAGTTCTCGTTGATGAAGGTCAAAAGGTACAAAAAGGACAAACTCTTTTCATCCTTGACCAAGTTCAATATCAAGCAGCCGTTGACCAAGCAACAGCAGCTGTCAATGCAGCTCAAACTACCGTACAGTCAGCTCAAATGACTGCTGACCAAAAACAAGCTCTTTTCGACAAAAATATCATTTCAGAATATGAGAACCAGCTTGCAAAGAATGACCTTGCCAATGCCAAGTCAAATCTTGCGACAGCCAATGCAGCGTTGACATCAGCAAAGAAAAATTTGGCTTATACAGTCGTCACCGCTCCAAGTGCAGGTGTAATCGGTTCAATCCCATTCCGCGAAGGTTCACTTGCTTCTCCCTCAATGATGCAACCATTGACAACAGTGAGCGACAACTCACAAGTGTATGCATATTTCTCATTGACAGAGAAGGACATTCTCGACATGACAGAGAATGGCACTAAATCGCTCGACAAACAAATCGCAGAAATGCCGGCAGTGAAATTGCAACTTGCCGATGGTTCAATCTACCCCATCGAAGGTAAAATTGCAACAGTGTCGGGCGTAATCGGAACCGGAACCGGAGCCGCAACCGTACGAGCATTATTTAACAACCCCAACGGCATGTTGCGTTCAGGCTCAACCGGACAAATCATTATCCCCGTACATGAAGAGCAAGCACTTGTAATTCCGCAGAAAGCGACATTTGAATTGCAGGACCGCAAATTCGTGTATGTAGTAAACGATTCTAACATGATCATCTCAACGCCCATCACAATTTCAAAGGTTGATGACGGTAAGATTTACATTGTAACATCAGGACTTGAACCTGGCAATGTTATTGCAGTAGAAGGGGTCGGGAATGTATTGCGTCCTAACATGACAATTGTGCCTATCGATGCAGCAGAAAAAGCAGCCATGATGGCAGCGCAAGCTCAAGCACAGGCACAAGCCGCAGGACAGCAACAACAATAAGAAGCGACACCCGCAACCCACATAGGGAATAAAAAAATAATAAACAAATCATTAATCAGGAAATTTTCAACACGAAATGAAGCTTGATAATTTTATTAACCGCCCGGTACTATCGACGGTTATCTCAATATTCATCGTGCTGTTGGGTATCATCGGATTGGCATCACTTCCAATCACCCAATATCCCGATATCGCGCCTCCAACAATCAGCGTATCGACCACCTATACCGGAGCGAACGCCCAGGCGGTGCTTAATTCAGTAATCGCGCCATTGGAGGAATCAATCAATGGAGCCGAGGGTATGACCCACATGGAGTCAACCGCAACCAACACAGGTTCGGCAACAATCACCGTATACTTTAAGCAGGGTTTTGACCCCGACATGGCAGCTGTCGATGTACAGAACCGAGTAGCAAAAGCACAAAACTTACTTCCTGCCGAAGTAACTCAAGTAGGTGTGTTAACACAAAAACGCCAAACCTCAATGTTGGTCAGCGTTGCATTGTCGGAAAAACCGGGTTATGACTATTCGCCCGAGTTTATCGACAACTATATGAAGATTAACGTCATCCCTGTATTGCAACGTGTTAACGGCGTGGGAGACGTTATGAGCTTCGGTGCCGATTATTCAATGCGTGTGTGGTTGAAGCCGGAAGTAATGGCACAATATGGATTAATGCCCACCGATGTAGCTGCAGCTCTTGCCGAGCAGAACATCGAGGCAGCTCCCGGAGCCTTCGGCGAGCAGGGAAATCAGACGTTCCAATACACAATGAAATATCGAGGACGTCTTTCTCAACCCGTAGAGTTTGAACAAATCGTTATTCGCGCTGATTCAAATGGCAATGTACTTCGATTGGGCGATGTAGCCGATGTCGAGCTCGGTAAGGTAATGTATGGTTTCTCCTCTTCACTTAATGGCAGAACGTCGACCAACTGTATCGTATTCCAAACAGCCGGTTCAAATGCGACACAGATTATTAATGACTGTTTGACAGAAGTTGAGAAGTTGAGCAAAGACCTACCGGAAGGACTTGAGTTCAGCATTCCTATGAACAACAACGACTTCCTTTATGCCTCAATACATGAGGTAATCAAGACTTTGATTGAAGCATTCGTATTGGTGTTCTTTGTGGTGTACATCTTCCTTCAGGACCTACGTTCAACAATCATCCCCGCAATTGCGATTCCGGTCGCATTGATTGGTACATTCTTCGTGATGAACCTAATCGGCTTCTCAGTTAACCTCATCACATTGTCAGCTCTTGTGCTTGCTATTGCGATTGTGGTGGACGACGCCATTGTGGTCGTCGAGGCGGTGCATGCCAAGCTCGACCAAGGCTATAAGAGTTCTCGAAAAGCATCGATAGATGCGATGGGAGAAATTGCAGGAGCGCTAATCTCTATTACGCTTGTCATGATGCTCGTGTTTATCCCGGTATCATTTATGTCGGGCACCTCGGGTGTATTCTACCAGCAATTTGGTTTGACCATGGCTATTGCGATTGGATTCTCCGCACTTAATGCGTTGACTCTTTCTCCGGCTCTTTGTGCATTGTTCCTCAAAGCACATGGTGATGAACGTCCGGCCAAAGAGCGTATCGGCGAAGCTATTTCTGAGGCCGGCAAAACAATGGCAAAAGGTTACCGTCGTCGCTTGACGATTAATTTCCATCCGTTGTTAACAATGATATTTGTGGCAGCCACTATCACATTCATGATTCTGGGTTGGTTCAATTCGGCACAAACTTGGAAAATACTCGTAGCAGTAGGCTGTGCTATATTCACTATATTCGGAATATTCAGCCCACGCTTCCACGCCGGCTTTGAAACGGGATATTCAAAATTGCTCAAAGGTTATACAAAGATAGTTTCATTAATAGGCAAAGGCAAATGGATTGCTTTAGGCGCAGTGGCAGGTATTGTAGTATTGTTGGTATACCTAATGGGCAAAACCCCAACCGGTCTTGTTCCTAATGAGGACACCGGTATGCTCTTCGTAATGGTCGATATGCCTCCGGGCTCATCACAAGAACGTACTCTTGAGGTGTTGGAAAAAGTAGACCAAATCATACAATCTACACCCGGTGTTAAGTATAGCATGAAGATTGCGGGATATAGCTTCCTCGCCGGTCAAGGTGCTACATACGGAACATTCCTTGTAAAACTTAAGGATTGGGAAGAACGAAGCGAAGAGGAAAGTGCAGAAAACATCCTCAAACGTATCTATGGCACTGCGGCAATGACCATCACCGACGGACGTGTAGTAGCGTTTGCTCCTCCGATGATTTCCGGATACTCCGTGACAAATGGTTTTGAAGTTAAGATGCAAGATAAAACCGGTGGCGATATCAACGATTTCTTCGCTGTTGTGCAAGGGTTCCTCGCCGAGCTCAATAAGCAACCGGAAATTCAAATGGCCTACACAACATTCAACCCGACATTCCCACAATATCAAGTTGACATTGATGCAGCAAAAGCGAAACAAGCCGGCATCAGTCCTCAAACAATCTTGACAACATTGCAGGGATATTATGGTGGTATGTATGTGTCCAACTTCAACCGCTTCGGTAAGATATACCGAGTAATGATGCAGGCCAATCCGGAATCACGCGTATCACCGGAGACATTGTCGAGCATCAAGGTACGCAACGGCAATGAGATGGCATCTATAGACAACTTTGTGACCTTGAAACGCATCTATGGTCCCGACGTATTGAACCGTTTCAATATGTTCCAATCAATTTCCGTAACAGGTAACCCGAATCCCGGCTATTCATCAGGTCAAGCATTGGAAGCGATAGCCCGCGTAGCAGCCCAAACATTGCCCCAAGGTTATGGTTACGAGTATTCAGGAATGACTCGCGAGCAAGGTAATCAATCAAGCAACCAAACGGCAATCATCTTCGGACTTTGCTTCATCTTCGTATACTTGCTCTTGTCGGCACAATACGAAAGCTACATATTGCCTCTTGCAGTATTGCTATCAATACCTTTCGGTCTTGCCGGAACATTTATTTTCGCCAATATCTTCGGAATTGAAAACAACATCTACTTGCAGATTGCGTTGATTATGCTTATCGGTCTGTTGGCTAAGAATGCAATTCTTATTATCGAGTTCGCGCTCGAACGTCGTCGCACCGGTATGTCAATCTTCAATGCTGCAATTCAAGGTGCAGCAGCCCGTCTACGTCCTATCCTTATGACCTCGTTGGCACTCGTCATCGGTTTGTTGCCGTTGATGTTTGCAAGTGGAGTAGGTGCGGTAGGGAACCGTACACTCGGCACAGGATCCATCGGCGGTATGTTGATAGGTATGATTCTTCAGATTTTCTTCGTGCCCGCATTGTTTATAATCTTCCAAAAGATTCAAGAGAAATTCTCACCGCTCAAATGGAAGGATACAAATAACACCGGTATCAATTCAGAAATTGAGCAATATTCACGATAATACGGTATTCACAATTAAGCAAATACAGTATTCACGTAAAAAAATATCAACTATGATAAAAATTAAAAGCATAGCACGCCCGGTAATTGCCATCGTAACGGTGGCAATGCTGACGGGGTGCGGACTATATAAAAAGTTTGAGATGCCCGAAGACACCTCGTTGCAGAAGGAGTATGTAGAAGCAAAGAATTCAGTTGCCGATTCATGCGCATTCGGAAATCTTCAATGGCAAAGTGTGTTTACCGACCCGGTACTTGCCGACCTGATAAATCGTGCACTTGAAAGCAACGTTGACCTTGCTAATGCCAAGCTCAACGTAGACATTGCACATGCCAACTTGCGAGGCGCTCGCATGAGCTACTTCCCATCTTTGATGTTAACTCCGACAGGAGGAGCATCTTCGGTTAGCAACGAAAAGTTGACCGGCTGGAATTATACAATTCCTTTGACTGCAACATGGGAAATCGATGTATTCGGCAAATTGCTCAACAACAATCGCCTTGCACAATCAGCAGAAGAACAAGCTAAAGCATATGAACAGGCAGTTCGTTCTCAAATCATCGGAGCTGTAGCCAACTGCTATTATAGCATCGCAACTCTTCAATCTCAATTGCAACTCTCACGCGAGACAGCCGTAATATGGGGTGAAAATGTTCAAGCGATGAAAGACTACAAATTGGCAGGTCGCACCAACGAAGCTGCCGTAGTTCAAAGCCAAGCCAACTACCTAAGCATCTTGGCACAAATCACCGACCTCGAAGTGGCTCTCGACAAAGCTAACAACACATTATCGTTGTTGCTCAACACAATGCCACAAAAATGGGAAATATCATCAGATGCTCAATTGAATGCACCGGCAATATTCCGCGACGGAGTTCCCATGCGTGAACTTGCGGCTCGTCCCGATGTACGCGCTGCCGAACAGGCTGTTGCTCAGGCTTATTATAGCACAAATATTGCTCGCGCAGCATTCTACCCCGGATTGTCAATCACCGCCAACTACGGATTTACCAACTTATTCGGTTCATTCATTAAGAACCCCGGTGATTGGTTTGCTTCGCTTGCCGGTTCGTTAGTAGCTCCCATATTCTCTCGCGGTCAAAATATCGCTCGCTTGGAAGCAGCCAAAGCTAAGCAGGAACAAGCAATGAATTCATTCCAATACACATTGCTCAGTGCGTCTGCCGAAGTTTCCGACGCTCTTACAACCTACGATAAGAATAATGAAAAAGCATTGCTTCTTGCCGAACAGGTTGAAAATCTAAAGAAAGCAGAATACTACACCAAAGAATTGTTTGATGCAGCAAGTGCTTCATATTTGGAAATACTGACAGCACAATCAAGCTTGCTTTCTGCTCAAATGTCGGAACTCAATTGCAAGCTTGCTAAAGCTCAAGCTATCATTCTTCTCTATCAATCGCTCGGAGGCGGAAGATAATTGACTTATTATTGTCAAGGGTACTCTGACCCGACAATGCCCAATATAACAACGAGAGGCTGCGCACGCAGCCTCTTGTTATTATTCACTATTCAAAAGTAGTGGAAGTTGTGCTATTACAAGCTTTCGAGTGATAGGATTTCGTTGAGAATGTCGTTGGCCTCTGCTACTGAGGCTACAGATTTAATTGCAAATGAACGTAGTTGTTCACGCTGGCGAATGACCACGCGCTGAGGATAGCGCTGGAGATAGTTAATCAATCGACCGAACATCGGTGATTGATAGTAGGCAACATTGCTTTCGTCAACGAAGTAGATATACATCATACCCTGCTTCAAAGCCACTTTTTCGATACCAAGCCGACGAGCATTTCCTCTCACTAAGGGTATAAGCAGCAACTCTTGCGCCACCGAAGGAATTGCACCGAAGCGATCGCGTAGGCGTTCTGCAAAAGCATCGAGTTCTTCCTTACGAGTAATGCCGTCAAGTTCACGATAAAGGTTGATACGTTCACTCTCTTGGGGTACATAGTCGGGGGGCAAAAGGACTTCAAGGTCGCTTTCAATGGTACATTCGGCAACGAAATCTTCGCTACCGGTGACATCATTTTGAGCCGTCACAGTGTCGGCAAATTCACTTGTTGTAAGTTCCAGCACAGCTTCTTTCAGTATCTTTTGGTAGGCTTCGTAGCCAAGATCGGCAATAAAACCGCTTTGCTCAGCGCCAAGTAGGTTTCCGGCACCACGAATATCAAGGTCCTGCATGGCTACATGTATGCCGCTACCGAGGTCGGAGAAACTTTCTATGGCATGTAGACGACGGCGGGCAATGGGTGTTAAGGGAACACCCGGAGGCACCATCAGATAGCAAAATGCTTTCCTTGACGACCGGCCTACTCGTCCTCGCAGTTGGTGAAGTTCGGATAGCCCGAAATTTTGCGCGTTGTTAACAATGATAGTGTTAACATTGGGCATATCGATACCACTTTCTATAATTGTAGTTGAAAGCAACACATCGTAATCCCCATTTGCAAAGTCGATAATAGCCTGCTCGAGTTTTTCGGGAGGCATCTGTCCATGAGCAATCAAGACTTTAGCATCGGGGACCAAACGCGTAATCATCGCTTTAAGCGAGTCAAGCCCCTCGATGCGATTGTTTACAAAGAACACCTGCCCGTTGCGCGAGAGTTCGAAGTTGACAGCCTCAGAAAGAAGTTCGTCGGATAATGAATCGACGGATGTAACCACGGGATAACGGTTGGGAGGAGGTGTCTGTATTGCAGAGAGGTCGCGGGCACCCATCAGCGAGAACTGTAGGGTACGCGGTATGGGGGTAGCCGACATGGTGAGGGTGTCGACATTAACTTTCATCTGTTTTAGCTTTTCTTTGACTGCAACACCAAATTTCTGTTCTTCGTCGATAATCAAAAGTCCGAGGTCCTTAAACTTGACACTTTTACCGATTAGTTTGTGAGTGCCGATAAGGATATCGATTTTGCCTTCGGCGAGGTCGGCAAGAATACTATTGGTCTGCTTTGCGGAGCGAGCACGGCTGAGATAGTCGACACGCACCGGAAAGTCGCGCAGACGCTCTTTAAACGTATTGTAATGCTGATAAGCAAGCACAGTGGTAGGGACAAGCAGTGCAACTTGTTTGCCGTCGACAGCGGCTTTAAAAGCGGCCCTAATTGCAACTTCAGTCTTGCCGAACCCAACATCGCCACATATCAAGCGATCCATCGGTCGGTCGCTCTCCATGTCGGCTTTTACAGCTGCCGTAGCCGATACTTGGTCGGGAGTATCTTCATAGATAAACGATGCTTCAAGTTCGTGCTGCAAATAGCTATCGGGTGAGAATTTAAATCCTTTTTGGTCCTTGCGAGCTGCATAAAGCAGAATGAGGTCGCGGGCTATATCTTTTAAGCGCGTTTTGGTGCGCTCTTTGATTTTATTCCATGCGCCGGAACCAAGTTTGTTTAGATTGGGTTCAACCCCCTCTTTACCGCGATATTTCGAAAGTTTATGAAGCGAATGTATAGAAACAAAGATGAAATCATTGTTTTTATAGATAAGCTTAATCATCTCCTGCGGACGACCGTTTACGCTCGTACGGAGCAATCCTCCGAATTTACCGATTCCATGGTCGAGATGCACGATGTAGTCGCCCGGTTCAATAGCACTGAGTTCTTTCAGCGACATTGCGATTTTGCCGGAACGAGCTCGGTCGCTGCGAAGGTTGTATTTATGGAATCGGTCGAAAATCTGATGGTCGGTAAAAACGCAACGATGGCCGTTGTGATCAATAAAACCCTCATGTAGCGTTGCTTCAACGGGGGTGAATTCAATATTGTCGCCACGGTCGTCGAAAATAGTGCGCAGGCGCTCTTGCTGGCGGGCAACATCGCTCAATATGTATAATTTATACCCTTCGTTCAAATAATTAGTAAGGGAGTCGGCAATTAGTTCAAAATTTTTGTGATAGATTGCTTGAGGTGAGCAATTATAGTCGACCAAAGGAGCTTCCTTAAATCCCGGTGTAGTACCAGCAGTAAAGGCAAGTATTTTGTATTTGTCGAAGTCGGCTATAAACTCGTCGGCATCGACAACCTGCTGCATAGCATTACTATCACCCTCATCGGCGAGGAGAGAAGACTGCGAAAATTCTTCAGAAGCGATACTTTTGATTGCCAACGGGACATCTGCGGGGGTATTGCAACATATTAAAGTAGACGGGGCAATGAAATGCAACAGAGAATCGCCCAAGGAGGAAATTGCTACATTAGTAGAGATGGCGACACTATCCAACTTTTCGCGGGATAGTTGCGTCTCAATATCGAAAGTGCGAATCGACTCCACTTCATCTCCGAAAAAGTCAATGCGGTAAGGTAGTTCGAAGTTATAGCCGAAGATATCGATAATAGAACCGCGCACAGCATATTGTCCGGGCTCATAAACATAATCTTGGCGCACGAAGCCGTTGTCGCGAAGCCACTGTTGAAGTTGAACCAAGTCGTACTCTTTCCCTTTTGCTATTTGCAATGTCGAGTTGTCGATGCTCTCTCGTGGCGCTACCCTTTCAGCCAACGCTTTGGGATAGGTAATGACAAAGCGGAGTGAATTATCGGAATGCCAGCGAGAAAGGGCATCGGTGCGTAAAATTTCAGATGGAGGATCAATCTGCCCATATTTGATATCACGCTTATAGGCAGATGGGAAGAATGCAATTGCCTTCTCCCCTACCACACGAGAAAGGTCGTGGTAAATATAACCGGCATCGTCGGCTGTGTCGCCAATAACGAGTATGGGAGCTTTCATCGGCGGCAATTGCGACAACATAATTGACAACGAAGAACCCGCAACGTTTACTACATTAAAACGTCGCACTTTCTTATCCTTTACAAGGACAGAAATTGCATTAGAGCGCGCTCCATTGACATAGAATTTTACGATATCGGTCAGTTTCATTGATATGCACAAATAAAAATGCGACTACAAAGATAAAAAAATAAGGCTGAACCGCAAAAGCAGAGCGGAATCGATTACACATCGACTCCGCTCTTTGTTGTTGGATTAAGTAGAATGAAATTGTAAAATTCAATCCTATTGTATCTTATTCGCGGCTTTCGAAGCGAAGAGCCTTATATTCAATTTCTTTGTTAGCACGAAGTGCTTGGTTTACGTTGAATTGGAACATGCGTTGAGCCATAGGAGCAACAACGTCGTAGTCGAATTCAGCACCTGCATTGTCAACTGCAGTTACTTGCAATACTACAGCTGCTGTACCGGTAGCAATCGGACCAACCAACTGACCTTCGTTAGCAGCGCCAACAGCACCGAGGAACTTAGGATCAGCACCCATGATACCACCATTATTTTGCGCGTAGTTAACACGAACTGTGAGAGGCTGAGTGTTCATTGCAGTAGCATAAGTTGAGATTGAGTCAGCTTTACCTGCATAGTCGGCAACGAGTTTTGCACCTTTCTTTTCTGCGCGCAATTCGTTTGTAATATATTCGTTGATTGTAGTATCCTTAACCGGAATGTAGTCAGAGTAAATATCGGTTACAGCGAGAACGATGAATGATTCGCCTACTTCAAACACCTCAGAAACATCACCAACTTTCGCATCTTCCATAGCCCAACGCACGGCAGAAACAGTTTGCGGTACAGGAGCACCAAAGTTGTTGACAACGGCGAAACGCTCGCCTGTTACTCGACCTTGCATGATTGAGAAGTTGGTAGAATCAGCATTTTCTTTGAATGCTTTAGCGTTTGCGTTCTTTGCCGCGTAGTCAGCGAGTTCTTGACGAAGACCTGAGATAGTTGTGTTAGAAGGAACTACTTCGCGAGTAATTGCTGCTATTTCGTAGATAGTTTGAGGTTCTTCAACACTGTTCACGCGATAGCAAACATCGATACCATCAATTTGAGTGGGGTCGATTTGTCCACCAAAGATTGAGTTAAGAATATTTGTTTTGAATTCTTTGTCGGCAACAATTGTAGCTTCACCCTTAGCCGCGTTTACGAAGTTATCGTAGTATTCAGCAATGAGTGCATTGTCTACAAGGTTGAGTGTCTTTTGGCTCACCTTTTGAACGCTGTCAGAACTTTCGTCGATTTCACCGGCTGAAATAGCAGCAAAAACAGAATCCATAGGAACTACTGCATTGTTGGTGAAGAAGAAGTCTACATCAGCTTTTTCAGCAGCCACTTTAGTGCTAAGTAATTTAGCGAGGTTGTAAGTGTTGCCTGCATAGCTCAACATAACGACAGTATCTGATTGGATGCGTTCTATAGCGTTGCGCAATGATGCGGGAAGAGTTGTAGCGCTTGCAGTGTGGACTTCAGTAGCGAAAGCATAGTTACCTGCGATAGCTTCAGTTCCTTCCGATTTCTTAAGCTCGTTGATAGCATTCAATACTTCTTCCGATGCAGAGGCTTGGTCGTCGGTAGAAGGGGTAGGAGTTACGTAGATGTAATCTACCATGCGAGTTTCAGTCTCGAGCTTATAGTTAGCTTTATTTTGGTTGTAACGCTCGTTGATTTCTGCTTCAGTTACTTCAAACTCATCGTTAGCAAGAGTAGTGTAGTCAACTTTTGCAATGCTGAGAGTTACGTTTTTATTTTCATCGTAATAAGCCTTAGCATCGAGTTTGTTAGCAGTGATAGCACCAAGTTGCAATTGGAATTTAGCGGTCAACACTTGGCGACGAACGCGATTTTCCATATCTTGCCAAAGAGCGCGAGCATTTTCTGAGCCGGGCTCGTTAGAGTAAGCATAGGAATAGAAATCTTCGGCTGTAGCGAAGCCATAGCGCTGAGCTTCGGGAGTCACGATTGAAGTGGGGCCAAACAAATAAGCAGCCATTTCTTCATCGGTAGCGTTGATGCCGAGTTTCTCAATTTGTTTATCTAAAAGATTTTCGTTGATAATAGCTTGCAATGCTTGCTCATCGGCAACTGCAAAGTCGGTATTTTCTTGACCTTGCTGACGCATATTATCTGCAATAAGACTTGCGGAAGATTTCCACTTATCGTATTTCAATTTTTCACCATCTACGACAACGGCAGAATCTCTGTCGCTGAAAAACGAGAAAATATTGTCGGAAACTGCTGTGATGATGAATAATACAAGTGCGAGGCCAAGAACTGAAATTACCAAGGCCGGGCGTTTTCTAATGTGTTCTAATGCTGACATTTATGATTTGTGTTTATTTTTATATTCAACGATTGGTATTGATTGATACGGGATATGTTGATAACACATAACCGCTTTAAGCGCACAAAGATAACCTTTTTTTTGATTATGTCAAAACTAAAATCGTCATTTTAGAAAATTTTCCGAGATAAATTTTGTTTTCTCAACACAAAATATTCTAAATTAAAAACCTCATGATAAATTCGAATCATAATTTACCATGAGGCTTTAATATCTATATTAATGTAAAATTACAACAGCTAATATATATCAAAAGAACAGGCCTTCAGTATATCCCAACCATCGCAACACCGTTTCACCCCAAATGATAATCATCACCCATCCAATAAGCATCATCGTGATACCATATTTGAAGGTGTCGCTCCAACTATAATGATTTGTTGTGTAGAGCAATGCGGCCGGTTTTGAATTGAAAGGCAATACATATACATGTTCAATAAGCAAAGCTACGGGGAAGGCAAGACTCATTATAGGATAACCGAATTTTTGGGCTACACCAATAGCTATCGGCACGAAAATCAATGCCCTCATTGTCTTAGACTGGAAAAGCAATGCCGAGAATAGCATCATGGCGGTAAGCAAGAGGTACAACACCCAGAATGGAGTATTATCATCTACGCCAAAACTGTTAAACATTACGTCTACCATGCTTTTGGGTAAAGCCGTAGCATCTAATCCTGCTCCTATAGCATAGGCTCCCGCCGAGAATAGCATCAAGTGCCAAGGAATATCCACATCATTCCATTTAACAACACCGATGCCGGGCAAGAGAGCTATTACCGCTCCGATAAAAGCCACGGTGGTTGCATCAATACCATGGACTTTATCTGTAGCCCACAAAACTAATACTCCTACAAAAATTGCAATAGATTTCCACTCTTCGAAGTTCATCTTACCCATACCCTCAAGTTCTGAGCGCAATTTCACAAGTCCACCTTCGATTTGTGGTTTTCGTTGTTCCGCCGGAATGGGGAAAATCAATTTTGTTCCTACCCACCAGCCGATAATTAGTAATAGCATACACATAGGGAATGCCGCAGCAAACCAATCAGTGTAGCTAATAGATGTAATTCCAAGCGCACCTCCGATAAGAGAAGCCGCCAAGAGGTTGGCGCCTGAACCGGTAAGAAATCCTGACGCACCAATATTTATTTGAAAAAGATTTTGCAACACAATGTTTCGGCCGAAATTGTTACGGTTGCCGTTAGAAGCACCATAAACTGCTGCTACAACCATAAAAATAGGAAGTAATATAGCTGCTTTCACGGTTGTGGCCGAAATAAATGCTGAAAGGACAACATTAATAATCAAGAAACTGAAAAAGACACCTCGGGCAGAGTGTCCGAACTTTATCACAAACCATAGTGCCAAACGCTTTGCGGCTCGTGTTTTCACAAGCATTGACGCCAATACAAATGATAGGATATTGAGCCACATTACCGGGTGCCCAAGTTGTGCGAATGCCTCTTTTTGCGATGTAACCTCAGTCAATACAAGACCTAAAATCACCAGCAAGGCAGTCAGATAGTTGGGGATTGCTTCTGTAATCCACAATATAATAGCAGCAATGAACAATGCCAACATAGCATAATTGGCACGAATAAAATCTTCGAAGCCGTTTTTCTCTATGAAATTCACCGCTTTTTTCAAATTCTCAGCCGGTGGAGCCGCTTCGGTCACAACTGTTCCATCATCGGCGACAGTCACTACCTGCTCGGACACGAAATCGGATTCAGTCAAGTTGTCAATAAAGGGGATATCAACCACCCAATACACCAAGACAAAAGCTAATATCGCCAATGGACCACCTATACGAGCCATCCACTTTTCAAAAGTGGATTTTTTCATTTTTGGCAGTTTCTCGATTTTATAATTATTCATGTCCAACGGGTCGAATTCCGTAGGGGTATTTTTCTCTTGCTGCATAATCGATTTAATGTTAGAAGGTGGAGGGAGAGAATCCCCCTCCACTATATTTTTAAGCCCTTACTTATTTCCAATTCTTATAAGGGTTTTTCATCAACATTGAATTGTAATATTTCACATCACCGGTCACCTCTTCTCCGAGCCAAGCCGGTTTTGCGAATGCTTCATCCTCCGATGACAATTCCACTTCGGCAACTACAAGTCCGTCATTGTCGCCATAGAATTCATCAACTTCAAATGTGTGCTCACCGGCTTTTACCAAGTAACGAGTTTTATCGATTACACCGGGTTCGCAAATAGCGAGTAATTGTTGAGCTTCTTCTGTGGGGATTTCCTTTTCCCATTCAAATCGGCTGGCGCCACTTTGGCTACCAATACCCTTGATAGTCAAAAAGCCTTTATCACCTTTAACTCTGACACGCACGGTGCGTTCGGGCACTGAGCTCAAATAGCCTTGAATAATGCGAGTTGACTTAAAAACTTCAGCCTTAAAGTCGCCGGCCACCAAAAATTTGCGTTCTATTTCTTGTGCCATGATTATTCGTTAGCTAATGGTTTGTTTGACATACCGATAACACGCTTGATAGCTTGCAAATAGTTGATATTTTCAACCCCTTCCAACCCTACGTCGGCAATTGTCTTTTTGATATCTTCAATCTCGGTAGATTCAGAATTTATTGTAACAACTTTTGCACCATTAATAAGCACATTGCCCACTTCGCATATAGTGTCGTTTACCATATATCCAAAGCGCTGCTTGTGAACGCGCACAGCTGCCAAGTCGGGATTTTGTTCTACCATTGCGATGAATTCTTCGTAGGAGTAAGTATCCTTTGTCAATTGAGGCATTTCAACCATAAATGCGGGGAACACCTCATTTTCAAGTACTTCCTTAGAAATAGGGAACTCACCTTTCATTAAAGGATTCCATTGTTCCAATCCGTCGACTGTCTGAACATATGTCTTAATATCCATTTTGCCATCACGGATTTTTGTATTATTAATATCGTTGGTGCGAGAAATAATGTAAATTTCATCGCTATGACGTTCCCATACTTTTTCAGGGACAGGGACTGAAAGACGAGCCATGCGTTTATGAGCATCGCAGAAGCATTGTCCGAATGAACGGAATTCAAAACGAGGCTTAGAGATAGCTCCTATCTCCATTTTTTCTTTTGACATTGTTTTAATAATTATATAAATAAGTGATTAAAATTGATGTATCAAAATTCGTAGGATAAAAATCCCGACAAATATCGTTGATTTTCAAAAGAAGAATGCCTTTATTTTAGGCATTCTTCTTTTATGATTAGAAACATGTTATTCGTGTTCGATTTCACCTGTCTTTTCGCCATTTGCTTCACCGGGAGTAGGCACTGCATAAGCAAATTCGCCTGTTCCATTAGGCACGCGAGAATATGACGCTGATTTATTTTCAGCCAATGGGTCTTCGGGGAATGGGTCAACATCGGCACCGCGTACGAATTTATCAACAACAACGCCTTCTGCATTTACCAATTCAAATTTCACACCTTTTTTTGCTGATAGACCTGCATTAAAGCCAAGTGCGGGGTCGGTTTGGTCGGCTGCAAGCACCAAATATTTGCCGGCAGCAAGTTTTGTGTCTTTGGGTGCAGTCCAGCAAATATTGTATTTACCGGCAACATCAGTTGCATCCGCAGCATATTTACGAATAGTCCAGCCAGCCAAATCTGCGTCAACTTCGCTTACGTTGAATAATTCAATGAATTTATTTCCATCATAAGCTTTGTTGCCACAAAGTTCATTGAAAACAACTTTAGCCTCAGCCACAACAGGAGTGTCGGGAGTTGTGCCACCCACTACATAGGGGTCAACGGTTGCACCTTCTCCATTGTTCAACGCATTGGGAGTGGCATTAGGAGTAATCATGAATGCACCAGACCCGTCGGGGATGCGGCTCCATGAACCTTTATTGTTGTCCAACCCTTGAGCGCCCCATTCCGAGCCTTTTTCGCCACGTTGGAATGTGTCGAGTTTATCTCCATTGGGAGCATACAATTCAACTATCAAGCTCTTCTTTGCAGAAAGACCTGAAGAAAATCCGTCGGGAGTTGTTCCCTTTGCGCCTATTACTGCATAAACGCCACCGGCAGGTACTACCATTCCTTCTTTACCTTCCCAGCTTGGTTCCTCATCTTTGTTGATAACGACACCTTTAAGGTCGATAGCTTGATTTCCTTTATTGTAGATTTCAATAAACTTCTCATTATCCTCTCCGGCTCCGCAGATTTCATTGAGGATCAAATCATTATAATTATAGGTCACTGCAGGTTTTTCTTCCGGGATCAATGCATTGGGGTCCAATTCATCTTCCACGCAGGCATTTAATGCCACTAATGCCAATGAGGCAAAAAATATTTTTTTCATAATTGTATACTTTATCTTTAATATTCAACCAACCTATTAGAATGCAACTTGTAGACGCAATGCCAACATGTGGTAATCTACACCACCGTCGCCCGATTTAGCAACTACTTTGAAAGGATCTTTTGTAGGAGCGCCATTGAGATCGTAGCCTACATAGCTTTTACCCTTTGCATTAGCATAGCGGTCATTGTTGTTGTATTGATAGTTGAGCATGATTTTCACGTTCTTGTTAGGATAGTAGTTCAAACCTACTGCAAAAGCTTCTGCGCTACCTCCAAAGATGTCGGTATCTTCAACCTTGTTAGAGAACAGTTTACCTGTGTTGAAGTCGCAGAATTCATAGCGTGCAGTCAACTCAAGATTGCCCCATTTATGTTCGTTAGTTGTGCGGGTATATTTTGCACCTCCTGCATCATAATTTTGTGTGCCGCCAAACAATAGATAACCGGCTTCAACGTACCAACCTTCAGCCCATTGATTTGTGTATTTGTAATTATTCTTAATGCGCTCATCTTTATTAATATTCATTGCACGAGCGATATATGCACTTTCTACGCGAAGTTGATTCCAGTGTCCTGCCAATTCAACGGTCCATGCAAATTCATGATTCAAACCCTTAACATCATCAGTGTCAAGATATTTCTTGCGGTTGATATTAGTAGAGTTACGAGTGCTAAAACGGCCGGTAAAGTAACCATCGGTCGATGTCAATTTAGGATTACGGAATGAAGCGGCAGCTCCAATGTGCAATGATGCATAGTCAAGTTTGTAGAATGGACGATAAACAATCTTACCGGTATATGACAAACCTTCGTTATAGCCATAATCTTTGTTGCCATCTTCCATAGCTGTTTGTTCTTCAGAGCCTTTTAATTCAGGACCAAAAACACCACCCGACAACCATAACCAACCGTGATTGTAACGAGCATTGAAACCAAGGTGACGAGAAGGAGCCAAAGATGTAGCCATCGGTCGTTCCATAAACATCAAATAACGAGATGTCGTGTTGCGGCTCAATGAGAAATTCTCTTTAAAATTACCGGCTTTAAATTCAAATCCTTCAAGCCCGGTAAATGCGATATATGCATCTTTAATTTCGGGGATACCACTGGTCCAGTCAGTGTCAAATTCTGCATACCAATCTTCATTGATTTGAGCCTTTATTGCAAAACGCGCGCGGCGGATGCTCAATCCATTACCGATATGGCTTGTATTGTCTTTGCCATCAATTTGAGGTGCACAGAAATCGGGCTCACCAAAATACACAGCTGCATCTGATTGCAAACGTACGTCAAACCACATTTTGTATTTTGCATCTTTGTTCTGGAATACCAAAATACCATCTTGTACGGAAGCATCCACAGGCAACGATTCAACTATTTGTCCATATTGATTTAGTTGAACATTCGCTTCAGGAATGCTATCCTGAGCATAAGCCCCGGCACTTAAACCGGTGAGAGCTAATAGAAAAGCTAACTTTTTCATAATTTAATTCATTATGTTAATATATTAAATTTAAGGTTATATCGATTGAATATATAATTATAACTCTTATACTAAATTACTACACTATAATTAGTAATTTATAACAATCGTAAAATTTTATATTATAATTCGTTCAGGATATTGAAATAGGTAATCGCGTTAATTTGGATATCTATTGCAAAGATATTCTATAATTTTTATTTTCAAAACAATATTTTATGAAATTTATTAAATAATTAAATTACACATCAGTTTTGCAACAAAAACAATAAAAATACCTATTTTTAGGTATTTGTTATGGTGAACAATTGTAGTAATTTTGCATCGGATAATTATAAGCTATTGTTTAAAATAACATAGCGCTGCGACAGTTTGAGAAAATAGTCACAGCGCTATTTTTATATAAGACAAGATTATACACTTCACTCAACTATCAAATCTAATTACATATTAAAAAATTGCATAATAACAGATTAAATCACATTTTTAATCCACAAAGAGCCTCATTATCACATTTTTTTGTATCTTTGCAAGTTGAAGTATTATGGCTACTACAATCAAAAATATTGACAAAACAATGATACCGGAGCCGGCGTTGCGACGTTTGCCATGGTATTTGGCATATGTAACGCTTCTTGATGAGCGTGGCATAGAATATGTCTCGTCAACAGCAATATCTCGCGAGCTTAATGTCGATGCATCGCAAATAGCCAAAGATTTATCATGGCTTAATATAAAAGGGAAGACACGCATCGGATATGAAGTTAAGCAGTTACACCATGAGCTTCAGGAGTTCTTAGGATTTAAGCGCCGTCATAACGCCGTAGTGTTGGGCGTTGGATCGCTTGGAGGGTCATTAATACATGACTCCGGGCTCGCTAATTATGGATTGAATATTGTTGCCGGCTTTGATATCAATAAGGACGTTGTTGGCAAAACTACTTGCGGCGTTCCTGTGCTCGATAACTCAATGCTTGAAACAACAATCACGAAACTCAACGTTGAGGTGGGCATTATCACTCTTCCTGTCGACCACGCGCAAGAGGGTGCCGACCGGCTGATAAAGGCCGGTGTTAAAGCGTTGTGGAACTTTACCCCCTATCGTATTCGTGCACCTCGTGGCATTGTCATCTCCAACACTTCAATATATGCACACTTGGCCGTGATGTACAATAGGCTTGATGCACAAAAACGTCAAAACGAGTTGTAAAACAAGAAGAAGAAGAACAACAACAACAGACATGAAGATACTTGAACTTAGAGACTTCGGAGATAAAAGCAGAGCCGAGCACCCGTCACTTATTTTGACTACGGACTCATCGGTTGTGCGCGACAATCGCCCGGTGTTTCTTCCCGAATTATCGAAACGTTGGCGTTGCGACTTTATGGTAGGATACCTAATGTGTCGTTTAGGCAAGTCTATATCTGAAAAATTTGCGCCGCGTTACTACGACATGATGACGCTATGCGTTCGTTTTGTTCCTCTCGACATTGTAAAACCTGAGGGGAGCAACACCGAAAACTGGTCGGCATGGGCAACGGGGTTTGATGGTGGATTAGCCATAGGCTCATGGATTGATGTCGCTAATATTAAATCTGTTGATATCACTATGCCTCAATGCGTGACATTTGGTAGCATAAATCCACCTATTACTAAAGCAATCAATGTATTAAGCAAAGTTATGATGATAAAAACCGGAGATATCATCATCCCTCCAATGCCACTTTTTAGTTGCGATATCAACATTGGGGACCGCATTGACGCCCAAATCAACGGCCAATCAGTGCTCCACTTCAATGTAAAGTAATAATACTATTATCCAGACCAATAATTTAAGTCACATAACAGCTATGCTCTACCGGAACATAACACGAATGATTGTCGCATTGCTTTGCGGCTTTATCGGAATGTCCACAACTTCAGCTGCCAATGCCAGTTATTATAACCCATCTTCAGTATTATCGACCGGACGCTGGGTAAAAATACGCGTCAAGGAGTCGGGAATACAACAGATTACTCACCAACAGCTTAAAGAGTGGGGGTTTGACGACCCATCGAAAGTAACGGTATATGGCTTTGGCGGTGTTGCAGGAGTGCCTGAATTGCTCGATGAGAGTACCCCCGACGACCTTCCACAACAATTAGTAGAATATCGCCAAGACCGATTGCTTTTTTATGGAGAAGCCAACTATCGCATTAATTTAGTATACTTCCCCGGCAAATCAGCATTAATTACCGTGTGCCCGGATATTGAGCGCAATCATGCAGCTGATGCCGGATATTATTTCATAACCGATTCTCAACCTATCAAAGAGCATACAAAAATCCCCTATAAACCCCTTACTTCATTGCCTTATTTAGAATCACATTGGGAAGTATCAGCTATAGAAGAAGAGGTTGGGAATCCGGCAAAACAAGGACAAAATTATTTCGGTCGAGATATTTCACAATCTGCCGACACAATTAAATTTTCCGTACCAATCAATCATTTATATTTTGATAGCAGTGCCGCCACATATTCAAAAGTGATACTGCACGATGTGGTGGTTGGTGCCGGCAGCAATCTTACTTTTACGCTTACTTATCCCCACTGCGGTGAAATCACGTCAAAAAACATAAATTTGGATAACTCAAGCGACCGAATCAAATTCAGTTCCAACGCATCATACCCCGACTCCTACCTTGCATTATCAATGCCTCGTGAGACGACTTCATTTGACGCTACTATTGCTCCCGCCACTAATTCATCCTTTACATACGCAGCTCTCGACCGAATGGCTTTTGCTTATCAGCAATCAAATGTGTTCGGTGACCGTGCTTCGATGCTAATATGCGCAAGCTCACTCGAGAATGGCAGAGTGGTTAAACTCACCGAAGCAAATAAAGATGTACTGATATGGAAAGTTGACAGAGCGCATGAAGTGTGTTCACACCGAACATCCTATCTTACAAGCGGAGTGTTGTATTACACCACCAATGAAGCATACAATGTAAATAGCAATACAGCAAAAGCACATCGCGCAATTGCCTTCGACCCCAATAAAGAGCATCTTGCGGTAGAATACGTCGAAGAAATTGAAAATCAGAATATTCATTCCTATGATGTCCCCGATATGGTGATATTGACGGCTGATGCCTTTGTCGATGAAGCAGAACAATTAGCACAAATCCACCGCGATTATTTGGGACAAGATGTTTTAGTACTAACACAAAATAAGATTTTTAATGAATTTTCTTCCGGCACCCCCTCGCTTTGGGGCATACGAAAAGCGGTAAAAATGTTCTACGACCGCAATCCCGGGAAGATGAAACATTTGTTACTTTTTGGAGGCGCATTTTTCGACAATCGCGGATTGACCGAAACAGGAGCTTCCTTCAAAGAACGCGGAGCGTTATTGCTCAACTATGGCACCACGAATATCGATTTAATGTCAGAAGTTACGAAAGCCTACTCTTGCGACGCTTATTTCGGCATGATGAATGACACGCCTCCTTCTAATGGTGAATTTATCAACAATGTACAGCACATCAACGTAGGACGTATTCCCGTTGTCGATAAAGTTCAAGCAACAAAAGCCGTAGAAAAGGTTAAACAATATCTCACATCTACACCTACAACCGACATCTACCAACGCGTACTGTTATTGGCCGACCAAGTAGATTTAAACTCTCACACAATAAGTGCTGAATATACGGCAAACTCTTTCACCTCCAACAAACAGGGTATAACACTCATCAAGGGGTATGGGTCACTATATCCATTGAAAAACGGAAAAGCCACATATCTAAAAAATGCCATTCTTCAAGCACTTAAACGTGGCGTATCATATGTCAACTACACCGGTCATGGGAAACCCGATTTTTTAGGCTGGTATGATCTTTATCATTTAACCGACGTCCACAATACTAAATATGGTTTTTACCCATTTGCCATGCTTGCAACTTGCCGTTCTTACACTTTTGATTGTCTTGAGCAATCACTTGCCCAAGATATGGTATTGCAAAGCAATGGTGGCATGATAGCCGTTGTCGGAGCTTGTCGTGAAGTGTTTCAAGATAAAAACGAAACCTTATCGGAAACTCTTGCCGAAATATATTCAAAAGCTCCGAAAGGGACCACAACCGGCGACATTTTCAGATTGTCGAGAAATCAGATTCATGAGCAATATATCGACAATGAAGACCTTATGGTTAATACGTCGTGCTACAACCTCTGTGGCGACCCCGCATTGCCTTTATTCTTTTCCAGTCACAATATTGCAATCGAAAATATCAATAATGAGGCATTCAACAATCAAGAGGCATATCATAAGATAACTCCATTAATCGAAAACACCATCTCCGGATATGTTGAGAATCCTGAGATAGCGGGAACTCCTTGGGCTGAATTTAATGGAAATGTCATCTTGTCGGTATACAACTCCCCATTAGAACATTCACTCGACACTGAAGATGGGGCTGATTTATTAAAAGTGCACGTTGATGAAGATGTGTTGGTTGAAACATTTGCAAAAGTGGTCAATGGACGTTTTAGCATTAAATTTACCCCTCCAATGCCTATTCGCATAGGTGATTATAATCGAGCAACAATCACTGCCGTGTTGCCCGACAACAGCGAAGTTGCTACAACCTACACAACAGCTCTACTATGCGATGTAGCATCCGCACCATCTACTCCAAGCGACATCACTGCCCCGGAAATCGAATCTCTATATATAAATAGTCCCGACTTCATATGCGGCGACATCGTCAGCCAAGACTTTACTGTCTATGCCTCAGTTTCCGACGATGAAAGCGGCATATGCAATTCGACAGGTACAATAGGGAATAATTGCCGAATTTTAATTGATAACACGATCAATCATACTATCGTCGGCACTGCAATGGTCAACAATGGCGATGGCACTATCAATATCACCTACCCTTTAACATCATTGACCGACGGCCGACATTCACTTACCCTCTATATTGCCGACAATGCAGGCAATACCTCTTCTCGCGAAATAGAGTTTACCGTAAACAATTCTTCTGCAAATGCAAAATTGACAGTGGAAGAGGAGCCGGCTCGTGTGCAGGCTACTATCGGGTTGACTCATCAATTCCCCGAAACACCAATCGGAAAATTAATCATCGAGGATAATAGGGGAAATACGGTTTATTCACGCGAAAATGTCAGCTTCCCATTTGAATGGGATTTAACCGACAACGAAGGCAATTTGGTCACTGATGGAACATATCGTACATATGCTCTATGCAAAGGTGGAAGTCTATACGGACATACTCCGAAGATTGAAATAATCGTCGTACAGAAACCTTGATTTAATGTTATTAAAAAAAGTGGCTAAGGGTAAATTTTGAATTTAACATTGTCACATACAATAAAATTCAGATTTTAGAGTTATACTATTATATGAAAACAACTCTTTTAAAATCTACAATTCTCGGCGTTGCATGTCTCTTAGTTGTAGGCCAGGCAAAAGCCGATGACAATATCAAGAATGAATTCAACCCGATTGAAACGGGTGTTACGTCCCTCTCCATCGCGCCTGATGCTCGCGGAGCATCGATGGGCGACCTTGGTGTTGCGACCGACCCCGATGTCAATTCTCAATTTTGGAACCCCTCAAAGTATGCATTTGCCTACTCACAAGGTGGAGTTTCATTGAGTTACACACCTTGGCTTCGTAAACTTGTCAACGACATTTTCCTTGCCAATGTATCGGGTTATTGGAAATTGGGGTCAAACGACAATCAAGCAATTTCGGCATCTCTTCGCTATTTCTCTCTCGGCGAGGTCACATCTTCCGACCCCTCCAATATTACGACGCAAAGCCTCAACCCCTACGAAATGGCTGTCGACGTGGGCTACTCACGCAAACTATCTGAAAAATATTCTATGGGGGTAGTATTCCGCTACATCTATTCCGATCTTGGATTTTCCAACTCATATGCCGGCGACCAAACTTCAGGGGCTTCGGCATTTGCAGCCGACATCTCCGGTTATTATACCTTCTACCCCATCGTAGGGCGCAACGAATGTCAATGGTCATGGGGATGGAACATCTCAAATATCGGTACGAAAATCGACTATAACAATGGAGAAGACCCGGCATTCTTACCTACCAACCTTCGCCTTGGAACAACATTCTTGTTCCCCCTTGCCGATTATCACAACCTTGCTATCTCACTCGACCTCAATAAGTTGTTAGTACCAACACGTCCGCGAGAAAGTGACTATTCCGACGATGCTGAAGGTGAGCGCCAATATCTCGAAGCTTTGCAAGAGTGGCAAGATATGTCACCTATCTCAGGTATATTCAAATCATTCTCCGATGCTCCCGGTGGCATGAAAGAAGAATTGCGCGAAATAACCTACTCTTTGGGAGCCGAATACTCATACAATCAGCAGTTCTTCCTCCGTGCCGGTTACTACCACGAGAGCCAATTTAAAGGCAATCGCCAATATTTCGGTATCGGAGCGGGATTCTCCCTCAATGTACTTCGTCTTGATGCGTCATACATGATTGCTACAGCACAACAATCACCACTTGACCAAACGCTACGTTTCTCGTTGTCGTTTGACATGGACGGATTGCGTGAACTTCTTGGGAAACGCTGATAATTCCGACACATTCATTACAAATGGACATAAGAATAGGCAACGGATTTGATGTTCACCGATTTGCTCCGGAGCGTGAATTGTGGCTTTGCGGAGTTAAAATCCCCTACGAATTGGGATTATTGGGACATAGTGATGCCGATGTGGCAATCCATGCACTTTGCGACGCTATTCTCGGTGCGCTCGCAATGCGAGATATAGGCTTCCATTTCCCCGATACCGCCGAAGAGTATCGTGGCGTTGACTCACGTGTACTCTTGCGCAAGGTAGTTGAAATGGTTGACTCCGAGGGGTATACAATTTCCAATGTCGACATCACAATTATAGCGCAAGCCCCCAAACTACTTCCCTTTATCCCTCAAATGATTACCACGCTTGCTGCCGACCTCCGTATTAACGAAAATCGCGTTTCTGTAAAAGCCACTACATCCGAGAAATTAGGATTTACCGGACGAAAAGAGGGAATTGCAGCTCAAGCTACCGCCCTATTAATTAAATCTTAGGCGTTACCGAAACCATACTTGACAAACCGTGCGAACTACTTACGAAAAGTATTCTCGCGAGAAATACTTGTGCATATGAGTCGCACCCTTCTCGGCCATAATATTAGAGCATAATTTATGCTTTAGGTGTGAGGGTAGCAAGTATTCCTCGAAGTTCTTCATCAGTAGCAGTCAAGCGATTGCGACATTCTGTGATAAGCTCAGTCGCTCGACGTGTCATTGCCGACAATTTGTCTATATCGCAATTATCGCTTTGCATTTCTCGTAATATAGTGTCGAGTTCATTGACTGCTTCGCGATATGAAATTTCTTTGACGTTGGTGGTCTGTACTTCCATATTATTTGGATTATTGTTTTCTTTATTCTACTATTGATGCTATTTCTCCTGACGCAAGTTGAGTGGTCAGTCGACTGCCCGATGCCAAATCAGTAGCATTGGTTACAATTCTACCATTGCAACGTGTCACTGAGTATCCGCGAGACAACACAGCTTGCGGCGATAGCGCATTAAGCAGACGCTCGCTTGAATTAAGTCGCTCGCGACATGACACTACTGCCCCACCGGCAGCAAGTGCTATTTGCGACTGCAAGGCATTAAGTTTTTCTATTGCCGGAAGAATGCGACGAGACGCAACAGTCGACAACACGCTAATATTATTGGATAAACGGGAGTCGGCATGTCGCACGGCATTGAGCGGATACACCGAAATGACCCCCTCGAAATAGCTAAGTTGCTCTTTCTCCACTGCCATTATATCAGTGGCTCGTTGCAGTAGCGCACTGCCAATAGTGTTTAGCCGGTTAAGCAATGACTCTCCTCGCTTGATAAAAAACTCAGCAGCGGCAGTAGGTGTTTTGACACGACGATTGGCTACGAAGTCAAGTACCGTTTCATCTCGTTCATGACCAATACCTACAATTACCGGCAATGGGAAACGAGCAATAGCTGCGGCAAGGTCGTAATCATCAAAACATTGCAAATCCAATGAAGCTCCGCCTCCGCGAATTATAACCACGGCATCCCATCGGTGGGCATCGGTGGCAATTTGCTCCAAAGCAGCAAGTATTGTGGGACAAGCCCGTTCCCCCTGCATGATTGCCTCATAAAGTTTTACATCAAAACGTATATGGGACTCATTGAGAAAAAGTTGATTAAGGAAGTCGCCATATCCGGCAGCAAGAGGAGAAGAAATCACAGCAATACGAGTAGGAATGTCGGGCCATGCCAACTGCTTGTTAAGATTCAAAATACCTTCACGATTGAGTCGCTCAATGATCTCCCTCCGTCGACGCAACATATCGCCCATAGTATAATCAGGGTCAATATCGTCGGCAATAACTGAAAGCCCGTAAAGTTTATGCATGCTCGGTTTTACGCGAACTCTCACCTTAAGACCGGCACCAAGTTGCTGATTAGTGGCAGCATGAAACTTTTTATTAAGACTATCATATTTATAGTTCCAAACTCGAAATGGAATTTTTGCCAAAGCTTTCCCTTCGCCATCCTTTTCAACCAAGTCGGCATAGCAGTGCCCGTTGCGCACACTGAAATCAATGAGTTCGCCAACCACCCATTTGTCGGTAACGGTTGGTGATTTTAAAAGCTGTTGAACTGCATCACATAGTTGCGTGACAGTCATTGTCGATTCACCTCCAACGTTGCCGAATAAGGTCATTTCTGTATCTGAGGATTGTTTTTTTCTCATTTCTTCACTCGCTTAAACGACTTTCCCGACCATACATATTCGAGATGCTCAGCCAATGCACTTTTTACTTTCTCAACATTTTCTGTTGCCACATAATCACCTATCATCGGAGTAAATGTCAGAGTCAATGTAGCAGGATTAAACGTAGCATCAACCATAAGGAACGGTAGGGCATTTTCAATATCAGCCCGTTCCTCTCGCGACACTTTGCCTATCCAATCGGAAAGAGCAGGAACGCGAAGCATCTTCTTTGTGTCGAGCTGTCGCCATCGCGAATCGTAGAATGAGATAGTGGCATCTATGCTCGGTGTTTCAACGCGCTCAATTGTCATTATGATTTCCGATTTTCCATAAGGAAGAATGACAAACGTGACATTGTGACATGCCCCTGTTTTGAGTGTCAATGTCTTATCGGTCATCTCTACTATATAAGAATCTTCATTGGCTTTATTCTTGAAAATACGTGCCATGCCACTCTCATAATAGTCAAGCATATCGAGCAGGATTGAGTTATCAAGAGAAAGCAACATCTTTTCCGGAGCAGTCGTAACAACGCTTCGCGGTGTCATCTGACCCGACATTGCCATTACTACCAAAAGAGCTAAAGTCGAAACTATTGAGCGAATTTTCATAGAAATATATGCTATTAATGCACTGTGTGCCCCCATTTTTTTACGAGGTACTCAGTTTGCGAAGGTTACTATTTTATCAACCACAAAGATGACTATTTTTTTCGAGATTTCCTACCGCCACCCTTTCTTTTGCGGTCGAAATTACGATTAGAAAAGTCCGGAGCAAAATCATCGTCGTTGGATTTTCGTGACTTTCGTCCTGCGGCTCGAGCATAATTTTTATCGGCTTCTGCAATCTCACTGTACACCCGCTTGCCCATAAAATCAAGCCCTTTGAGCGAATTAACAACAAGACGCGCATCTCGTTTTTTAATATCAAAAAGAGAATAATTAGGCATTAAATCTATACGCCCCACCTCAATTCTTGCCCCCTCTATATTCTTATTAAGCAAATCAATGAGATTTCCGGCATAAAAACCATCATTTTTTCCAAGATTCACATAGATACGTTCCATCCCCTTTTCGGCTGTGCGACGGTCCTTCTCTTTATCCGAACGATTGCCACCTCGGTCCTTATTCGTATTTTTCTCATTCTTCTCTTTTTTTGAGGATTTGCTTTCTACAAAGTCGATAACGGGGGCATCTTTATAATAGTCGAGTAGCCGTTGAAATTCAAGTGAAAGAACACGCCGTATAAGGTCGTCGGCCGAGAGCCATCCGAGTTTCTTTATAACTCCGGGGAGATAATTATCCATTTCAGCATCATTAACCTCTACCTTTTCAATCTTGTCGGCGAGTGAATAAAGTTGCTTTTCTATAATGCGATTTGGTGTCGGCACCTCCTTGCGCTCGAAAGATTTGCTTATAATACGTTCGATATCTTTAAGTCTACCCTTTTCGCGAGAATGAATTATTGCCACTGAAACACCTGTTTTTCCGGCACGGCCGGTACGCCCCGACCTGTGGGTATAAACGGCGGTATCCTCCGGCAGTCCATAGTTGATAACATGAGTGAGATTGTCAACATCAAGACCGCGAGCTGCAACATCGGTAGCGACAAGAAGACGAACAACGCAGTCGCGGAACTTCTTCATCACAATGTCGCGTTGCTGTTGTGAAAGGTCTCCGTGAAGAGCCTCTGCATTATATCCGTCCTGACAAAGTTGGTCAGCAATTTCTTGTGTGTCACGTCGTGTTCGACAAAACACAATACCGTAAATTCCGGGAGTGTAATCAACCACTCGCTTGAGTGCAAGGTATTTATCCCGAGCGTTGACCATGTAGTAGATATGTTTTACATTGGTTGCACCTTCATTACGTGTACCCACAACAAACTCCACCGGGTCATGCATGTACGTTTTGGCTATTTTATCGATTTCTGCAGGCATTGTTGCCGAGAACATCAGCATTTTACGTTGCACCGGAACATGGTCAAGAATTTCGTTTATAGAATCAAGAAATCCCATGTTGAGCATTTCGTCGGCTTCATCAAGAATAACAGTGTGAACATCATTTAGGATAGCAACACCGCGATTAATCAAGTCGATAAGACGACCCGGAGTAGCCACAATTATATGTACCCCTTTGCGCAACGAACGGATTTGACTTTCGATACTTGAACCACCATAGACCGGCAGCACATTGACTTCGGGCAGATATTTTGAGAAATCGGCCAAATCAGCCGCTATTTGTAGACAAAGTTCACGTGTTGGCGCCAATATTAAAGCCTGCGGTACGTGGTTCTTGGGGACGATGCGTTGCAATGTCGGAAGTCCGAATGCTGCTGTTTTTCCTGTGCCTGTCTGTGCAAGTGCCACAACGTCGCTTTCCTCATGGAGCAGATGTGGTATCACCTGTGCCTGCA
This sequence comes from uncultured Barnesiella sp., assembly GCA_964462445.1. Lineage (GTDB taxonomy): Bacteria > Bacteroidota > Bacteroidia > Bacteroidales > Muribaculaceae > JAGBWK01. Next base: position 13,537 of record CAYWXG010000002.1, on the reverse strand, counting down.
CCGGCATGGGTTGCTCAAAACCAAGTTCTTCTATTGCGCGCAACAACGGCTCATCTACTCCTAATTCTTCAAATGTCATATTTTCGTATTCTCAAAGATCCGTTTAGAAATCAATTCCTATAATCGTTTAGTTTATTTTTCAGCCAAAATCCCAAAAAACGCCTAAACTTACCACAAAGATACAACAACGAATTAACAAAAAGCCTATACTTTGATATTATTAACGATTTTTTTTTACAAGTTATTAATCAATTTACTAACTTTGTCAGTTGAATTTGATTATTAATATACATAGCATAAAAATAATCACTTTTTTCATCTATTTTAATAATTTAAATTCATTCGTGTTGGTCAAGACACAAACACTTATTATCGCATTGTAGCTAAAAACTTCAGCTATCGATAGTGAACAAACAAAAATAACATCAATGATAAATCTCACAATAGACCGAGGCAACACTACAGCCAAAATTGTACTTTGGGAAGGTACTGAGCCGACATATACATCGACGCTATTCAATGCCGACAATGGCACATTGATTCGCGCTATTGGAGAATTAACATTCGACCGGGCTGCGATATGTTCGGTTGCCGGACCTATCGAAGGATTGGAAGAGATGTTGAGTGAGAGAAATATTAAACTACTGACACTTAGCGCATCAACGCCTATTCCTATAGGCAATCTCTACTCTACTCCGCAAACATTAGGTGTCGATCGTATCGCTGCTGCAATCGGAGCCTACACTCTATTTCCCGGCAGAGAACTTCTTGTGGCTGATATTGGCACATGCGTTACCTACGACCGCATTGATGCAGCAGGCAATTTCATAGGAGGCAACATTGCGCCGGGCTTAGGTATGCGGTTGCGTGCGATGAACACTTTCACAAAGGCATTGCCGATTGTGGCAAGTATCGGAGAAACTCCGATATGGGGAACATCTACCGACAATGCTATGCGCTCCGGCGCATTCTACGGCATAGTAGCCGAAGTGACATATTATCATTCTCTACTTGGTGCCGACGGGCTCACCCTTCTCACCGGAGGTTGGAGCGAACGCGTGGCCCAAGCCCTCAATTTTGAAGCAAAACTATGTCCGCTGCTCGTCAACAGAGGACTTAACAGAATATTACAACATAATGAAATCAATCCGCTTTAATACGGTTTTCGCAACTATAGTTGCTTTGATGTCGGTGTGCGCATCTTCTATTTCTGCACAAAATCAACAAGTATCACCATATTCTCGTTTTGGATATGGGTTGCTCAACGACCATGTTTCATCATCACAACGTGCGATGGGAGGTGTTGGTTATGCTATGAATAATGGTCGCCAAATCAATTCTATGAACCCGGCGTCATATGCCGCTATCGATACTTTGACTTTCCTTTTTGACATGGGGCTTAGTTTCGAGAATATCAATCTCAAGCAAGAAGATTTAAAGGGCAATAAACAAACCGGAGGATTGGACTACGTCACTATGCAATTCCCGTTGGGTAAATATATGGGGGGTAGTGTTGGATTTCTACCCTACTCATCTGTAGGATATGCTTTCGGAGAAGAGATTGTCAATGGAGAGGAAGCCCACCAAGGTAGCGGTACAATCAATGAGTTGTATTTAGGACTCAGCGGTAAGATTTTTAAAGGGTTTACCATCGGTGCCAACTTCTCATATCTATTCGGCGACTTGGTCAATGATACTTATCTCTATGCCAATAATACCTCTACCACTCTTTATGAAAAGGTGCTTGAAGTGCGTGATTTCGATTTGCGTATAGGTGCTCAATATTCTGTAAATATCGGAAAAAAACATCGTGCCACATTGGGCGTTGTATATTCTCCCGGAATGGATTGGCATGGAAAAACATATGGTGTTAAATATGATGTCACAACATCGACAAACAAACCCGACACTATTGGTTATACCAAATTGAATGGCAATTATTCCCGTCCCTCAACGTTTGGTGCCGGCATTAACTATGAGTGGGATAACCGCTTGATGGCTGAAGTCGACTTTACATATCAGCCGTGGAGTAAGGCTAAAATATCATCCATTGAAGGTTTTGAGCCGGAAAAGTTGGACGATCGCTGGAAAGTAAGTTTCGGCCTACAATATATGCCCGACGCCCGTGGCAGCTACTTTAAGCGCGTGCGCTATCGCGTCGGCACATTCTTCAATCGTGACTACATTTTGGTAGGTGAAAACAACGTGAAAGATTATGGTATTTCTTTTGGCTTCGGATTCCCGACCCCGATAAATCGATATACTAAAACGATTGTAAATCTCGGTTTTGAATTCCGCCACCGCCAATCGTCACCTGTAAAGCTCGTTACTGAAAATTACTTCCAAATCACCTTGGGTGTCAACTTCAACGAGCTTTGGTTCTGGAAGAACAAGATACAATAAGTTTCAGCCGGTAGTTGGTTCCGTATCATAGTCGCACAACAATCGTCATCTCATGTCGAAATCGCTAAAGCAACTTCTTCCTAAAAAGAAACGTTGGTGGGCATTGATAATCATTGCCGTCATCATTGTCGCCATGATAGTATCCGGCAAAGAGGAAAAAGAAATCACAACTCCAATCGACTACGACCCCGAGACAACCCCGACTATGTTTACCGCCGATGCCCTATCCTACGTATCGGATTCCGGATATACTCGCTACTATATAGAAGCTAAACAGTGGTACATCTTCGACGAAGCTCGCGACCCCAATTGGAAATTTCCCAAGGGGCTTTACGGCGAAAAATTTGACAATGACATGAAGGTAATAGCAACCTTTGAATGTGATTCCGCCATATATTTAAGTGTCAGGAGATTATGGGAACTTATCGGCAACGTGCGCATCAACAACGAGATGGGCGACCGTTTTCTCACTCAACATCTATTTTGGAATTCGGCAGAACATAAAATGTACTCCGACTCTTTTATTCACATAGAGAAAGCCGACCGCATCATTGAAGGATATGGATTCATGTCCGACGAAAAAATCACCGACTATGTGGTACACAACCCCTCTATGATAATACCGACGAGCGCGCTACGTCGTGAAAACAACGAGGATACCGGCGACAGTATAGCAACACCTGCCGACTCGCTACTTCAAGACGATATGACACGAAAGCCTCCGCGTCCACGTCATGGCTATTCTCAAGTCCCTTCTATTCAAGGGCCTACTCCGGGGGGACATTATCCCGGCAGTCATAACGCAAAAAGACCCATAAACAAAGAGTCAAAACTAAAAGGTGAGGTTTTTCCATTAGAGCACAAAATTGAGCCACGAAAAATAAATTCAACTCCAAATTAATAATTTGATATATGGCAATTTGGATTATAATTACAATTATCTCCCTTATATTCTCCGCTCTATTTTCAGGGACAGAGATATCCTTTGTCACATCAGACCGAGTCCGTACGGAACTTGATGTAAAAAAAGGAGGTCTCATCAGTCATGCTCTCAATATTTTTTATCGTCGTCCCGAATTTTTCATATCTACCATTCTTGTCGGCAATAACATAGCATTGGTTATATATGGTATGGGATTTGCCAAATTTTTGGAAGAGCCGCTTTTAGAAGCCGGTGTCGGAGATTTCCCTGTACTTATCATTCAGACATTAGTGTCGACCGGTGTTATATTATTAATAGGTGAATTTCTGCCAAAAACAACTTTCCGCATTAATCCCAATACGTCGCTAAAGATTTTTGCGCTCCCAATGCTCATAATCTACACCATTTTATATCCGATTTCATTATTTACGACATGGTTGTCGAAATTATTAATGAAATTGTTTGGTGTAAAAGAATCTTCCGACGCTTCAACATTGCTTTCTGTCGGCGACCTCAACCAATATCTTGAACGTACAATCGATGATGTAGAAGAGAAAAACGATAGTGTTGAAAATGAAGTGAAAATATTTCACAACGCGCTCGATTTCTCTAACACTCATTTGCGAGATTGCATGACTCCGCGAAATGAAATTTTTGCCGTCGACATCGACCGTATTGACCGAGAAGAGTTATGCCAATTGTTTACCTCTTCCGGCCGATCAAAAATAATTGTTTACAAAGAGGACATCGACAATATCATGGGATATATCCATGTGTCGGAGCTATTCCACACCGATATTGATTGGCGCACACGTCTCAAAGAAGTAATTTTTGCTCCGGAGGCCGTGCTTGCCAACAAGATGATGCGACGCCTACTTGCCGAAAAGCGTTCTATTGCTATTGTTGTCGATGAATTTGGTGGCACTTCGGGAATGGTTACGCTTGAAGACCTTGTTGAAGAAATTTTCGGTGATATTCAGGACGAACACGACCACGCTCGCCTGACTGCTCGACGATTGCCCGACGGCTCCTACGAGTTTTCCGGACGTGTCGAAATTACTACTCTAAACGACACATTCCACTTAGATATACCGGAAGATGACGAATATCAAACACTTATGGGATATATTCTTCATTCAACAGGAGCAATTCCCGAAGCGAGAGAAGTTATCACGCTTGAAAATCTTAAATTCGAAATCATTAAGAAAAGTGCCACAAGATTGGAACTTATACGCGTAATAGTGTTGGATATAGAAAATTCTGGAGAATGAAAAAATCAAAATTATACACACGCACAGGCGACAAGGGAATGACTTCGCTTGTTGATGGCTCTCGCATCAAAAAGAATTCTACACGCATAGAAGCGTACGGCACTATTGATGAATTGAACTCATTTATAGGTGTGCTAATTGCATCTCAGCCATTGACCGAGGTTGATTGCGCGTCACTTACCGACATTCAATCACGTCTTTTTGATATCGGCAGTTACTTGGCAGCCGGGAATAAAGAGATGTCGGATAGACTTTTGCCTCAACTCGACGAGTCACTACAAAACATCGAAAATACTATCGACCTATATGATAGCGAAGTGCCGGAATTACGCTCATTCATTTTGCCTCAAGGAGCTCCCTCTGCAGCTACTGCCCACGTAGCAAGAGCCGTAGCTCGAAGAGCCGAACGTTGCATCTTAAATTTCAATGATGAGCTGCATGCCAACACCGAGAGCGACACCGCATTAACAGAAGTGCACGAGTCTATACTTCAATATATCAACCGATTGAGCGACTATCTATTTATACTCAGTCGCCATTGCAACCAACTGGCCGGCATCAACGATATCTGCTGGGCTCCTACGAAAAGTAAGAAATAACATAGGTCTTTATCAAGATTAACAATTCAAATAATATAATTTAATTATGATTTTAGACATTGTATATCTGGTTGCCGGATTAGTAGTTATATTAATCGGTGCTAACACATTGACCGATGGCGCTTCGGCATTAGCTCGCCGCTTCGGCATCTCCGACCTCGTTGTTGGATTGACTGTCGTGGCATTCGGAACATCTACACCGGAGTTGGTAATATCGGTTGTTTCATCAATAGATGGCAATTCAGGAATCGCTATCGGCAACGTAGTAGGCTCCAACATATTCAACATCTTCGCTATTATTGGTATCTCAGCTATAGTATGTCCTATGGTAATACAGCGCACTATAATGACTCGCGAAATACCTATGGCCATAATTTCTTCATTGGTAATACTTATAATGGGCTGTACAACATTATTCAATGGAGAAAGTGAAGCGATATTGTCGCGCACAGATGGATTTCTATTACTTATATTCTTTGGCATTTTCGTGTGGTACACTATGGCAACCGCCAAAAGTGCCGCACCCGATGACCCTGCCGGAGCTAATGCCGCAGAGAAAGGACAAATGAAGTTGGGAAAATCCATATTGTGGATATTGGGAGGTCTTACAATGCTCATCGTTGGAGGAAACCGCTTTGTTGCCGGAGCTACCGGTATCGCACAGATGTTGAATTTAAGTGATGCTATCATCGGCTTGACAATAGCTGCTGCCGGGTCATCATTGCCCGAACTTGCAACATCTGTTGTAGCAGCGCGTAAAGGAAATTCTGCAATAGCGATTGGTAATGTCATTGGGTCCAATATCTTCAACGCCTTCTTTGTGCTTGGAGCAAGCGCAACAATCTCGCCATTGAAATTCGGAGAAATCGGCATTGTAGATTTGATAACATTGATGATTGCATCTGTGTTATTTCTTGCTTGCGGTTGGTGGATTGGCAATCGCACTATCACACGTGGCGAAGGGGTATTATTCACATTATGCTATATCGCCTACGTGACCTACTTGATTTTCAACGTTTAATTACCTATCATATAAAAACGACGACGAGCGAGACATTAGCCTCGCTCGTCATTGTTCTATGTTGCTATGTTTTAAAGCTGCATCGCGGCTGCCTGAAGTGCTTCACAAAGCGTTGGGTGAGGATGTATTGTTCGTTTAATAGTGTCGACTGAGTGCTTGTTGGCTATAACCACAGCAATCTCCTCAATAAGATCGGCAGCATGCGGTCCGACAATTTGACAACCGATAATTGTTCCGGCTGCAGTATCAGCTATCATTTTAACCATTCCATCGGTTTCACCTATCGTCACTGCCTTACCATTACCTCTGAACGGTACTTTTACTGCTTTGTACGCAATTCCTGCGTCCTTGCATTGCTGTTCTGTCATTCCTGCTATTGCAACTTCCGGTGCGGTAAACACTACAGATGGCACTACATCTGTGGCAACATTTTCTCCTGCCACTATACGTGCTTGTGCCGATGCGGCATGTGCCAGCATACAAAGTCCGTTGACATCTCCGATAGCATAAACGCCATGTGCCGACGTGCGCATTGTGATTGGGTCGACAACAATCCTACCTCGCTCTACCTCTACTCCGGCAACATCAAGCCCTTGTGGAAGATTGGGGCGACGTCCAACGGCCATTGCAACAACCTCCGACTCCACTATATTCTCCTTTTCACCGATTTTGTAATGAACAACACCCGGCTCGATAGCCGTAACACATGCTCCGGTGATAAAGGTCACTCCCGACGCAGCCATCGATTGGCGCAAGCGTTTGGCTATATCTTTGTCGAACTGTGGAAGCACCTCTTTAAAATACTCTACAACAGTAACTTTACTACCTAATGCAGCAAATATTGATGCAAACTCCATCCCTATCACGCCGCCACCGATAATCACTAACGACTCAGGTACTGCTTCAAGCGAAAGCAATCCGTCGGAAGATATTGCGAGCTCGGCACCGGGAACCGGAAGTATTGCCGACGACGAACCGGTTGCGATGACTATACGGTCGGCTGTCAGCGTCGCTCCATTCACCTCAATCGATTTGGGACCCACGAAACGAGCGTCACCTTGCACCACGTTGACATTAGTAAGGAGTTGTTCGACTCCGGAACGCAATGTCCCGATAACTTCGTCGCGACGAGCGCACAACGCAGTAAAATCAACTACTGGCTCTCCGTAATTTATGCCATAAATTGAGGCATGAGATACCATTCGAAGCAACGATGCGGCATGTGCCATTACTTTCGTCGGGATGCACCCGCGATTTAGGCAAGTGCCACCAATTTTATCACGCTCAATAAGTGTTACCTCGTGGGCTTGTCGCGACAGCATTGCCGCTAATTCATACCCTCCGGGGCCTGCTCCTATGATTATATATTTCACTTTTTTTTGATTTTTAACGATGAACTAATTATAACTCATCAAAGGTGAGACGTGGGTGAAGAGCCGCTTCAGTGTCGTCAGGGCGGCGCACCGGTGTAGTATGCGGTGCCGACTTCACCATTTCCGGGTCGTTGACCGCTTCATGGGCTATTTGTCGCATCACCTCTATGAAACTATCTATTGTGTCAAGGCTCTCCGTCTCTGTCGGCTCTATCATCAACGACTCATGGAACAGCAATGGGAAATAGATGGTCGGAGCATGGAATCCGTAGTCGAGCAAACGCTTGGCAATGTTAAGCGTAGTGACACCGGTCGATTTATCTTTGAGTCCGTCAAACACAAATTCATGCTTGCAGATAGTGTCCACCGGGAGCTCATATACATCGCGCAACGACTCTTTAATATAATTAGCATTGAGAGTTGCCAATCGCCCTGCTTCCATCAATCCGTCGCTTCCGAGCGATAGAATATAGCTCAATGCACGCATCTCAACCGCAAAGTTGCCCAACGTTGAGCTGACACGCCCCATTGAGTTGGGAGACGAAATAAGGTCGAACGTGCCATCTTCTTTTCTTACCACACGAGGATTGGGCAAAAGATGTTCTAATCCGGCACGTACACCCACCGGACCTGAACCGGGGCCACCACCGCCATGAGGGGTGGAGAATGTTTTGTGCAAGTTGATGTGCATGACATCAAAGCCCATATCTCCAGGACGAGCAATACCCAACATAGGGTTGAGATTGGCTCCGTCGTAGTACAACAACGCTCCGGCTGCATGAACCATTTCTGCAATTTGCGGAATTTGACGCTCGAAGATGCCAAGAGTGTTCGGATTGGTCATCATCATAGCTGCCACACTGTCATCGAGCAATGGCGCGAGAGCTTCAACATCGACAGTGCCATCGGGAAGACTCTTCACCGGAACGACTTGCAATCCTGCCACTGCCGCGCTCGCCGGGTTTGTACCGTGAGCCGAATCCGGAATAATTACTTTCGTACGCTTTTTATCTCCGCGAGAATCGTGATAAGCGCGGCAAATCATCAATCCGGTAAGCTCGCCATGTGCACCGGCATAAGGATTGAGAGTAAATTCCGCCATTCCTCCTATTTCCGATAGAGCAGCAGCAAGAGTGTGGTATATTTCCAAAGCACCTTGGCTCATACGCGCAGGCTGATTGGGATGCATCGACGCAATAACCGAGTTGCCCGCCATCTCCTCATTGATTTTAGGATTGTACTTCATTGTACACGAACCGAGGGGATAAAAACCGGTATCAACACCGAAATTATTGGTCGACATATTAGTGTAGTGACGCACCACGGTGAGTTCATCAACTTGTGGCAGTCCGATTTCGTTTTCTCGCATTAGAGCCGCAGGGAGTGTACCTACAGCATCCGGATAATTATTTTTAGGTAGGCTATAACCGCTGCGTCCTTGACGAGAAAGCTCGAATATCAATTTATCATATAGTTTATTATTCATGACTACAAAGCTTTTACGGTTTCAACATAGCGATTTATTTCTTCTTCAGTGCGCATTTCGGTCACTGCAATGAGCAATTTATTGGGGGCAATTGCCACTCCGGCAAGAATTCCAACCTTTGCAAGAGCATCGATAATGGTTTCAGTGTCGATGGTTGTTGTCATCTCAAATTCGTTGAGGAACGGATGATTGGGATAGGTCAATTTCATCTTACCGGTCGCTTCAAGTTCACGCGCAAGATGATGCGCTGCGGCAGCTCCGGTAGCATTTACCTCTTTCAACCCGTTATCCCCCATCAACGACATATAGATAGTGACAAAAAGCGCCATCAATCCTTGGTTTGAGCAGATGTTGGAAGTAGCTTTTTCGCGACGTATGTGCTGCTCGCGCGCTTGCAATGTCAACACGAAAGTGCGCTGCCCCTGATTATCAACTGTAGCACCAACAATACGTCCCGGCATCTTGCGCATCAGTGACTTCTTAGCTGCCATATATCCAAGATAAGGGCCTCCAAAATTAAGGGGAATACCTAATGATTGAGCATCACCTACAGCGATATCTGCATCCCAATCTCCCGGAGAGCGGAGAGTCGCAAGATCAATGGCGATGCTATTAATTATGAACATTGCGCCGGCATTGTGTATCGCTTCGGCAACTCCTGTAAAGTCCTCTATTATACCATATTTATTGGGCTGGGGCAAAATTACGCCACCAATAGTCCCCTCGGCAAGAAGGGCATTGAGCGCCTCAAGCGATGTCACTCCGTCAACTTCGGGTATTTCCACTATTTCTATGCCATGATAACGTGCATAGGTGGTAAGTGTTTCCACTACCGCGGAATTAAGAGTTGATGAATATGCCACTCGCGGACGTTTGCGCGAATTTCCCGATGCCAAAATCATAGCCTCTGCCGTAGCGGTAGCCCCATCGTAGAGCGACGCATTGGAAATCTCCATCCCGGTGAGACGCGCTATCATTGTTTGATACTCAAATATATATTGCAAAGTGCCCTGAGAAATCTCGGGCTGATATGGTGTATAAGAGGTCAGGAACTCACTTCTTGCAATCATAGATTGCACCACAGCGGGAGTGTAACGGTCATAGTGCCCGTTCCCGGCAAAGCATGCAAGAGAGTGGCAATTGTCGGCAAGTCTACGAAAAAAAGAACGCACCTCAACTTCACTCATCTGCGCGCCTAATGCATACGGACGCGAGAGTCGCAACTGCTCGGGAATATCGGCAAATAGTGCATCTATTGTGTCAACACCACATTTTTCGAGCATAATGCGTTTATCTTCCTCTGTGTGGGGAAAATATCTGTGGCTCATGGTATTATTGGTATTTATTTAGATTAATTTTTGCTTAATCTCGCAATCAATGAGGATTGGTAGCAAGATATTGGTTGTAGGCGTCCAAATCCATTAGTGATTCAACCTCATCGGGATCGGTCAGCTTAACTTTAATAATCCAATTAGCCATAGCATCTTCGTTGACAAGGCGAGGATTGTCGGCAAGCGCTTCGTTGATTTCCAACACTTCGCAACTTACAGGAATAATGAGGTCGGAAGCTGCTTTTACACTTTCGATTGCGCCGAAATCCTCATCTTTTTCAAATTCATCACCTACTTCGGGCATATCTACATATACTACATTACCGAGGGCTTTTTGTGCATAATCGGAAATACCTACGTAGCCATTGCCTTCTTCATCGATAGTTAAATACTCATGACTGGGAGAAAAATAAGTTTTCATTGTATTTGGATTTAAATGTTTTTTGAAATTGTATTTTCAGTTGAAAAATTTTTCTTTGATTATTTTTTATAGCTTTTTTTGTAGAATTTCTTGGGTATAACTACAGCCGGGAATACTTTACGGCGAACTCTTACTCGCAAATTAGTATCCATTGCAGCAAATCGGCTGTCAATCAACGCCATTGCAATACTCTTATCTACCGAGATACCTCGATAGCCGGTGGTAACAAACCCTATCACATTGTCGTCGGCGTCAATCACTTCAGCGCCATGGCGAGCGATTGCTCTATCAAGGATTTCAAGACCCACCAATTTTCGTGGCGCACCGGCTGCTTTTTGCGCTGCGACGGCTGCGCGTCCGATAAATTCCGGTTTGTCAAGTTTCACGAACATTCCAAGCGATGCTTCAATAGGTGAAATATCATCAGCCAATTCGTCGCCATACAACGGAAGTCCGACCTCAAAACGTAGGGTGTCGCGACAGCCAAGCCCACAGGGGACTGCTCCGGCGGCAAGCAAGTCGTCCCACAATTTGCGTGTCACTTCATGGGGGGCATACACTTCAAATCCATCTTCGCCGGTGTAGCCGGTGCGAGAGATTATGACATCAACACCATCATAAATACGATAATGGGCAAAAGTGTAGAATGTAAGTTCTGAAATAGAGTCAAGCCCTGTTACTTTTTTAAGTATAGTTTCAGCTTCGGGGCCCTGCACTGCTATCTCCCCGATATTGTCACTTTGGTGGTCGATATTTACATCATATCCTTCCGCATTTTTCACTATCCATGCCACATCTTTATCGATATTGGCGGCATTAATGACAAGAAGGTAATCATTGACTCCTTGCACATAGACAAGAAGGTCGTCGACCGTACCGCCATCGGGGTGAAGCATCATGCCGTAGAGACATTTCCCTTTCTCTGCGCCGGTCACATCGTTAGTAAAAATCATATTGACAAAACGCTCGGCATCTGGACCGCTGACAAACACTTCGCCCATGTGAGAAACATCGAAAATACCACATGCCTTTCTCACAGCATTGTGCTCTTCTACGATACCCTCATATTGTATCGGCATATCAAAGCCACCGAAAGGACTCATTTGCGCGCCAAGCCCCACGTGCTTGTTATGCAGACAGGTTTTCTTAATATCTTCCATGGTTATTAAGATTGTTTCTTAGATTTAAGGTAGTTGTTTTATATCATTTCCTCAAAGATAAATATAATTTCGGACCAAACAAAATTTAATGCAACTTCTATTTCAACCAAATTGCTCCTCATGGAAAAATTAGGCAAAGTGTGAATAATATCGTAACTTTGCATCATCACGTTTTTACTTTTTGTCAATGGAAAATATCAAATCACGTATTTCTCATATCGATGCAATACGCGGATTTATGATGCTATTAGTCATCTACGGGCATCTTATGCTCTATCTGACCCCTACTCCTATCTCCGATATTAAATATTTTTTCGGGCATTTCCGCATGCCATTATTCTTTTTCATTGCCGGATTTTTTCTTTACACCGACAACTATTCCAAAGAACTATTTAAACGGCGTAGTATCAATCGCCTTGCGCGTCAGCTCTACCCCACTATAATCTTTTGGGCACTCTTCTCTCTGGCATTTATCCCCGATACATGGCCCGAGTCGTGGCTGACAAAGTACAAAGGGGGATATTGGTTCACCTTCGTTTCGGTAGAGATGTTTTTCCTAATCGCGCCATTACTTATGGCCCTTACTCTTCGAAACTGCACAAAAAAGGTGAAGATTCTTGCCATGATAGCAGTATGCGCGGTTGTTGAAGTGATTTTCTACGTCACTTCTCTTACCGATTACTATATCTTGCCCGAAGCCATCTATGGTTTTCTCTCGTGGGAATTAGTTGCCGTCTACCTCCCCTATGTGATATTGGGTATTGTGGCGAAAATGTATATCGATAAGTTCAACCAAATATGCCGAAGCATTAAATGCCTGGTCGCTATGATTACAATCTTTACTGCGACATATATATACCGCGAAACACTTTTAGAATATCAAGTAATTAAAATAATCGTTCCCTACGTTTTAGCATTTTCCGGCATAATCATTTGCAATATTATTTTCTCATTCCTCTATCGAATTACATTTGTGACTGATAGTCGGATAATGAAAGGATTAACATTTATAGGCACCGCAACATTAGAGATATATCTGCTCCACTATTTCATCATATATGGTGTTAAATCAATTACCGAGCTCACCACGGCAGGAGAAATGCTCGATTCGATTTGCAACACGGTGTTTGAATTGCCTGTCTACATCGTTCTGAGTGTCATTGTTGCCGGGATATGTTTGTTTGTAGTGTACCAACTTAAGAATACCGGCATATATCGGTTCCTTTTCCCGGAAGCAAAACATTGACCAATATAGTCAACGCAGAATAAAATACAATCCACAGCAACTATCAACACTGTATTTCCTGTAAAAGAATTTTAATAAAAAATTACGGTTCACGGAGCAAAAAAAGCGAAAAAGTGCGTTAGTCACTGACCCATAACGCATTAAACAGAAAACCTCGAAAATAGTAACAATGGCAATTTAGCAAAGAAACGCAAGGTAATGAAATAGAACGGTTTTCAAATCATTACCTGATAACGAAGTAAGATTCTCCCTTGTGTCGTCACGTTTCATCGTTCTGCGTTAGTTTGCATATCAATGTATAACT
>CAYWXG010000001.1:0-80903 GCA_964462445.1 uncultured Barnesiella sp. | reverse complement strand
TTAATCATTATCAGCAACTTATAAAGGTTTTACCAACTAAAATGACCATTAGACCAAATTTTATGATTTCATAACTACCAATAACAACCGAAGGAGCATTAACTCAGATGTTTATAGGGGATTAAGTTGCAAGGAATAAAATAAGTCAGAGGTCCTATAAGCCGGGTTATGTCGTTAAAGTCGAGTAGGCTCACGCCCACAGCGAAATAACGGCTCGTCATTTATCTTGGCCACGCACGGGTGCGTGGTCCGTAGCAGTCTACCCCCCGACAATGGGCGAGCCACCCTTAAATGTCGGTATACTTGACCTTGCAACCCACAAGACATGCGGCACGACGCATCGCTACGCCGTCCGGTGGGCTCTTACCCCACCTTTTCACCCTTACCACATGACATCGTGGCGGTTGTTTTCTGTCACGCTACTCTACCGTCGCCGATAGCTCTCAGTTAAAGAGTGTGGTGCTCTATGTTGCCCGGACTTTCCTCAGGCGGCACAACTAAATGTTGAGCACTCCCCGCGACGAGCCGGACCTCTGACTGTGAAGTAGCGACAAAGGTAGATACTTTTTTGTGTAGTTGCAAACAATTTTCTAACTTTGGGGATATGAAAATCGACAATATACCTCCACTAAGTGCGTCGCGACGCAAGATGATAACATCGTTGCAACAACCAAAACACAGGCGCTCTCTGCGAATGTTTGTTGCGGAGGGGGCGAAATGCATCTCCGAGCTAATTGAAACATTTGAATGTAGAATGATCGTAGCTACACATGCCTGGTTGGAACGAGGGGATTTCAAAATTCCAGCCGGGGCTGAGAAAATGAAAGCTTCACGTGCCGATATGGAACGAATTTCCTCAATGTCCAATGCACCGGAGGTGATTGCAGTCATGACCATTCCTGAAGTGGTTGATAAAATTGATACACGAGGATTGGTTGTGGCTCTTGACGGAGTGCAAGATCCGGGTAATTTGGGTACGATAATACGCACGTGTGATTGGTTTGGTGTAAAGACAATAGTTTGTTCGCATGACACGGTCGATGTTTATAATCCGAAGGTGGTACAAGCAACTATGGGAGCATTGGCCCGCGTAGAAGTCAAGTATGTCGATTTAGCGGAATGGCTAAATCAACTTCCCGGTGACATTGCAATATACGGGACATTTCTCGATGGCGAAAACATCTATGGTAGCGAGTTGCAGAGTCAAGGAGTCATAATTATGGGTAATGAAGGGAAAGGAGTATCGGCAAAAGTTGCCAATGCAGTGAATCATCGACTATTTATCCCCCCCTACCCTTCCGATGCTCAGCATGTAGAGTCGCTCAACGTTTCGATAGCAACAGCAATAGTATTATCTCAATTTCGCAAGGGATAATAGATTCAGTCAAATAATAACAACATCCAGACAATGGCAAAGACAGTAAAGTCGGCATGGTTTTGCTCACAATGTGGAGCTCAGTCGCCCAAATGGACAGGAAGATGTCCGGAATGTGGAGAATGGAACACGATGGTTGAGGAGCGCGTCACGACAAACAAAGGATCGTCAAAATCGATAGGTCCGGCACGAATGAGCAAGAGCCAACCTCGCAAAGTGTCGGAAATTGAAGCGCTCGACGAGCCTCGAATCCATATGCCCTCAGAGGAACTCAACAGGGTGCTCGGAGGAGGGCTTGTTGCCGGATCGATGGTGTTGATAGGAGGAGAACCCGGCATTGGCAAGTCGACATTGGTTCTACAAAACATCTTATCTATAAAATCCCGAAGAATATTGTATGTGTCGGGGGAAGAGAGTGCCACACAGTTGAAGATGCGTGCCGACCGGATAGGTCGCTTGTCGGATAATTGTTACATAGTGTGCGAGACATCACTTGAAAACATATTTGAGCACATAGAGGAAGTAAAGCCGGAATTACTTGTTGTAGATTCAATCCAAACGGTAGCGTCGGAAAGCATAGAGAGTGCATCGGGCAGTGTCAGTCAGGTGCGCGAGTGTGCAGCTCAGTTGCTGAAATATGCAAAGGAATCGGGCGTTCCGGTGTTGCTAATCGGGCATATAAATAAAGATGGGGCGATTGCAGGCCCAAAAGTATTGGAGCATATAGTAGATGTCGTGCTTCATTTCGAAGGGGACCGTCAGCATATGTACAGATTGCTACGCGCAATTAAGAACCGTTTTGGAAATACGAATGAGATAGGTATTTACGAGATGTGTCGTCGCGGGCTACGAGAGGTAACCAATCCGTCGGAAATGTTATTGTCGCCAACCGATGAGAATTTATCGGGGACAGCGGTAGGAGTAGCAATCGAAGGGATACGAGCATTTCTAATCGAGGCACAAGGGTTGGTAAGTTCGGCGGCGTATGGGACACCTCAACGAGCTGTTACGGGATTTGATTCGCGCCGATTGAATATGCTACTTGCAGTGCTTGAGAAGCGCGTAGGCTTTAAGTTGATACAGAAAGATGTGTTTTTGAATATTGCCGGAGGATTGAAGGTGGCCGATCCGGCAATGGATTTGCCCGTGATATGTGCAGTGTTGTCGTCGAATATAGATATAGCGATACCTCGAAAAGTGTGCATGACCGGAGAAGTAGGATTAACGGGCGAAATACGTCCGGTGACACGCATTGAGCAGCGAATATCGGAAGCTGCAAAATTAGGTATGGAAAGCATCATTATCCCCCGCCACAATTTGAAAGGAATTGACACGTCGAAATTCAAAATCAACATTATCGAGGTGAGCAAAGTCGATGAAGCATTCGGTGCGCTACATAATTTATAGAGATGAAATCATGACATAGTATGTTGCTACGAGATGAGTGACATCATGGGAATTAAGTTATCGCAATCGATTGCGGAGATAGTGGGAACGAACGTATAGGAAGAAGAAGGCGACCCCAATTAGGTTGACAATCCAAGCGCCCCAAAACGCAGAATAGTACCCCCAATGCTCAGATAAGAAACCGCCGACAAGAATACCAAGCCCGATGCCGATATCCCAAGAAACGAGAAGGGTTGAGTTGGCAGTGCCACGTTGTTCGTTAGATGCAAGATTAATGAACATATTTTGGAATGCGGGGAACATGTGTCCATTGCCTAATCCAATAATCAAAGCAGCAGCATAAACAGCCCATACTGTGTGGACGGCGGCAAAAAGGAAGTAACCGAACAGAGAAATCACAAGTCCGATAGAAGCATTTTCGGCAATTTTACCTTTGCGCAAAGTGCGACTCCCGGTCAATCTTGATAAAATCAATCCGATAGCAAGTAGCATAAAGAAGAATCCGGCGCATTGTGTTTCTTGCAATTCTTCTTTGCCATATATAGCAATATATGTGGCTAAAACGCCATATGAGAAAGCATAACATACCATAGCGAGCCCTTCGCTCCAGCCGTTGGATAGGAAGAAGCGATCAAGCGACAGTTTTGGTCGAGCAACTTTGGGATGCTCCCTGAGGGTCAGCGAAGAGTTAATAGCCAAACCACCGAGAGCGATAAGGAGCGCAAGAAGGAAGAGGAAATCGAAATTTCCAACGAGTCCAAAAATCATCAATGCGACAGTAGGTCCTATCGCTGTGGCAATATTATTACTAAGTCCGTAATATCCAATTCCTTCAGTGCGTCGCGAAGAAGGTAAGACATCGATAGCTACTGTAGAATTAGAAACAGTTGCAGCTCCAAAAGGGAAACCATGCAGTGTGCGAACAACAGTAAAAGCCCATAAAGAGCCGGCGATAAGATATCCTCCGAAAAGCAGAGCGAAGCAACCATACGTGATAAGTAGGACTATTTTGCGAGAATAGGTGTCGACAATGTATCCGCTAAATGGTCGCACAAGAAGAGTCGTAATGGTATAACCGGAAAGCACGAGACCGATTTCTTGTCGGGATGCGCCGAAAGTTTCACTCAGATAGAGTGGAAATAAAGGAGTGAGCAACATGAATGAGAAAAAGAGCATAAAGTTGGCACTCCAAACTTTGAGATAGTTTTTATTCCAAAGTCGTTCGCGAACAGGTTCGGAAACAATAGGTTTCATTGTCAACGAAGAAGAGAGAAAATTTTTTTGTTGAGTTTGCGAAAATCTTTTTCATCAATATTGCGTTTCAACGTCCCCCCAATCTGCAAGGCGGGGATAGTAGAGATGCCACCCATATTAAAAATACGCTTGATTGATTTAACGGTAGCTGAAGTTTGACCAAACAGACGAGCCCAAGGCATAGGTGTAGTAGCAGTAGAAATGATTAAAGCACGTCGACCTTTAAGTCGCGGAGAGGGAATTCCATATTTCCCCTCGGAGATAAACAAATAAGCGAGTCGGTCGAACATCGACTTAAGAATACCCGGCATATTTGCCCAATAGCATGGAGCTCCAATAATAATACGATCGGCCGACTTTATTGCGTCGGCAATCATCGGCATATCATCGGGAATAGGACACAACAACCGAGAACGACATTCCATGCATCCAATGCAGTTGCGAATTTCTTTGTCGTAAAGATTAATGACACGGCAAGAAGCACCGGCATCCACTACCCTCTTGGCTGCATGTTGCAAGAGTCGAGAGATATTACCGTTGCGTCGCGGACTTGAATTGAGAATCAGAACGTTCACACCGCAATAGATTTAATGAAGAGCGGAAGAGTGAAAATACCCTCTTCCGCTCACTATATTATAGTAAATACCTTTTATGGATTATTTATTAACGCGGAATCGGTCGATACCATCGCGCAAGAAAGCAACGACTTGACGAGCAGCAGCAATACCGGCGTTGATATTTGCTTCAGAAGTCTGAGCGCCCATCTTCTTGGGAGTGAAGAATACACGACCTTCAAATTTTTCGTTCATTACGTCGGCAGCATCGGGTTTGATGTCGGCAACGTATTTAAGATCGGCACGAGCTTCAAGAGCAGCAATCAAACCATCTTCGTCGATAACTTCTTTACGAGCAGTGTTGATGAGCAAACCACCCTTAGGCATGAGTTCAAGAAGTTGCTTACCAACCGATTTACGAGTTTCATCGGTGGCGGGAATGTGAAGCGAAACGACTTGGTTGTTTTTGTAGAGTTCTTCCACAGAATGAACAGGAACAACACCTGCTTCAATCATCACTTCATCGGGGCAATAGGGGTCGAGCGCAGAGACTTCCATTCCGAAGCCTTTAGCGATACGAGCGACATTGCGACCAACTTGCCCGAAAGCGTGAATACCAAGAGTTTTGCCTTTAAGTTCAGCACCCGAAGTGCCATTATACATATTTCGGAAAGCCATCACAGCTATACCGAAAACGAGTTCGGCAACAGCGTTAGAGTTTTGACCCGGGGTGTTTTCAACACACACGTTGTGGGCTGTAGCGGCAGCAAGGTCAACATTGTCGTAACCGGCACCTGCGCGCACAACAACTTTGAGATTTTTTGCAGCGTCGAGCACCTCAGCGTCAACTTTGTCGGAACGAATAATCAATGCATCGACATCTGCGACAGCTTTAAGGAGGTCGGCTTTATCTGTATATTTCTCGAGAAGGAGAAGTTCGTATCCTGCATTTTCGATTTCTTCGCGAATACCATTAACTGCAACAGCAGCAAAGGGCTTCTCGGTAGCAACTAATACTTTCATAAAATATCAATAGATTAGTGTTTAGCTTCAAATTCTTTCATGCAAGCAACGAGAGCTTTAACGC
Organism: uncultured Barnesiella sp.; assembly: GCA_964462445.1. Classification (GTDB taxonomy): domain Bacteria; phylum Bacteroidota; class Bacteroidia; order Bacteroidales; family Muribaculaceae; genus JAGBWK01. The sequence continues at coordinate 75,226 of CAYWXG010000001.1, read as the reverse complement.
TTTCAATAGGCATTGCATTGTAGAGCGATGCACGGAAACCACCAACAGAACGGTGTCCTTTGATGCCTACCATGCCATTAGCAGAAGCAAATTCAACGAATTCTTTTTCGAGCTCAGCATATTCGGGTTTCATCACGAAGCAAACGTTCATCAAAGAGCGGTCTTCTTCAGCGGCAGTACCAACGAACAATTTGCTTGAGTCAATTGCATCGTAGAGGATTGCAGCTTTTTCGATGTTGATTTTTTCGAGTTCTTTCACGCCGCCGAGTTGCTTGTAGTAGCGAAGAGTCTGCAACGCAGAGTAGATAGGAAGCACGGGGGGAGTGTTGAACATTGAGCCCTTAGAGGTGTGAGTCTGGTAGTTGAGCATAGTGGGAATAGGGCGATCCACTTTACCGAGAGCATCTTCTTTAACGATGACTATAGTTACGCCTGCCGGAGCAAGGTTCTTCTGCGCACCGGCATAAATACAGTTGTATTTAGCAACGTCGATAGGACGAGAGAAGATGTCGGACGACATATCAGCCACCAAAGGCACGGGAGAGTCGATGTCTTTACGAGTTTCAGTACCGTAGATAGTGTTGTTGGTAGTAAAATGGAAATAGTCGGCATCGGCAGGTATTGTGTAATCTTTGGGGATGAAAGTGTAGTTAGCATCCTTAGAAGAAGCAACGACCTCAACATCGCCGAAAAGTTTAGCTTCTTTTATAGCTTTATTAGCCCAAACACCGGTATCGATATAGGCAGCTTTAGTTTTGAGAAGGTTGAAGGGCACCATCGCAAATTGAAGGCTTGCACCACCTCCGAGGAAAACTACTTCGTAACCTGCGGGGACGTCGAGCAATTCTTTCACAAGCGCGTTAGCTTCGTCGATAACGGCTTGGAACTCTTTGCTACGGTGAGACACTTCGAGAATAGAGAGACCTGTATCAGCAAAATTGAGCACTGCGTCGGCAGTGTTTTTGATAGTGTACTGGCTCAAGATAGATGGGCCTGCATAAAAGTTATGTTTCTTCATAACGGTGAGTAATAAAATTTACATTGATTTTTTGCAAAAGTAGTAATTTTTATTGTAAAACAGATATAACTTAAAGAAAAATTTCCATTATTCTAAATATTCGCGCAAGATATGGCAAAATGTCAGAAAAATAGACCAAAAAATAATAAAATTTCAAACAACATAATACATCAAAAACAATTTGAGCAGAGAAAAACAATTTTCGAATTCCACCGGCAAAGAGTTTTGACTATTTAAAGCCACGGCACCATCTATAATTATTTTATGATATATATTGCGTTTTTTTCGCGACATATTTTTCTTTACGTGTTGAGGATTTATTATATTTGGGGATAGAAAAATACAAACATTTTATTATGAAATGCCGTAGTTGCCAATCTTGGATAATTATTATAATGATACTTGTCGGTATCAATCATGCTTTCGCTCACGATATTGAAGTTGCAGGAATCTATTATAGGAAACTATCATTCAACAACAAAACCGTCGAAATCACATATAAAGGGGAGAACTCACTTACCTATTCTAATGAATACACCGGCAACGTCACTATCCCAACCTCAGTAAATTATGCGGGCACAACCTATAAAGTAATATCAATTGGAGAGAGCGCATTCTCCTCATGTGTTGAATTAAAGAAAGTAACAATCCCAAATACTATAACATGTATAGGGAAATATGCCTTTAGCGATTGTGCCAACCTGCCAAAAGTTCAGATACCCAAATCAGTAACTAAAATTGGCAGATTCGCATTTCATGATTGTCCCGGATTATCAACGATAATTATAGATCCTCAGAATAAAATTTATGATTCTCGAAATAATTGCAACGCAATAATTGAGACTAAATCAAATACTCTGATTGTAGGATGTAAGAATACCTCATTACCCAAATCCGTCAAAATAAAGCAATAATCATCTATATGCATAAATCAAAATAAAGCAAATATTTGAATATTGGACGTATTGCAGCATTAGCATTCTTAATATTTAGGCTCGGGGGGCACTATATCATAAATCAAATGATGACACAGACGAGGATTAATTCATTGTCTGAATTCCTCAACGCTGCACTACTTCCACTTCGTGTTTCGGCATTTCATTGGGTGAAGGTTTCTTTGGAAATATTGTAAAGGGGAAATGGATTCTTTCTAAAGAGCGATCTATAATCAGAAGAGGAGAAATGATAGAAAAAATGTGAATTAAGAAGAAAAAAAATGAATAAATATGTAGGAAAATCGCACATATATTAAACAATATTAATTATATTTGCAGAATATACAATGGCATAGCCTACCATTAAAACCTAACGGCAATGCCAAATAAAAACCACAACAGGCTTAAGCCTAATTATCAATTTCTATTATGGACCTACACCTTATTACTGATACCGGCATTCAGTTTACGACCAATGAACTTGAATTTAACTCGTCGGAGCCGTTTGCACTCCCAAGTGGAAGAATGTTACGGTATTCATTTGTTGAGACAGTCGATCCTTTTGACGGTCATATCAGTTTTGATTTGCTATTCAATCACATAGATAAGAATTGTTGGATACCGGTGAAGCAGCTTCGCAGCGAAGGCTATATCTCATTACATCAAAACGGAAGTGAGGAACTTGATGAGACCGGAGTACCCAAAATGCGCGATGATGTATCGACGGAATTATTGGAGTCGTATGGCGATGAAGATGATTCAATAATCAATATCAACACCTTTGAGAGCTACCGCATAAAAAATCCGGCAAATCCGATAGATAAATTGCCGGCATTTGAATTGCTGTTGGATAAATGGTTGCCAATGCCGATGTTTGAGACAGATGCAACTGGCACAACCACAGGAGTTCCGATGGGATGGTGTAGAGTACGAATACGTCGCGTAGGAGAAGGGAGTGTCAAAGGGTCGTCGAAATATAGTTTTACATGGGCATTTGACACTCATTTGGCAGAAAATCCGTTGTCGATCTATTTCCCCTATTTCTTTGATGAGTCAGAGCGAAAAAAGACATTTGCTTTATGCAATAAGCCGGATTTGCTGTTTAATTTTCTATCAGTCCAAGAGGACCAAGACGCTATATCGCAATATGTTGCATCGCTGTTGGGTGTAGACCCGGAAAAGTTGGTGCACCACCGATATAAATTTATAGCATACTATATTTATCTAATCAACTTCTTGCGATTGAGCGGAGTATCACCCAATGTCACTCTATATAATCCGAATGATGGTGATGTGAATGTAGATATGGTACTTGATATCGGCAATTCGCGCACATGTGGTGTATTGTTTGAAGATGGAGATTTCACGCGCTCAGTAATGCTTGAGTTGCGCAACCTCACCTCACCATGGATTACATACAAGAATCCGTTTGATATGCGATTAGTGTATCGTCGTGCGGATTTTGGCAACGACTTGATATTGCCGGAGGAGGCATTTAATTGGAAGAGCATTGTACGCGTGGGAGAAGAAGCACGCTTATTGGTGTATCATTCGATAGAAGATAGCGGAATTGCCGAACGAGCCAACAGTTATTCATCGCCCAAACGATATTTGTGGGATAAGAAAAAATCTCAAGCGAGATGGGAATATCTCATCACCGATACCGACCCGTTCAATGTCAGACAATCGCCTAATATCTTCTTGCAGAATTTCACCGATATGTTTGATGAACGAGGCACCTTTAAAGAGAAAGCCGACACGGTGAATATCTTTGATATGATGCCAGAAGAAACCGACACTGATTGTCATTATTCACGTTCGTCGATGATGACATTTGTTATGGTAGAAGTGTTACAACAGGCTATCGCCCAAATCAACTCGCCGAAGTTCAGAACAAAGCATGGGAAAATAGATTGTCGCCGTAGATTGCGCAACGTAGTAATTACATGCCCTACGGCAATGCCACGTGCCGAACAGATTACATTGCGCCAAAGCATGGTAGATGCACAGAAGGCAATGTTGCGTTGCAATCCCTCACTAACGCCTATAACTGTGATACCCTCACCGGAAGCGTTGAAGAATACCGACGATTATGATATGCTTGATAAGCGCCAATGGAGCTATGACGAGGCCTCAGCGTGCCAGCTTGTATATCTCTATGCAGAGATAGCACAACGCTACAATGGCAAAATCGATCAATTCTTTGAAGCGAAGGGACACCGCAGGAAAGAATTCATTGAAGATGGATATGAACACAACTCTTTGACAATAGGGTCAATCGATATAGGTGCCGGGACAACCGACATCATGATATGTTCCTACAAATATGAGGGAGAGGAGCAAAGTTCGATAGTTCCTGTGCCCCATTTCTATGATAGCTTCTATGTAGCAGGAGATGATATATTGCGCACAATCGTACAACGCTATGTAATAGAAGGGCCAGAGACCGGAATCGCGTTTATGGGAAGCATACATAGTGCATTGCTCGCCCGCTTGATATCAATGAGCGATGAAGAGTTGCGATTGTTGCCATGCACCAAAGCGAAGTATACCGACGTGTATCGCACCTACGTAGAGGATATTATCGGTTGTCAGTCACCGGAACGCAGAGAGGAGCGTACACGATACTTTGCATCAGTGTTGCTACGCGATTTCTTTGGATATGATAGCGCAATGATGTCGTTTAAAGATCGTCATGCGCGCGTAGATTTCAACACACAGATTTCGGTGCCGATAGCACGCAAGATGATGGATTTGCTACGTCGCAAATTCCCGTCGCGAGTCTACACCTATGATGAAATTTTCGGTGATTTGAAACCGTCGGAACATTTGCTCAATCATTTCGCTAATCATTTCGGCTTTAGATTTGAGGAGTTGTCGTGGCGCTATGACCCGGAAGAGATAGCGTCGATGGTTCGCACAACGATGGAGCCATTGATGAAGCAATTGTCGATATTGCTCTATGCATATAAGTGCGACATATTAGTCATGGCCGGACGTCCGACAACAATAGATGCAATACCTGAATTGTTTATCAAATATTATCCGATGTCGCCCGACAGGATTATTTGTTTAAATGATTATCGTGTAGGCACGTGGTATCCATTTGCCGATGGTCAGGGATATTTCTATGACCAGAAGTCGGTAGTTGCAGTGGGTGCAATGGTAGGCTACATGGCATCAACGATAGGCTTCAATGGATTGCGTATTGATTTCAAGGAGATGATACGCCAGATGAAACCAACCTCCAATTTCATAGGTTTCTATGATGCATCGACACAATTGGTGAAGAAGTCATTGTTGTTCCCCGACAAGTCAAATGCATCGACAACAATTGGCTCATTCCCGGTGTTCTTGGGTTGCAAACAGTTTGATTCGGCGTTATATCAAGCACGCCCACTCTACGGCATCTATTTTGCAGGGAAGAATCATGAGCCGGTACGCATCACATTGACACGTTCATATCAAGATGACCGAGAGGTGGTGGAAATAGAGGAAGTGACCGATATGCAAGGGAACACACTTCCAAAATCCACAATTGAGATAGTACAGCAATCGATAGTAGCCGACGGCAAGCATTGGCTTGATAAAGGTGAATTTGAACTTTCACTCAGATAAAAAGAAAACAGTCATGAAAAATTCCATACAAGCCCAGATAAATAATATCAATGATGCGTTGGCATGGCTCAAGGTGAATAAGCCGGACCAATATGAGCAGCGCTTTCTACAATTGGTGAATGAGCGCTGCCGCTTGCGCAAACTTGCCGCTACGGAGCCTGAAAATCCGGCGATAGCAGCCTACGGAGAGAGTCAAAAGGGGAAGTCGTATGTTATCACCAATATGCTTAGCGATAACGGAAAGCCATTTTCCGTGGTAACCCCCACTCGCGAATATGATTTTGTGAAGGAGATTAATCCTATAACTAATAATGTAGAGGCAACCGGAGTGGTGACACGTTTCACAACATTTGCCAACGACCCCGGCCGCTATAACGCAGAATATCCGGTGTTGATAAAATTGCTCGGCATGAGTGAGATTGCATCAATACTTTGCGACGGATATCATAACGACATAACCGACTATCAAAGCTATTCGGACAATGAGTTGAATAAAATCTCAACCGAGATATATGAAACATATAAAGAGCTTCAGCCATTGAGCAATCCGGTAGTAGTCGAAGATGATATTCTCGACATGAAGGATTATCTACGTCGCAGCACGTCGGGGAACACTCAATCTCTGATGCGTTCGCCATATTTTGAGCGAGTAGCACTAATTGCCCGCAATGTGGAGGCATCGGAATGGAGTCAAATATTCGCACCATTATGGCATGGCAATGCAACATTGACAAAATTATTCCAACACTTGAGCGAAGCATTGCGCAATTTAAGTTATGCCAAACAGGTGTATCTACCTATAGAGGCAGTACTCAATACAAATCAGACATTGATGTCGGTGCAACGTATCAATGAGTTGAATATTAAAGACAAGAGCGAAGAATCATCGTTCACAAAAGTAATCATCAAGACTTCTGACGGCGGGACCAAGGTCATAGACCGATATGACAAGAGCGAATTGTCGGCACTCTGCGCCGAGGCGGTGTTCAAGGTAGAAGAACGCTTTTTGAATTCGGAGTTGACTTATGACATGACGATGATAAGCGACCCGACGGTAAGAGGCGTATTGCCCAATAAGCCATTCAAAAAAGACATCATCAAGCACACCGACTTGCTCGACTTCCCGGGAGCACGTGCCCGCAATCAGCTCAAAGAGGAAAATCTTGACAAGACCGATACCAAGAGTGCAATGTCGAATGACGCCAATGTGTATCTTCGTGGTAAAGTAGCATATTTGTTTAATCGATATAGCGACTGCGGGTTAATCAATATATTATTGTTCTGCCACGATAACGCGCAACGAAATGATGACACGTTATATCTGACGATAGAAAATTGGATTAAGCAATATGTAGGAGAGACCTCTCAACACAGAGCACGCACTCTAAAGTTGACCGGAGGAGTATCACCATTCTTCTTGATAGCGACAAAATTCAACATCGACATGACAATGGCAGATGCTAATGCCGATGATGTTGCCAATTCGCGTAACGCTATCGACCAGCGTTGGGGCGACCGCTTTAATGTAGTTCTATACAAAGAAGTGATTCATGGAAATGACGCTGACTGGTTCCAAAATTGGATAACCGAAGGGGACACCTTTAAGAACACATATTTGCTCCGCGACTATAAATATTCAGGCGACACCGGAAAGGGGAACAACCTATACACCGGATTTAGAGAAACCGGATGCGAGCAAAAATCGGCAATGGATAATGTGTATTACGAAAGAATGCGACAGTCGTTTATCGAAAGTCCGTATACGCAGAAATTTTTTGCCAATCCAGCATGCTCATGGGATGTTGCAGCGACACAAAATAACGATGGCGCGTTGTTTTTGTTCCAGCAACTTGCAGTGGCAGCGTCGAATATGGAGAATGCTCGCCAAGAGCAAACATCAACCACGCTAAAAAATATCGGGAAGGCACTTCATGATATTCTCAAAGGATATTATCATGCCGACGATGCTGCGACACAGTTGTTGCAAGATATGAATCAAGCATGCGCAATACGTCGCGAGTTGATATTCTCATGCAATAATGATAGTTATTTCTTCGGAAGAATGATTCGCGAATTGCAAACCACTGAAAAGACCCTTTACAACAGCATCTATGACCTTGTTAACTCATCGATGATGAATGATTCGGTCAATGATACACGCAATTATGAAATCATCCGCAAGGATATCGGCAAGCGTCTTGACCGATGCAAGACCACAGATATGAAATGGGAATGCGTAATGGTAAGTTATGGTCTTCCGGATAGAGAGTCGGCAGAAAAATTCTTGGCAGAAAAGGGAGTTGATGCGAATAAACTATTTGCCGGGGATTTCAAACGCAAGACAAATTCGACAATAATTGCAGAGACCGTATATGAGACATGGAAAGACTCAATCAAGAAACCGGAGTCGATAAATAAGTTGTGCGATAACGGCGCATTTGACCCGATAGAGATGTCGGCTTTAGTTGACAATATTGAACTGACAGCACGCAAGCTTAATCTTGAGGAAGTTCTTGATAAGACAATCGAGGAGCATGTAAAGGTTATCAATATCAGTGGCATCAATATCAGTTTGATAGCGGATTTGATGGCATCGAAAATCAATGATTTCATCAGCGATTTAGGTTATAGCATGCGAAGTGAAGAAGAACGTGACGTCGCCAATCGCCTTGTTGATGAAAATCCGATAAAATTTGACCCGTTAGAGTATATCACCCAAGATCACGCAGAAAACTACACCGCCGAGGAGTTGACCGAAATGTTTAATCAACTTATCGATCGTCCTGACGGAGTGACAAAAGCATTTGAGGATAATTATTTCAAATGGATAGAATATATGATAGTGTCGTTCTTGCTTAAGGGTCAGATAATAGATTATGATATTGAGGCCAACAAACGAATCGGGCAATTGATTGATCGCCTTATCAAGTAATACAAAATCGTGTTTAAATCCTCTCAATTACCATTTAAACAAAAAAAGATGAAACGAATTAATATAGAAAATCAAAGGGGAAATCAAGATAAACCGGCACCAATAGGTGGACTGATTTGGCGCTATCTCTTGTTTCTAATTCTATTATTCGGATTCCTAATACTATTGAGATGGCTACATTCATTGCCCGAAAATAGTAGTAGCAAGTCAAACAAAGAAGGCATAGATTTAATTGATGATCCTACATATATCGATGACCTTAATGAGGACGATGTTAATGATGTTAATATTGAAATTCCGGAATATATCGATGAGAACGGCGATATAGTAGACGAGCGGTTCAAAGATGATGAGGAATTGATGGATATTATCAATGAGCCATTACCTGAAGATAATTTCCAAGAACCAATCAAGGAGTTGCCGAGTCCTGAGGAAAATCGCAGAGTAGAGCCGAAGCCCGAGTATATAATAACCCCGGAAGATGACCCCTATAAGCAGATTGACGGGACTCTCATAGACGTAATATTAGAGGACAATTCAGAGGAAAATTTCAAAAAGTTTGCACGCAAACTCAAGCAAATGTATCCCGATGACAATGTCAACATTGAATATTACAATCCGGAGGCCGGTTTGATGCAAATCATGGTTAATCCTACGGAACGCGAGAATGTAAAAAATCGAATCCAACAAGAAATCACGGATATTGAATACAAGTTGTTTGACGATGTAATGTTCAATAACTCGGCAACCAACGGGTCGAAATATAATGACCCGGCGTTTAAGAGCCAGAAGAAGAGTTGGCATTTCGCACCTATCCAAACATATGAGGCATGGGAAATTACGCAAGGTTCTGAAGATATTGTAGTTGCAGTTATTGACAGTTATATTGATATCACCCACCCGGAATTCAAGGGTCGCGTGGTTAAGCCGTTCAGTGTTGAACGTAGGTCGCGCAATGTCATGCCCCCACCCGGACCATATTCATTCCACAATCCGGATGATGCAATAATCTATCACGGGACGCACGTAGCCGGACTTGCCGTAGGAGCGCTTAACAATGGAGTCGGTGCGGCAGGATTAGCACCAAATTGCAAATTGATGCCAATCTCGTTGGGCGCACACATGTCGTCGAGTGCGATGCTTGAGGGTGTTCTGTATGCAATCAACCAAGGTGCCGATGTCATCAATTTGTCGCTTCAACAAATGTTTCCCCCGGAAGCACAAAATTTGCCGGTAAACACACAGCTGGAATATATCAACCAAGTTGATAAATACCAAGAAGATGTGTGGGACTATGTGTTCAAACTTGCCGACAAAAAGAATTGTACCATAGTGTGGGCAGCAGGAAATTGCAACGTATTGTCGGGGATGGATGAGACCAAGCGAGGCGAAAGCACCATCAGAGTAAGTGCCGTAGGACAGGACTTGAAGAAAGCCGATTTCAGCAACTATGGTAATTACGAATCACAAGGTATCAATTACTCAACTATTTCAGCCCCCGGTGTTGATATATATAGTGCAGGACCTGCCAACGGATATGGGTTCTGCCCCGGCACATCGATGGCCGCACCAATAGTATCGGGAGCAGTAGCATTGATGAAGTCGGTAAATCCGAATCTTACGAATACAGAGATTATCGAGATATTAGACAAGACCGGCAAGGTAGTTGACCGTAATGGTCATATCGGGAAGTTGATACAGGTGCGCGATGCTCTTGAAGCTGCCGGAGGCAATGTTGCGAAGTTCGACGAAATTAAAGAGGATCCCAACAGTATCAAAGGGCTGTGGAAAACCACCGAAGAGAGAATAGTGACAGATTCGGAGACCAATGAACCAACGGGAGAGATGACACACATATATCTGAAATTCAATTCAATCAACAGTGGAACCATCTATTACAAGACCGACGGCGGGTGTAAACACAGCGCAGCATTCAAAAGCGAGTTGCGCAACGATAAGTTGACAATACGTCAACAAGGGAATGCGACATCACCGACTTGCCCCACGCCGTTTTCACCTGTAACAATAGAATGCAAACGCGGAGCAAACGGAATGCTTGAATGTGTATCGTACTACGGCGGTTCGTCGGACGGATCTTCTTATTATCTTGTCAGAAGCAACGATAACATATAATAAAAAACAGGAGGAGGTGGGATAGGTCAAAAGGCCCCACCTCCCGATAAAAACAGAAACAAAAGAAAATAACGAAATATGTCAAGAGACAAATCAAGCCGCGTAGGCATAGGAAATATAATAGCTCTTGCAGGATTGGCTCTGCTGGGATTTTTCACATTTATGGGCTCACTAATGCTAACCTCGGGTAGCATGGGCGCATCAATCGGGATTGCATTAGGGACAGTGATAGTGCTGAGTTTGATACTCGAAGCTGCGACTCAAAGCAAAAAGATTGACAACAATTTTGCGCGATGGAAAAAGGTAGAAATCGGAGCAATCGTATTGTTTTTAGCGGCAGCAGTATTTCCGGCACGCTACGTGATGCATTTCGTTGATGTTTTGACAAGCAAAGATGAATTGCAAAAAGTGGCTGTAAGCGATGTTGACAGATTGCGCGGGATGTTTAGCGAATATGAAAAAGCTGAACAGTCGGCATTGGCAATCACAACCACCGGCTTGCATGCGGCAATCGATTCAGAAAAGGACCTCAATGTGACTGCATATTTTGACGATGCAGCGATAAAAACGCCCGCCGATATCGAGACATGGATGCTCCAAGAACGCCAATTGCTATTGGGCAACACCGGGAAGACAGGAGTTGCACCCTATCGCACATATAAGCAGAATGTAGATTCAGTGCTCAATAAATGGTCGGCAGATGTCAAAGGATGGGATCTAATGTCGATAGGACTACAGTCGAAAGTGCCCGGAGAATTGGCTCCGGCAATAGCAACCTATTTAAACGAGTTGTCGGAAGATGGGAAACTTCCGGTGATAGTGGACAATGAGGGAGTATATATGTTTGAGAAAGAGAATCAAACAGTAAAAATCTCTGTGCCCGACCTTAAATTTGAGAAGAGTATAAGCAGTACGAGCGATTTTAAGGTGTTACCCTTGGTGATATATATCTTAATTATTGCGATTATTTTCGTGCAATATTTAATGACCCCGCGCTCGGCAAAAACAACAATCGGGAATGGTCAAAATATTTCCAATAAAGAAGGTGTCAACGTGTTGTAATCAACAAGCGAGCTGACGCAATACTATATCAAAAACCAACCTATTCAGACAAGAAATAAAACAAGATAGAGATGGCACTAACCGAGACGCAGTTGAACATGGTGATGTCGCAGAGCGTTGACCAGATAAAAAAATATATAAGCCAAGGCTTGGTGAAATTTCCGCAAGATTTGCTGAAATATAAGGACACGCCCAAATTTAAGGCGATAGAAAATGAGCTTCAAAATATCCCCTCTCCGGAAGCGATAGCAAGATGGAAAGAGATTGAAGCAATGACGGCAACAAGCGACACCACAACAATGGCATCAATATTGAAAGACTTTATATCGCGCTACGGAAACTATCCCGGGAACGTGAATATGGTAAACAAAGCTCGCAAAAAATATCAGGCACTGACTGCTGATGTAGAGCATAATGATTGGGATGTCGTGGACCAAAATTCAATATCATCGTTGTTGACTCATCGCAGAAAATATCCAACAACATCGCATGAAACGGAAATCGACAACAGAGTGTGGGAGCTAACAGATACCGACAGCGCCGTGCTCATTAATCGGTATCTGACAGAATTCCCCAACGGGATGCACTGCATTGAGGCTCGCGAAATGCTAAAATCACAAGAATTATGGAAAGGGGTATCGACCGATGCCGACTTGGTGACACTCTCGGATTATATCAGCGAAGAGCCCCAATCGCCATTTATCCCGAAAGCTACTGAATTGTTTTATGAGCTGAAAAGGTCGGAAATTCAAAAGATGAAAGAGAAACCGGGCAGCTATAAGTTGGATTTTCTCAAGTTGCTCTTGGATGAAGAAATCTTCACAAAAGAGGAACTTATATATGAAGGAGTTTGCACGGAAAACACCTATAAAAAACTCAATGAGAAAATCGAACTACCGGTTATTGAACAGCCTGAAAATTCTAATCCTCAGATAGCTAAAGGCGCAACCGATGTATTCTTGTTCGGGATACCGTCATCTGGCAAAACGTGTGTGCTGATGGGTTTATTGGGCTCACGCCATTTCAGCTATAACAATGCAGCATCGGGGTTAGGTGGCACTTATGCCGACAATTTGACAATCTATCGACGCAACAACAAAGCGCCGGGACGTACGTTCGGGAACTTTGTGGCACAGATACAAGGGACTGTATATCGTGATAATAGTGAAGTGAACTACCCTATTAACTTGATAGAGATGTCGGGGGAGGAATTTGCAATGAAGATTGCACTCAACCCCGAAAATGAAGTTAAATTTGAGGATATGGGAACGGGAGCGACACGAATTCTCACGAGTGATAATCGAAAGATAATATTTATCGTAATCGACCCGACAGCCAACGGTTTGATAAAACTATCATCGACCACCAAAGATGGTTCGACAATTACACGCATCGTAGAGCAAGATATCGTAATATCCAAAATGGTGAATATGCTTGTGGAGAATAAAGAAGTGTTGAAACGCACAAATGCAATTCATTTCATTTTGACAAAAGCCGACACTCTTGGCACTCGCGAAGAGCGCGATGCAATTGCGGTAGAAAGGATTAAATCACTCTATGGCAATACAATCCGGACATTGCGCGAGATTTGTAATAAATATTCAATTAACAAATCGACCGACAATCAACCGTCGCTGTTCACTTTCAGTTTGGGAAGTTTTTACCTCGGCGACCTCTTTGAATATGATGCTTACGATGCAGATAAATTGATGAATATAATCACATCGATGGCACAAGGTGAGAAAGTCCAAGGATTCTTTAATAATATTCAAAAAATATTCAACTAATCACGAATTTCTCCGACAAAAAATACGACTAAGATATGGCTATTTCATTAAAAATAAAAGGGAATAAGCGAGCCAATGAAGGGATTGGCAACGACTTGGTGAGCCTCGGCGATAATAGATTTCCGGTAATCGATGCTCAGTATCCCGGCACAAAGGGTGCGACCGATTTCATTGTCATACGCCATCTTCACGATAAAAGTATTTACACCATCGTATGTAAGAACGTAACGCCCTGCGATTCTAATCGAGAGGGAACGTTGTATATCTCTGTAGCCGTGCCGGTGAAGGAGCAAGTAAAGGGAATGTTTAATTTGCTTGTCGAGCTGCAAAATGCCTTTAAAAGCAATTGCATGACCTATGATGGGGCAAAATTTCATTTTGTAGCACGCAACGAAGTAGACCGACCATTTGAGGAGATTATAGCTCGCTATACCACCGAGCCATATCCCTATAAGGCAGTGATGACAAGCGATGACCTGACCGCAACGGCCTATCTCTTTATGACCCCGGAACAGATAAGCGATTTGCTCAACGACCCGATGCGCGGAGAGTTCAGTCGATACGGAGAAATCGTATTGGTGCCGGTAACCGACCCATCGCAATACGTGTCAACGCTTAATATCCCGGCAAAAATATGGCGTAGCTATAAAATTTTTGTCAATGGACGTCAAACCGGTCAAACAATCGCCGACCCGACAAAAGTTGTCACCATTACCCTACCAGAGACCGAGAAACATGAGTCAATCTCAACAACTTTTTCTATAAATCAAGCACGCGAGAGTCAGGTCCGTGGCATTGCGATAGATGATGAAGCTCAGATAATATATTTGAATATGCAGCCAAAGGAAAAGCCGGTTGCAGTTGTAGAGCCTGAGATAAAGGCATCGGAAGATAGCAAGCCTAAGAATAAAATTCTTCCATTTATTATAGCCGGGTTGTGTGGAGTTTTGATTTGCGTCGGAGTTTATTTCTTTGTATTAGCACCACAAGGGAAAGAGAAGGATGCCCAAGAACAGGTTAAACCTTCTAATCCTAAAGATGAGGGAGAAAAGGACACCCCAAAATTGGAAGAGCCAACGGGACAAACAGAGCCGAAAGATTCCTTAAACTCGGCTGATTCAACAAAGAATGTTGAATCAGATTCCAACGTTGGGACTAAAATCGTAGAAAAGGTGAAAGGTGTATTCAACAAGAAAAGTCCTGAAGTTGAGCCTGAATCTGAGCCTAAGCAAACAGAAAAAACAGCAGAAGAAATCGCCAAAGAGCTTCAAGAAGCGGCAAAAGAAAAGATTGAGGAGCAGTACAAAGTTGACGTGAAGGCAATTGAAAAGGCAGAGAATCTTTCATTCGCGCAATTTGACAAGATTTACAAGCGTCGCACAAATTATACCGATAAGGATGGATATGACAACTTTAATGAGAAAGTTGAATTCATCAATGAAGTTGTCAATTACATAAAAAAACTGAGCGACCAGACCGACCCAAATGAATATAAGAAGAGCATAACTAATTTGTCAGGCAAGGCAAATAAATTGGGTCTTAATGGTTTGGCGAACAAACTAACAAACAGACTTAATGGCGGTCTCAGCAAAATTATAGAATCCAAGAAAAACAACAAATCGTTTTAATCAAATAGAGCATTTGAGCGAAACATAATACTCTCAATCCAGTTCATAGATATGAAAATAATAAAGAAGATATTAATATTTGCAGTGTTTTCCGGAATCATATTCGGAATATTTACCTTCGTAACAAAGCAAGAGGTAGTAGTAAATACTGCGGCATTGTCGGCAACCAATCATGACCAACTTCGAAGTGACATAAGTAGGGAATGGAGCGAATTAAACGATTGGGACGAGGAGATCTACAATCATCAACTGACAATGATAGCTCAAAGTGAGAATGCCGGAGTAATCGATGAGATCGACAGTAAAACGCTAAGAAATCTAATTAATGAAACCGCGTCGAAGAAATGTGTTGCAGCGATGGACCGCGAGTTTGCACGTGCAAATTGCGATGATGAAAAACTTGCGCACAATTATGCCGGATTGCAAAGCATCATAATGAATGAGAAATCGTATGCCAAAAAGCCGCAGATTGTGGAGGTGAGCAATGTCTACTCTTTATATCAACGTATTGTCTCTTTCAATAATAGATCATTCGCTCTAAGTCCCCGATTTAATAACGTGACCGACACATGGGCATCATGGTCATCGCATCAAGATCGTATCAATAACCAAAAGAATGATTTTATCTCAAATCCTATATTCCAAACTCGATTGGCTACCATAACGAAGGTTAAAGAGATATATAACACTGAAAGTAAGCTACAAACTGCACGTTCGACCTTCTACAACAAATTGGGCGACGAAATCTGCTCATATTACGATATTGCATTGAGTCAATTGCAACCGACAAAAGATGGGGACGATGCATTTATAAATGACGAGAAGGCTAAACTTTCGATACGAGTATCGAATATACGAGTAAATTTGGCCTATGAAAAGTATCTTTACTCCGGACATGAGATATTTGGCAGAATGAGTTATCTCAACAAAAAATGTCAATAATGAATACGCTATTTGCTAAAATATCAATATTGTTGCTGACAATAACAGCGATAGGTCAGAACGTATCAGCCGAGGAATCATTATCGGCAGATGATACACATGTGCTTGATTCGATTGCGTTGGCTCGTGCTAATAATGAAATTGAGAGTCTAAAAAAAGAGGTTGAAACCCTTAAAGTCAACGCGGGAATTCAAGAACGCGAATACAACGAATTGCAAAACGTGATTCAAATAGTGATGCCTTATGCCGAACAGGGTTTTAAGGTGCAAACATTGGATGACAATGCCGACTTTGACCATATTGACACTCAGAAGTTGACAAAAGAGTCAAAAACGTTGGAGAAGCTAAGCCCTTATTCAAAGGCACTAAAAGCGCAATCCGACACGTTGAACACCTTCTTGAAAATAGTTGTCGACTATGCGAAATGCAATGAATTCGACAATAAGAAATATAGCAAGGAGTTAGTCTCGGCAACTGAGTATCAATTGATTGACATGTATGACAAAGGAGAAAAAATCCTTAATCATTTGCAACAAGCACAGATTGACAGTTTGTATATTAAAGTAGGCAATTATCGCGTAGCTGTTGAAACATTTGAAAGCATTATTCAAGATATCGATGTAGCAGTAGGACAATTCCGCGACAATCCAAAAGGGGATAAAATTTCCGCCATTGAAATTGAAAATGTACTCACTTCAAGCGAGGCAAAGATAGGTAAAATAAAATCATATCGCTATTTGGGGGTACTCTATGATAAATATGTTGATGAATTGGATAAAAATCCACGAAGCCTCACAGAAACAGTACGAAACGAAATAGCAACAATGTTAGGTAAAGCGCCATCCCCCGAATCTGCAGAATCGATGCCTGACAATGGCGCAGAATAAATAGTTAAAAAATAGAAACAACCAAATAAACATCACCGACGATGAAAGTACAATTCCACCATAATGAACTACGCCCGTTGATTAAAGAGGGGTATGACAAAGTATACGACGCAATGAGTCGTCTAATGGCTCCTGAAGAATTAATATTTGCAAAATGGGAGGCAGGCTTTGGAGGTATTTTACAATGGACACTACCCAAAGAATATGAATGGCGTAGTTTTTCTCAAGGTGATAACTACGACAAGCAGGCTGTAGTCAATGAGTTTATGCGAATCAAGGGAATAGGTATGCAGAAGCTCGGAACAAACGAGAAATTGAAGCAAGCTGTGTACTCAATACCATCGGAGTGGAGTATTTATTACACTATAACTCCCGATGGGAAATACCATGTGATGCTTACTGCATGGGGATATAGCTTCCCGACACAAGCTCCTATTACCGATATAACATGGGTGTTACCGGCAGGAAGTCAAGACACCACCGCCCGCTTCATTGAGAATGGGAATCCGATGGTAAATCTTCCGATTAAGATTCACCGTAAAGTAGTTATCCTAAATCATACACTTGACGAAAATGGGGAAAAATATTTCGGTAAATTAGTTCCCGGCGATGAACTTTTGATTGAAGTACCATCACACACTAAAATGTTAACACTAAAAGTAGTACCCGGACAAATGGTATATACTTTTGACCTGACAGTAGCTCAGCAACCGCAATACCCTACTCCTACTATCCCAACTCCAACAATACCGACTGTACCACCAACGCCGGACGACGAACCGGAAGAAATTGTTGTTGATAGGACCGTTAAAATCCAACTTGTGGGTTGCGACGGGAAGCCAATCGGCAATCGAGCAGTCAATATCATGCAGAGAGGAAATGTCGGAATAGGAAGATTGACCGACGCTTCAGGTTGCATTTATTTGGGCACAGACGACTTGGCAGCGGGTAGCACGTTAAAGATACAAATTAAAGACGTAGCACAACAGCCACAATATTCAGATTGTGAAATGGTTGTAGAGGATATAGAAGATGACTACGTAATTGTATATCATGAAAAGAAACGCTCATGGTGGTGGCTGTATTTACTTCTCTTCCTTGTAGCGGTTGCATTGGCATATGTAGTTATAGCATTAGCAGCAAATACTCCTATCCATTTCTAAAATCATAATTAACTAATAAAAAACTCGGCTATGTACGAATTAATTATAATAACAGGAATTGTCAGTATACTCGCATTTGCGCTCCATGGAGCAGAGTATTTTCGAGCCCAAACCGGTCGCGGCCAGTTGTCTACCGCATTGGTGTGGATAGCATCATTAATAGCGCCATTCGGTGCGCTAATGGGAATGTTGCTATTTAGCAACAGATTGAAGAACACAGCATTATTGGTGTTCACAATCGTGATGTTGATAGCTTTTCTTTTGGGTGTCTATCTTCTAAGAGGTTCATTATAGGGATAAATGAAACGGTTAGCAATAGCAATATTAGTATGCTGCATGGCATGCTTCACTAATAGTGCGCGCGAGGTCACAATCAAACTCATTGAGACATCCGACGTGCACGGGAATTATTATCCGGAAGATTTTATAAATCGTACGCCATCACGAGGCTCATTGGCACGAGTGTATAGTTATGTAGACTCCGTTCGCAAAGAGGTTGGGAAGGAGCATGTGGTGCTACTTGACAATGGAGATATTTTGCAAGGACAACCCACAGTCTACTATTACAATTTCATCGACACAGTCTCTGTTCATATCACGTCGGCAATGATGAATTTCATGGAATATGACGCATGCACAGTGGGTAATCACGACATCGAAACAGGGTATAGTGTGTATGACCGTTGGATTTCGCTACAAAAGTCACCAACACTTGGGGCTAACGTTATTTCAACATCAACTAATGAGCCATATCTCCCACCCTACACAATAATAGAGCGTAGTGGTGTTCGTATCGCAGTGCTCGGATTGATAACACCGGCAGTACCCGGTTGGCTCCCGGAAAATTTATGGAGCGGAATGCGATTTGAAGAAATGACAACATCGGCAGCTAAATGGATGAAACATATCAAAGAAGTGGAATGCCCTGATTTAACGGTAGGGCTATTCCATTCCGGAAGAGATTCAACAAAGACAACAGGCAACACGATAGAAAACGGGTCGTTGCTTGTAGCAAAACATGTGCCGGGTTTTGACATCGTCATGATGGGACATGACCACTCGCTGTTCAACTCTACAATAACCAATGATGCCGGAGAAAAAGTTGTCGTGGTCAATCCGGGCAACAATGCACGCCGAGTAGCCACCGTAACTGCAACATTCGAAATTGACGATAACAGCGGGGAGGTTAGACTTACCGAAATCAATTCGGCACTCGACAAGGTAGATAATCATGCCCCTAATAGAGAATTTATGGAAAAGTTTGCCGAGCAACGAATGGCAGTTGAAGCGTTCGTATCGCAACGCATCGGATATATCGACACAGCAATGAGCACCCGCGATGCCTATTTCGGTTCGTCGAGGTTTATAGATTTTATACATAGCCTACAATTGGCAATATCGGGAGCTGATATTTCTTTTGCCGCACCACTATCATTTGATGCAACAATTGACAGTGGCGATATATACGTGAGCGATATGTTCAATCTCTACAAATATGAAAATATGCTCTACACAATGTCGCTAAGCGGACAAGAAATAAAGGATTATCTTGAAATGTCGTACGATTTATGGACCAACACAATGCAATCGTCCGACGACCATATTTTACGCTTTCGCGATGATGCCAAAGGTGAAGATATGACTCATGTTGGATTCAAATATCCGTCGTACAATTTCGACTCAGCAGCCGGAATAAAGTATACCGTTGATGTGACGAAACCACGAGGTGAAAAGATTACAATATTGTCGATGGCCGATGGCTGCGCATTCGATTTTAATGCCACCTATAAAGTAGCAATTAACTCATATCGAGGTAATGGAGGAGGCAATATATTGACCGAAGGATCTGGAATTGCAAAGGAAGAATTATCGAAACGAATCGTCGCTTCAACCGATAAAGATTTGCGCTACTACCTGATGCAGTATATAATATCACATCCTGAAGTCAACGCAATAAAAATGGATAACTGGAAATTCATACCGGAAGATATTGTAGAACCGGCAATAGTACGCGACCGCAAATTGCTATTCAACGACTAATAAAAATTAAGGGAAAAATTTATAGTCCCCAACACAGAAAACAATGGGAAGTAGAACATCACGACTATCAATAATATTAGAGATATTATCGCACAACAACATCAGTTGTCAAGATGAATTGTTGAAACAATTAGCGGTAAGGGGTTATATTGTGACACAAGCGACGTTGTCGCGCGATTTGAAGAAATTACGAACGATAAAAGTGGCCGACGACATGGGAGGCTATCGCTACATAGTGCCCGGCGACAGCGCATTTAGAAGCACAGCCGAGGAGAGCGAACCGCTACCGACGTTGCAATCGGCACTTCACCCCGCAGCCACCTCAATAGCCTTGTCGGGAAATATGATGGTGATAAAGACCCGCAACGGATACGCTTCCGGGCTGGCCTACGATTTGGATTTATTGGCATCTCCTTTAATTTTGGGTACAATTCCGGGAGCAGACACCGTGTTTGCAATCATAGCGGAAGGGGCCTCACGCAAAGCATTGTATGATTTGATGTGTAGTTTCTTGCCACGTGAAGTGATGGAAGCAGGTCGCCACTACTTTGAATGATATAGCTATAAATGTCAAAAATTGTCCGAAAAGTCCTATTTAATCTTCAATAGATTGAAAATATTGGCAGTATCATGGAAAAAAGTTGTAAAATCGGTCAAAAAAGCGTAATTTTGCATACTTTTTTATTAACATCATAAATTAATAGGACATAGGCTCAAGCGAAAAGAGTCAATAAGCAGACAAAGAACGAAATGGAAGAATCTTCACCAAAGATTGACGTAGTAGTTTCGACCGAGGAACATGTGAAATATGTAGAAGAAATCCTCGACACCATCAACCGCGCAGCAAAAGTGCGTGGAACGGGTATCGCGAAGCGTTCGCCCGAGTATGTAAAGCAAAAGATGCTTGAAAATAAGGCAGTAATCGCCTTGTGCGGAGACAAATTTGCCGGATTTAGCTATATTGAATGTTGGAGCAACAAACAATTTGTAGCTAATTCAGGATTGATTGTCGCCAACGAGTTTCGCAATCACGGCGTAGCCAAGCGCATCAAACAACGAATTTTCCAACTCTCACGCGAGATGTTTCCTAAAGCCAAAATATTCTCATTGACTACGGGAGCCGCAGTGATGAAGATGAATTTTGAATTGGGATACCGCCCCGTGACATTTGATGAATTAACCACCGACGAAGCATTCTGGCGCGGATGCGAAAGTTGTGTCAACTACGACATCCTTCAGCGCAACGGTGGGCATAAATGTCTATGCACCGGATTATTATTTGACCCGGCAGAGACCAAATATCACCCGGAATTGGCCAACAATTCAAACACAGAAGAAGAGAAATAAAACACATTGCATTGCTGATAGCCCGATTAAAACAGAACGATATCAGCAAAGCAACACAACATAGAATCAAAAAAAACAAACAAAGATATGGAAAAGAAAAAGGTAGTTTTGGCATTTTCAGGAGGCTTGGACACCTCGTATGCTGTGAAATACCTATCGGAAGAATGTGGATATGAAGTTTATACCGCAATTGCCAATACCGGTGGATTTTCAGAGTCAGAACTCAAAGAAATCGAACGTCGCGCATTGGCTCTTGGAGCAGTTGAACACGTAACACTTGATGTGACGAAAGAGTACTACGAACGCTCTATCAAATATATGATATTCGGCAACGTGCTTCGCAATGGCACCTACCCGATTTCAGTGTCATCAGAGCGTATATTCCAAGCTATTGCAATTATCGAATATGCAAAGAGCATCAATGCAGATTGCGTAGCCCACGGTTCGACAAGCGCCGGTAATGACCAAGTGCGTTTCGACCTCACGTTCCAAATACTCGCTCCCGAAATTGAAATCATCACTCCAACTCGCGATATGAACCTCACTCGCGAATATGAAATCAACTATTTGAAAGAACATGGATTTGAAGCTGATTTCACCAAATTGGAATACTCAATCAACAAAGGATTGTGGGGCACATCAGTAGGCGGGAAAGAGACACTTCATTCCGACCAAACACTTCCGGAAGAAGCATATCCTACCCAGATGACAGCAACTGTCGACACTACTTTGACAATCGACTTCAAAGATGGAGAAATTGCGGGAATCAATGGTGTGGAATATGAAGATAAAGTCGCAGCAATTCAGAAACTTGAAGAGCTAACCGCCCCCTATGCTATCGGTCGCGATATGCACATCGGTGACACAATCATCGGTATCAAGGGACGCGTTGGTTTTGAAGCAGGAGCACCATTATTGATTATCGCAGCACATAAGATGCTCGAAAAACACACCCTTACCAAGTGGCAGCAATATTGGAAAGACCAATTGGGCACATGGTACGGAATGTTCCTCCACGAAGCTCAATATCTCGAACCCGTAATGCGCGACATAGAGGCATTCCTTGAAAAGTCACAACGCAACGTAACCGGACGAGTAATCGTAGAGTTAAAACCCTATCGCTACATCTTGGTAGGCGTAGACAGCAAATTTGACCTCATGAAGACTTCATTTGGGGAATATGGCGAGCTTTCTCGCGCATGGACCGCCGACGATATTAAAGGATTTACTCGCATCCTCGGCAACCAAATGAAGATATATCACGATATTCAAAAGCGCAACGGTCGCGACGATAACAAATAATCATCACTATGATAAAAGCAGGTATAATAGGGGGCGCGGGTTACACCGCAGGAGAGTTAATACGTCTTCTACTCAATCACCCCGATGTAGAGATATCGTGGATTCACTCTACCTCCAATGCCGGAAATCCGGTCACCGACATTCACCAAGGATTGATTGGAGAGACTTCACTTCGCTTCAGCGATACGACAGATTGGAGCGAGGTTGATGTAGTATTCTTCTGCACTCCTCACGGTCAATCTCGCACATTCTTAAAGGAAAATCCTATTCCTGAGGATGTCAAAATCATCGACTTGAGCAATGATTTCAGATTGAAAGATAGCGAAGATGAGCATGATTTTGTATATGGCTTGCCGGAATGGAACCGTAAGCCTATGGTACGCGGAGCAAAGCATGTGGCCAATCCCGGATGCTTTGCGACAGCCATTCAGTTGGCATTGCTCCCCTTAGCCAAAAACCACCTTATCAAAAGTGATATTCACGTTACAGCAATCACAGGAAGCACCGGAGCCGGAGTTAAACCCTCGGCAACCTCGCATTTCTCATGGCGCAATGACAACGTGTCGATATACAAACCGTTCCGTCATCAGCATCTCGGAGAAATCAAGCAGACAATGCGTGAATTACAACCCGACTTTGATGCAGAAATCAACTTTGTACCTGTGCGCGGATGTTTTTCTCGCGGAATTATGGCAATTGTCTACTTAGACATCGAAGAGGATATCGAAACAATTCGCAACCTCTATGAAGAAGCCTACGAGGACCATTCTTTCACCTTCATAACCGATAAGCAGGCCGATTTGAAAGATGTTGTCAATACCAACAAGTGTATCATTCACTTGGAAAAGGTTGACGGGAAATTGCTCATCACCTCGGTAATCGACAATTTGCTTAAAGGAGCGTCGGGAACAGCTGTTCACAACATGAATTTGCTTTTCGGGCTATCAGAGCGCACCGGATTGCAACTCAAGCCTTCTGCATTTTAATATCACCTTATTATAGCTACACCTTGGGCATGTTGTCCCAAGGTGTATATTTTTTTAACAACCCTAACACTACCATGAAAAAACTACTCACACTTATTGCTATAATCACCGTATCGTTCAGTGCATTGGCATCGGAACTTACAGTAGTATCCTACAATCTACGATACGAAAATGATTGGGACGCATCGGCAGGCAACGGGTGGAAACAGCGTTGCAAATATGCTACCGACCAACTTCTATTTATCAACCCCGACCTATTTGGCACTCAAGAATTAATCGCAAGTCAAGTAAAGGATATTCTCGAACTGATGCCACAATACTCCTATATAGGAGTGGCACGCGAAGATGGGAAAGAAGATGGAGAGTATTCCGCAATTTTCTATAACCGAGAGCGCGTAAAGTTGATTAATTCCGGTAATTTTTGGATATCGGAAACGCCCGACCGTCCTTCGAAAGGTTGGGACGGAGCATGTACCCGCATATGTACATGGGGACACTTCGCGACCACAAAGGGAAAGCAATTCTTCTATTTCAATATGCACATGGACCACATTGGGATTGTAGCACGTCGCGAAGGTAGCAAACTCATAATCGACAAAATAAAAGAGATTGCCGGCGATGATGCCACCGTGATTTTGTCCGGAGACTTTAACGTAGACCAATCCAACGAAATCTACAATATATTCTCAACATCGGGACTACTTGCCGACACTTACGAGAGTGCAAAATATCGCTTTGCCCCCAACGGCACATTTAATTCATTTGACCCGGCACACCACACTCAATCGCGCATCGACCATATCTTTGTAAGCCCGACTATAAAAGTCGACCGATACGGCATTTTGACCGACATGTATTGGGAAACCGACGCAAACGAAGAGCAACATCAAGGCAACGATGCTCCACTTGAAATCAAATTGTCGAAACGCCCACTACGCACTATTTCCGACCACTACCCCGTCGTGGTATATCTTGAATTGTAAATTTATTCAGGTATATTTGACGTTTTACATCCAATATCCTTTCACTCGCGGTAAAAACATTGAATTAATCAGGATGTAACATGAATCGAAAAATAATAAAAAGAAACGGGAAGTGGCACAAGGCTCTTCCCGTTTCAGTATCTTTAAAATGCTTTATTATAGCATTTAAGCAATTATCTCGATTAGTTGTTTTCGGGGCGAAGTTTGCGAACAGTAACGGCAGTTTGCCACATTTCGCTTTCACGCAACGCTTTGAGTTCTTCTTCAAGACCAACGCGATAGTCGGGCTTAGAGTTAGCGTCGATAGAGATTTGTGCTTCGTTACCGGTTTTAACGCTATTGTAGAGTTTTTCAACTACGGGTTTGATAGCATCGTGGAACGGACCCATCCAGTCCAAAGCACCACGTTGTGCAGTTGTAGAACAATTAGCATACATCCAGTCCATACCGTTTTTAGCAAATAGAGGCATGAGTGACTGAGTGAGTTCTTCCACTGTTTCGTTGAAAGCCTCAGAAGGAGTGTGTCCATTTTCACGTAGCACTTCGTATTGAGCAAGGAGAAGACCTTGGATAGCACCCATGAGAGAACCACGTTCACCTGTAAGGTCGGAAGTAGCTTCGCGTTGGAAAGTAGTTTCGAAGAGGTAACCGGAACCTACACCGATACCAAGAGCGATTGTGCGATCGTAGGCACGACCTGTAACGTCCTGATAGATAGCGTAAGAAGAGTTCAAGCCACGACCTTCAAGGAACATAGTACGCAAAGAAGTACCCGAGCCTTTTGGTGCAACCATGATAACATCAACGTCGGCAGGAGGGACAACACCTGTACGATCGCTCCAAGTAATAGCAAATCCGTGAGAGAAATATAGCGCTTTACCGGGAGTGAGATATTGTTTCAATGTAGGCCATACTGACATTACAGCAGCATCAGAAAGCAGACACATAATTATAGTTGCGCGCTCAGCAGCTTCTTCAATTGAGAAAAGAGTTTCACCGGGCACCCAACCATCGGCGATTGCTTTGTCGAAAGTTTTTCCGGCACGCTGACCAACGATTACGTTGAATCCATTGTCGCGGAGGTTCATACTCTGACCGGGGCCTTGAACGCCATAACCTATCACTGCGATTGTTTCATCTTTGAGCACTTCGCGTGCTTTCTCGAGGGGGAATTCGTCGCGGATAACAACATTTTCTTCCACACCTCCAAAATTCATTTTTGCCATGATTTGAGCAATTATTTTGGTTCTTAAAATATTGTACCTTTATTTTGATGCAAATTTACACAATTTTTGCAATTTTCCTTGCAATTTGCGATAAATATTTCGCTTTTTATGTAAATTTTTATTTTTAAACAGCTTTTTAGCTGTATTTTTAAATACTATTGATTGCGAGAAGTGAATTTTATCCGAGCTCGCGTGCAAACGGCACCATCGCGCGCGATTTCGATATCTTGAATTTCATCATCTCCCTTGCTTCTCACTTCGACAACATCACCAAAATGGGCTTCGGCATGATATGATATGTCGAAACGACACACTTGATTGTGGTCGAAATGGTCAAGTCCCCAACGATCCAATATAAGTTGAATATATTTTGTGGAGTTAACGTGGCGATTGAAATCAATGTCGGAATAACGGAATTGATATGTCGATACTCTGTCGGGCGTTCCTATTGCCCCCATTCGAGGTGCTCGCTCTATGGGACAACGATTTCGACTCGGCACGATATCATCAAGCAAAGGCGTAAGATCGGCCGGTCGACGTGTCGTTATATTTATTGCCACCCATGTCAATCGTCCATAGCCAATCACCGCCTCATTTTCGTCGCGAATTTCTACGATACGCTCTGAGTAGTGACGATTTAAATCTTCCACCCATGTGGTCAAGCTATATGATTTATTTACCGAAGGGAAATGCGAAAGTTCGATACTCAGTCGGGACAATACCCACGCATTGTTATCTTTTAACAGACGCTGGTAGCCTACGTTAAGAGCATTGGCATGAGCCGTTGCTATAT
This sequence comes from uncultured Barnesiella sp., assembly GCA_964462445.1. GTDB lineage: Bacteria > Bacteroidota > Bacteroidia > Bacteroidales > Muribaculaceae > JAGBWK01. The sequence goes on along the minus strand of CAYWXG010000001.1, from coordinate 48,444 downwards.
CCAAAAGTCCTTGCACAAGGAGTGGCAACGAGATTTCTTGCTGCGCATTGCAGTCGGCTGCGCTCAAGAAATAGTCAGTACGAAATTCGGTAAGTTTCTTTTCCATTTCCTAAAATTATTGTTTTAACTCCGGCAAAGATAATATTTTTTAATGAAATATTAATTCGATAATTTAATCTGCGTCGGAAGTATTGGTTGTAGGATGTAATCGCTCCATCAACTCTATGTAGTTGGACACATGCTCAATCGGAGATTTTGTAACTGTCACACGCCCAGAGCGCACGAACTGACGAATATCGTATCGTTTAAGTTCTTCGAAAAGAGCTTCTGTTTCGTTATTATGACCTGTTTTTTCGAGAATGGTATATTCTTGAGTTATGTCAAGAATTCTTGCTCCGTGATGTCGTATGATGTTTTCAAGATTGCTTTCAATCAATAGTCGGTCGGTTGGGACTTTATAGAGAGCCACTTCTTGATAAACTATCTCGTCGTCGGTGTGCAAGAATGCTTTGATAACATCAATACGTTTTTCTATTTGTTGCACTACTTTCTCCATCTGTCGACGTTCACCATAGGCTGTCAATGTCAATTTATGAATGCCCGGGATTGAAGTTGCACTTGCCGATAGACTTTCAAGGTTGATGCAACGGCGTGTAAATATTATTGTCACTTGATTAAGAACCCCGACATTATTTTCAGAAAATACCGAAATTGTATATAATTGTTTTTCCATAACTCATTATAGTTTAAACATTTCGTTAGGGTTAACCAACATTTCATCTACGGCAGCACCGAGAGGTATCATCGGGAATATCATATCAGTGGGGTCGATATTCACATTAAGCAGATATGCACTCTTGCTCTTGACCATGCGATCAATAGCGTCGGATAGTTGAGAGCGGTCATCTACATTTTCGGCTTTAATCCCATAGGCTTCGCATATTGCAACGAAGTCGGGGTTGACCATCGGCGTTTGGGAGAAACGTCCGTTGAAGAACAACTGTTGCCACTGTCGCACGTTGCCGAGGAAGTTATTGTTGAGAAGTACGATTTTAACCGCAGAGCCATACTCTAATATCGTGCCAAGCTCTTGTATTGTCATTTGGAATCCACCATCACCAACGAAAAGAACGACTTCACGCTCAGGGCACCCCATTTTAGCACCAATAGCAGCAGGTAAACCGAAGCCCATTGTACCAAGTCCTCCCGATGATAGGAATGAACGTGGTTGGGTAAATCTGAAATATCGCGACCCAAACATCTGATTCTGTCCGACATCGGTCACTCCGATAGCTTTATCTTCAAATGCACGACTGACGAGATTGACTACTTCACCCATCTTCATCAAGCCTTCCCCGGGATACAATTCGGGGTTGATAACTTTTTCCGTTTCCACCTCTTCGCATGGGACAAAGGAGTCAAGCCACTCTGCGCGACGAGTTTGGTTAATGTGCGGGAGGAGCGCTTCGAGCGCCTGACGAGCATCGGCATGGATTGTCAACGTAGCTTTCACGTTCTTATTGAACTCTGAAGAATCAATGTCGACATGTATTATCTTGGCATTTGGAGCATAGCTCTCGAGACGCCCTGTTACACGGTCGTCGAAACGCATACCAATTGCCAATATTACATCAGCACGATTAGTATTGTAGTTGGGGCCGATATTACCATGCATACCAAGCATACCTTTATACAAGGGGTGGTCGGAAGGCATTGTCGACAATCCCAACAAAGTTGCGGCAACAGGAATGTCCGCTTTTTCAGCAAGCATCTTCAGTTGCTCTTCGGCTTCGGAAATCATTACACCATGACCGGAGATTATCATAGGTCGCTCCGCATAATTGAGCAATCGCGCAGCTTCTATGATATCGGCATTATTTATTGCGGGAACAGGGATATATGAGCGAATATAGTCGCATGTAGCAGGTTCAAAATCAAGCAACCCAACTTGAGCATCTTTGGCAATGTCAAGGACTACGGGACCGGGGCGACCATTGTTGGCAATATAGAATGCACGAGCTACTGCAGCCGGGATATCCTCCGCACGTCGGATTTGCACAGCCCACTTGGTGATAGGATGAACAATACCAACAACATCTGTTTCTTGAAAAGCATCACTGCCAAGCAACGAAGATGCAACCTGACCGGTAATGACCACAAGAGGAGTTGAGTCCATCAGTGCATCGGAAAGTCCGGTTATGACATTAGTAGCAGCAGGCCCTGATGTGACGATTACAACACCGGGACGACCTGTTGCGCGTGCGTATCCCTGAGCAGCGTGTGTTGCACCTTGCTCGTGGCGCACCAATATATGTTTCAACTGTGAGGTATAATCGTAGAGCTTATCGTAGACAGGAATAATGGCGCCTCCGGGATACCCGAACACCGTGTCTACCCCCTCGTTTATAAGCGAACGGATAAGGGCTTCCGCTCCGTTAATCTTATTGCTCATATAATTATCGTTTCCTTTATTAAATTGTACTGCAATTTTTTACAATTAATATAGTTCGGTATTACATTCTGACTCCACCTTTGTCGGCCGATGTCACCGCCGCAGCATAATTGCGCAAAGCTTTTGACACAACCCTATCACGTCCGCGAGGAGTAAAGGCATCGTTGCCAAATGCTTCTTCTACTAATCGACGTGCAGCAAGTTCTTCATCCGACACATCTACACGAATAGTACGAGCCGGAATATCAATTTCGATTATGTCGCCATCGCGTACCAATCCAATATTGCCACCGGCAGCGGCTTCAGGAGAGATATGACCTATCGACAATCCGGAAGTACCACCTGAGAAACGTCCGTCGGTGATAAGTGCACACTCTTTTCCAAGATGTTTTGCTTTTATATAGCTTGTCGGGTAAAGCATTTCCTGCATACCCGGTCCACCTTTGGGTCCTTCATAGGTTATAACTACAACATCTCCGGCAATGACTTTATCGCCGAGGATACCCTCAACGGCTTCATCTTGCGAACGGAACACTTTTGCGGGACCACGGAAACGGAATATACTTTCATCAACTCCTGCAGTTTTTACTACACACCCGTCGATAGCGATATTTCCTTTAAGCACCGCCAATCCGCCATCTTTAACGTAGGCATGCTCTACATCACGTATACAACCGTTGGTGCGATTGCTATCAAGAGTGGCGTAATGGGCATTTTGCGAACCCATAGTGAGATTTTTAACCTCACCGGGTGCAGACAACCACAGCTCTTTTGCCTCTTCGTCGAATGCCTTACCTTCGAGCGCATATTTATCAATAGCCTCAGCAAGAGTCAACCCGTCGACACGTTTAACTGAGGTGTCAAGCAAACCGGCATCGGCAAGCTGCTTCATAATCGACAAAATACCACCGGCACGATTGACATCTTGAATATGATAGTGGGAATTAGGAGCTACTTTGCTAAGGACGGGTGTTTTGCGCGACAAAGCATCGATATCGTCCATCTTAAAATCGGCACCGGCTTCATTGGCAATTGCAAGAAGATGGAGCACAGTATTTGTAGAGCCACCCATTGCGATATCAAGAGTCATTGCATTAAGGATTGCCTGACGTGATGCAATCGAACGTGGCAACACCGAAGTATCATCATTTTCGTAGAAAGCATAAGTATTTTCTACAATCTTTTTAGCTGCTTTTTTAAATAACTCAGTGCGATTGACATGAGTAGCAACAATAGTACCATTGCCTGGAAGAGCCAAGCCAATTGCCTCATTGAGCGAGTTCATAGAGTTGGCGGTAAACATACCAGAGCAAGAACCACAAGTAGGGCAACCACGACGTTCAAGCTCGGCAACTGTTGCATCATCAACTGAAGTATCTGCCGAATCTATCATAATGTCAATAAGGTCGAGGGCACGTTCACCAAGACGACCTGCCTCCATCGGTCCACCGCTGACAAATATCGCGGGGATATTAAGACGCATAGCAGCCATCAACATTCCCGGAGTCACTTTATCGCAATTGGAGATACATACCATAGCGTCGGCTTTATGGGCATTGACCATATATTCAACCGAGTCGGCAATTAAATCGCGCGAGGGAAGAGAATATAACATTCCGTCGTGCCCCATAGCAATTCCATCATCAATCGCTATTGTATTGAATTCGGCAGCAAAGCAACCGAGTTTTTCTATTTCTGCTTTTACAATTTGTCCTATTTCGTGCAGATGAGTATGACCGGGAACAAATTGAGTAAACGAATTGACAATAGCAATAATCGGCTTGCCGATTTGTTCCTCTTTCATACCATTTGCGCGCCAAAGGGCACGTGCGCCGGCCATACGGCGACCTGATGTACTTGTTGCGCTTCTTAACGGGGTAGGCATATTGATATTATTTAAATTATTGAAGCATTTGTTCTAAAAAAATTGTCCTATTAGTCAGGGATTATTGTTTAAACCACATTTCATACTCAAACTAATATTCCCCTTGACAATGTTAAGTGATTGAAAATATGCTATGAAACATAATTTTTAATCACAATTTTGCAAAAGTATTTAAAAAAGCCCGTATTAGCAAAAAAATGCACACTTTTTTGACCGAAATGCAAATAAATTTATATTTTTCAGCCATTTTTAATCATCATCTGCTATTTCAATAAATACTATTTTACGACTTCTTTACAATTTATCTGCCAATTTAGCCATATTATCTGTAAAATAAGAGACGATAGATGAAAGATTTTGCATAACTTTGCACCATCCAATTGAGTTCAATTATTAACTAAAGAAAAAAAATAGAGTGAAAGGTAGAATACTGTGGCTACTCTTGACAATTGTCGGCACATTCTCCGTTAAGGCTATCAGTTTTGACCTTGACTCTATTGCCAGCTGGGGAAAATTCCCCCGTTTTTGTGTAAACACCTATCGCTGGGGTGACAAATTCTTCAATGGCTACGACACAGTCTACGTTGATGGCACCGGCTACAAATGGAACACAAAGGTGCAAACAGAGACTTGGACCGACAGATACGACTTGCACTTCGAGAACGACACTGATATGTCTATGGTATCCAACCCTTCAACGTCTATCGGGTTGCACCTTCAATATTTGGCAGTGTCGGTAGGTTATGACAAGAACATATCTCGCTATTTCAATGGGGGGGAAGAAGCAAAGCGACGTTGGGTGTTTGGATTTAACTGCATGTTGTTCAACGCAAGTCTATATTTTATCCAGAACAACACCGGCTCTCATATCAATTCCTTCAAACCCTATGGCAAAAATGGTTATAATCCGGATTTAGTGTATAAAGGAATTGACAACACATCGTGGGGACTCGATATCTCTTATTATTTCTCCCACAAGCACTATTCTCATGCCGCAGCATTTGCGTTTTCCAGAGTACAGAAACGCTCAGCAGGCTCATTTTTTGCCGGGTTCTCCTACGGGCGTGTTGAATATGATTTCGATTTAAATGGACTGCCCGAAGATATGGCAGTAGCAATCCCCAACGACATACCCGACAATCATTACATATTAAAAACTCACAACTACATTTTATCCGGAGGCTACGGATACAACTGGGTATTTGCCCGACACTGGGTGTTGGGAGCAACCGGACAACTCATGTATGGGTTATCCGACGGATATTACATTGACACAACGACTAAAAAATTATCATTCACAGCACTTGCACGTAGTGAACTTTCAGTGGTGTGGAACAACAAGCATTGGTTTGCCGGTGCAATATTCAATGCACGCGTAGGAATGGCACGCGACCATAGGCGCTCAATGCTATCATCGGTTTTCAATTTGGAAATGTCGGTGGGTTATCGCTTCAATCTGTGGTAGTTATTGCAATTCCAAAAAATAAATTTACTATCTTTGTCGTTATATAATTACCATAACCATGGTGAATTATATATTTAGTGTAATTTTGATAATCCCGTTTCAAAAAAAATGAGAAGATTAATCTATATAATATATGTCGTTGTGGCATGCGGAGCTATATCGAGTTGTGGTGGTCCGAAACTTGCTACTGCCAACGAGCAATATACTCGCGGAGAATATAACGATGCAGCAAAAACATATCGCAAAATCTACAATAAGTTGACCAAGCCAGAAGAACGCACTTTGCGAGGAGAAGTGGCTTGGAAAATGGGATTATGCCATAGAGAGCTTAATCAGTCGGCACGCGCAGCGGCTGCTTTTCAGAATGCCCTTCGCTACAAGTATCCCGATTCTTTGGCATTACTATATATGGCACAGGCACTTCACTCCGAAGGAAAATATCCACAAGCAATAAAAGCCTACGAAGATTATCTTGCCTTTGACCCGGATTCAAAAATTGCGAAAGTAGGACTCGACGGAGCCACAATGGCCAATGCTACACGAGGACAGCGCACTCGCTATATCGTGCGCCAACACAAGCTGTTCAACTCTCGACGCTCGGACTATGCACCTATGTATGCCCCCGGAGATGCCGACAACCTATATTTTACGACAACGAATGAAAATGTCAACGGTTCTAAAAAATCCGAAATTACCGGAATGAAAAAAGGTGATATTTGGATGGCACGAAAAAATGAGCGTGGCGAATGGTTGCGTCCGGAAGCTGTGGAAGGAGAATTAAATACCGAATTTGACGAAGGTATTATATCATTCTCACCCGATGGGTCAATGATGTATCTAACAAAAGCTCGTCGGGAGCCTAACGCACCTACATCAGTTGAAATCTATACATCTACTCGAGCAGATGCCTCTTGGAGCGCAGCACAAAAACTTGACATTACGGCCGATACCCTATCGGTATATGCCCATCCGGCAGTGTCGCCCGACGGCAACTACCTTTATTTCACTTCCGACATGCCCGGCGGTGAAGGTGGTCGCGACATTTGGCGTATTAACCTCAAGGACAGAGTTGGTTCGCTCGAAAATTTAGGGAATTGGATAAACACACCCGGCGATGAGATGTTCCCCTATATGCGCACCGATTCTGTGATGTATTTTGCCTCCGACGGTCACCCCGGATATGGCGGTCTTGATATATTCCGTGCAGAGATGACTAAATCAGGCGGTTGGAAAGTAGAAAATATGGGACGCCCCGTAAACTCCCCTTCCGATGATTTCGGGATTACCTACGAACCTGGGGCAGAACGTGGATTCTTGTCGTCGAATCGTGATGATGCTCGCGGATATGACCACATATTCTCATTTGAACTACCTGAATTACAAATATGGATTTCGGGGTGGGTGCTCGACCGCGACGATGAACCTGTGCCCAACGCCGTGATACGTATTGTGGGCAACGACGGCTCCAATCAGAAAGAGATTGCACGAAATGACGGGTCGTTCCGTTTCACGTTGTCGCGCGGAGTTAGCTATGTTATGCTTGCCGGTGCGAAAGGCTATCTTAATGCCAAACAAGAATTCACATCCGATACTGCGGAAGAAGATGCCGAATATGGTGTCGATTTTATCCTTGCGTCTATTAACAAGCCTGTTGTAATTGAAAATATATTCTACGACTTCGACAAAGCGACACTACGACCCGAGTCGAAAACCGCGCTCGATGAAATGGCTCAAATTATGCGCGATAACCCAAACATCACAATTGAAATGGCATCACACACCGACCGCAAGGGTTCCAACGAATATAACCTTGCGCTATCGGAGCGACGTGCTAAATCGGTTATCGACTATCTTATATCTGTGGGGATTTCCGCCGACCGACTTCAGCATATGGGCTACGGTGAGTCGCGACCGAAAACTATAACTAAACGATTGGCTAAGGAATACCCCCAGTTCCCGGAAGGCATAGTGTTAGATGAACAATTTATCGAAACCCTTTCAGAAGCTGACCAAGAAGCTGCCGACCAAATCAACCGACGCACAGAGTTCCAAGTGCTTTCTATTAACTATAATATGTTCTGATAGTGTCAATAGGGAATTCAGTGCTATGAAATGGCGTACCGAAATATCAACACCACAGATTGATGTCGAAATAAACCACGGCACTTCTATCGTCATGATTGGTTCGTGTTTTACCGATGAAATCGGTCATCGCCTTCAATCTCAACTATTTGATGTAAAGGTTAATCCATTAGGCACTCTTTTCAACCCTGTTAGCATTGCCGATGCTATCAACGATGCGCTCGATGGTAAGGATTTTTCGGAAGCTGAACTTTTCGAAGTCGACGGCACTTGGCGCACACTGCGTCGCCACTCTCGCTTTTCGCTATCCGACAGCGATGCCACTCTGCAAATGCTTAATAGCAGTTTGGAGGACACACGACAGCAACTTCTTAATGCCGATTTTTTGATAGTGACTTTCGGGTCGGCCATTGGTCATCGCCACCTCCCCTCGGGTAATATCGTAGCCAACTGCCACAAGCTACCTGCCGAACAATTTATCGTAGAGAAACTATCGGTTGCCCGAATAAGCCATCAATGGAGCAAGCTACTTCATAAGCTTTTTGAGTTGAATCCCAAGCTAAAAGTAATATTTACAGTTAGTCCCGTGCGCCACATAGGCTATGGTCTTGAGCACGACCGATTATCAAAATCAACGCTAATAGTCGCCGTTCACGACCTTCTCAATGAGCGCATCAAATATTTCCCCTCCTACGAAATTGTAGTCGACGATTTGAGGGATTATAGATGGTATGCCGATGATTTGGTTCATCCATCTACTCAAGCCGTTGAATATGTCTATGATATTTTCCGCCAATCAGTTATGACTCCGGCAACAATAGCGCAAGCCGACCGTTGGGGTAAATTGATACGCCGACTTGAGCATCGCCATTCCTCACTTGAAGCCGAAACCGCCTTTTTAGAGGACACCTATAAACTTGCTAAAAATTTAGCCGGGAACAATGACGATTTATTTCAACGATTTATTGCTCTTAAACAATGAAAATTAATATATCCGACATAGCGACTCTTTTAACAGGACAGTCAGCTCAATTTGATTATGAAATCGAAGAATTGTTGACCGACAGTCGCTTGGTGTGTAATCCGGCGAAAACTATTTTCGTAGCTATACGTACCTCAACCAACGACGGACATGCATATGTAGAGGAGTTAATTGGCAAGGGAGTGCATAATTTTATTGTCGACCACATCGATAGCAGTTGGGATATTGACAACATCAACTTTATCAAAGTTGACGACACTTTCAATGCCCTCCAAATGATTGGGAGAATGTGTCGCCAACGTTTAAGTTGCAACGTGATTGCTATCACCGGAAGTATCGGCAAAACCACCATAAAAGAGCTATTCTATAATTACTCTCATGGAGGTAATAAATCAGTAACTCGCAGTCCTCGTTCCTACAATTCGCAAGTAGGCGTTCCGTTGTCACTTTGGCAACTCGAGGAAAAAGCCGACATCGCTATCGTTGAAGCCGGCATCTCCCAAACAGGGGAAATGGCTCGATTGGAAAAAATGATAAAACCCGACATCGGTGTGCTGACTGTTATCACCGACGAGCATTCTGAAGGGTTCAATTCCCGACGTCAAAAAATAGAAGAAAAGATAGAACTCTTTATTGATTGTCAGACGATTATTTATAATAGCAATGACCCTGACCAAGAGGAGTTGCTCCATCGCCGATTTCCCAACAAATGCTTCATTGGTGTCAATGCCGGGGCAAAGAATGACTTCACCGACTGCCTTTGCTATGTTGAAAAAATAGCAGAAATAACCGGAACAAAAATCGATATTCCGGAGTCACCTCGTCGGCCCATCACTCGCATGGAAGTAATCGATGGAGTCAATAATTGTCGTATCGTAGCCAATCGTCTTAGCTCCGACCCGCAATCACTCTGTGGCGCCCTTGATTTTGCTCGCCGTCAATCGGGAGGTAACGTGTTGATTTCTCTTATTATAGATGAATCAACAGCCGGACGTTACCCCAACGAGCTAAAACGCATCACCGACCGCTACGGCATTGGCAAATGCCACCTGACAACGCTATGCAATCCCGAAAATATCATCAAAAATGATTTTCACGACGAAATTATTGTTGTCAACACCGCCGATGATTGCAGTGTTGACAAAGTAGTAGCTATTCTGGAAGATAAACAACACGAAACGGTAATGGAAGTGAACCTCGACGCAATGGTTCATAACTTCAACTTTTTCCGCTCAAAAATTAAGCCGACTACAGGCATCATATGCATGCTGAAAGCCCATGGCTATGGTGCCGGATCGGTAGAGTTGGCTCGCACATTGCAAGAGCAAGGTGCAGCTTACATCGCTGTTGCAGTTGTCGACGAGGGCATTGAGTTGCGTCGTTGCGGCATTTCAATGCCTATCATCGTACTTAATCCTCGGGCTCACGACATACGCACACTCTATCGCTACAACCTCGAGCCCGAAGTCTATAGCTTTGAACTATTGGAGCAACTGACCGAACATTTTGCCAACTACGACGACAATGTACAATTCCCAATCCACTTGAAAATCGACACCGGGATGCGCCGTCTTGGCTTCCTTGAAGAGGATATGCCTCGTCTTGCCCAAATGCTCTGCAACGCACAACATATCTATGCTAAAACAATGTTTTCTCATTTGGCTTGTGCCGACGACCCTACCGAGGATACATACACGCTTAATCAATTTGCCATCTTTGAACGTTGCTACGACTTACTATCGAGCGCACTCTCATATCCAATAAAGCGCCACATCCTCAACTCTACCGGCATTGTGCGCTTTCCCCAATACCAATATGACTTTGTCAGATTGGGCATAGGGCTCTATGGCGTACCTACAATTTCCGACGGATCAATGGACCAATTGCGCAACGTGTCGCGACTTATGTCAACCATTATTTCAATAAAACATTGGAAGGCAGGAGATACTGTAGGTTACAACCGACGCGGATGCCTGACCCGCGATTCAATCATTGCTACAATTCCCGTGGGATATGCCGATGGAATTGACCGCCATCTTGGCTACGGCAACACTTCATTCATTGTCAACGGATATCACTGTCCCACCATCGGCTCTATTTGCATGGATATATGCATGATTGATGTTACCGATGCAGTATGTGCTGTTGGTGACCATGTTGAGATTTTTGGAGAGACTATCACACCACAAATGCTGGCCGACACTCTCACTACAATCCCCTACGAAATCTTGACCTCAATATCACCACGTGTCAAACGCATTTACTACCGCGAATAATATCATCATTGCAGAATTTACCTCGCATCTCTTTATATCTACAACATACTCTATATCATTTTTCAATGAATGATACTTTTACTTAGCATCGTTTTCTAATTAATTTTGAAAGCGGGGGATTTTTATTAGTGCGGAGGTTGCAAGTGACAAGGGATTTTTGTAATTTTGCAAACAAACAAACTTAGAGTGGGCAACTACCCTTCTCTTAGATAAAATATCTCACCGCAATGAATAAGCATAGCTTGGTATCAATCTCTGATTTGAGCAAAGATCAGATGCTCCACCTTTTGGAGCAAGCACGCTATTTTGAAGAGCATCCCAATCACAAAATCCTTGACGGAAAAGTTGTGGGGACGCTTTTTTTTGAACCTTCTACTCGCACCCGACTTAGTTTTGAAACCGCTGTCAATCGCCTCGGTGGACGCATTATCGGATTTGCGGATGCCAGCACCTCGTCGTCGTCGAAAGGAGAAACGCTGAAAGATACAATAAAGATGGTGTCGAACTATACAGATTTGATAATCATGCGACACTATTTGGAAGGTGCAGCACGCTATGCCGCCGAAGTCACCGACACTCCGGTAATAAATGCCGGCGACGGTGCCAACCAACACCCTTCGCAAACTATGCTCGACCTTTACTCTATCTACAAAACTCAGGGCACTTTGCAGGGTCTTACCATCACTTTAGTGGGCGACCTCAAATACGGACGTACAGTCCATTCGCTCATTATGGCGATGAAATATTTCAACCCAACATTTCGTTTCGTAGCTTGCGAAGAGTTGCAGATGCCTAAAGAATATCTGAAATTCTGCGACGAACAAGGTATAAGCTACACTATTCACACAGATTTCTCAGAAGAGGTGATTAACTCCTCCGACATTATATACATGACGCGAGTGCAACGCGAACGCTTCACCGACTTAGCCGAATATGAACGCGTAAAAGATTTGTACACTTTGCGCAACTCAATGCTCGACAATTCTCGTGATAATTTGCGTATACTCCACCCGCTACCACGTGTTAATGAAATTTCACCCGACGTCGACGACAATCCCAAAGCCTACTATTTCAATCAGGCACGCAACGGATTGTTCATGCGTCAAGCGCTCATATGTGATGCTCTTCAAATCACACCAACAATTAATGAGTCATCTAATTAATCAACAAAATTACAACGGTTTTTAATCTCAGCATAAATGACAACTAACAAAACTTCACTGGCGGTAGCAGCTCTATGCAATGGTACTGTAATTGACCACATACCTGCCGACCAATTGTTTAAATGCGTCAAAATATTGGGTGTAGAAAATCTATCCAATCAACTCACTATCGGCAACAATCTAAAAAGCCACAAATTGGGAGCCAAGGGTATCATCAAGATCGCAGATGTCACTTTCCCTGAAAAGGTTCTCAATCGTGTTGCTCTTGTTGCGCCAACTGCCGTTGTCAATATCATTCGCGACTATCAAGTCGTTGAAAAACGACCTGTTGTATTGCCACAAACCGTTGTCGGGATAGTGCGTTGTTCCAATCCCAAGTGCATATCCAACAACGAGCCGATGGCTACAAAATTTGAAGTTGTAGACAACACAACTCGCACAATTCGTTGTCATTATTGCAACCACACCACTACAGGGGAGAAGGCCGACATTATTTAAGCGACCTGCTATTCTACCCACAACATAACGAAACGATATGGCGAATAAACAAAATTGGAAACCGGGCACTATGATATATCCGTTGCCGGCAGTCATTGTTACTTGCGGTAGCGACATCGAACATTCCAACATGCTCACAGTGGCGTGGACCGGCACAATATGCACCAATCCCGCCATGTGCTATATATCAGTTCGCCCCGAACGCCATAGCTATCCTATGATAAAAGAAAATATGCAATTCACCATCAACCTAACGACAGAATCTATGGCGCATGCCACCGATTGGGTTGGAGTGAAGTCGGGACGTGATTTCGACAAATGGAAAGAAACAGGATTAACACCGGCCAAAGGTGTTGCTGTAGCCTGCCCTTACATCGAGGAATCTCCTTTGTGCATTGAATGTAGAGTGAAAACTATAATGCCACTCGGTAGCCACGACATGTTCATTGCCGAAGTGGTCAACGTGATTGCCCATGAAAGCCTCATCGACCCTCAGACAGGTGCATTTGACCTCGGAGCGGCAGGGCTTATAAACTACAGTCATGGAAAATATTACCGCCAAGGTGAACAAATAGGGCACTTCGGTTGGACCGTAAAAAAGAAATAATTTTTAAAGTAAAAAAGATAATGGAAAGAGACAAAGCTATTTTCGACATCATTGCTCGCGAGTATGATCGTCAAAAGAAAGGAATCGAACTCATTGCATCGGAAAACTTCGTCAGCGACCAAGTAATGCAGGCTATGGGTTCATGCCTAACCAACAAATACGCTGAAGGATACCCCGGTCATCGCTACTACGGTGGTTGCCAAGTAGTAGATGAGGCAGAGCAATTGGCCATTGACCGCATTAAAGAAATCTTTGGCGCTGAATATGCCAATGTACAACCCCACTCCGGAGCTCAAGCCAACATGGCTGTTTTCATGTCGGTGCTCCGTCCCGGAGACAAGTTCCTCGGATTAAATCTTGCTCATGGCGGACACCTTTCACATGGCAGCCCCGTCAACTTCTCAGGTATGATGTTCCAAGCATTGGAATACAATGTCAAAGAAGACACCGGACTCGTTGACTATGACCAAATGGAAGAAGTGGCACGCAGAGAACGCCCTCGCCTCATCGTAGGTGGAGCCAGCGCATACTCTCGCGAATGGGACTACGCACGTATGCGTCGTCTTGCCGATGAAATCGGTGCAATACTTATGGTTGACATGGCACACCCTGCAGGTCTTATCGCGGCAGGTCTCCTCGACAACCCTGTAAAATATGCACATATCGTGACATCTACCACCCACAAGACTTTGCGTGGTCCGCGTGGCGGTATCATCTTGCTTGGTAAAGATTTCGACAACCCTTGGGGCAAAACAACACCGAAGGGTGTAATTCGCAAGATGTCGTCACTTCTCGACTCGGCAGTATTCCCCGGCGTACAAGGAGGTCCGCTCGAACACGTTGTAGCTGCAAAAGCAGTAGCTTTCGGCGAAGCTTTGCAACCCTCTTATAAAGAATATCAAACTCAAGTTAAGAAGAATGCTGCCGTTATGGCTCAAGCTCTTGTTGACAAGGGTTATAAGATTATTTCAGGCGGTACTGACAACCACTGCATGCTCGTTGACTTGCGCACTAAATTCCCCGAATTGACAGGTAAAGTGGCTGAAAAAGTTCTCGTTGATGCCGACATTACAGCCAACAAGAATATGGTACCTTTCGACAGCCGTTCTCCGTTCCAGACTTCCGGAATCCGTTTGGGTACTGCTGCAATCACTACTCGTGGTGCTAAAGAAGAGTTGATGGGAGAAATCGTTGAAATGATCGACACCGTTCTTTCTAACCCCGAAAACGAAAAAGTAATCGCTTCAGTTCGCGAAAAAGTCAACGCTACAATGAACGATTACCCAATGTTTGCATATTAATAACAGAATCCGTTCCAACCGATGCTTGTATTATATTACATCTACTTTATCCTTATCGCGTGTCCGTTGCTTTTAGTGACTACGGTGCTTGTTTGTTTAACAATCATAATTGGCACTGCTATTGGTAATGGTTCGTTCTGGGGATATTATCCGGCAATGATTTGGGGCAAAATTTTCTGCTTTTTATCATTAGTTCGAGTATCGGTCAAAGGTAGAGAGAACATCGACAAACTGACATCCTATGTTTTTGTTGCCAACCACCAAGGAGCCTACGACATCTTTTCGGTCTACGGATATTTAGGGCATAATTTCAAATGGATGATGAAAAAAAGTTTGCGCAAGATACTGCTCGTAGGCTACACTTGCTATAAGTGCGGACATATTTTTGTTGACCGCAGTTCCCCTGCCGCGATTCGTAGCACTATCGAAACTGCCAAAGAGCGTTTGCGCAACGGAATGTCGTTGGTCGTATTCCCCGAAGGCTCGCGTACGTTTACCGGGGAAATGGGACCATTCAAGAAAGGGGCCTACCAACTCGCACTTGAATTTAATCTACCATTGGTTCCGGTAACTATCGACGGCTCATTTAAGGTGATGCCTCGCACAAGCAAATTGCCACGTCCCGGTCACATCGTGCTTACTATCCACAAGCCAATATCGGCACCATCCGACGAGGCTGCTCGCAGTGAAGTAATGGACCTGACGCGCACAGCTATCGAGTCGGGGCTCAACAAATAATTTTGCAAACTTTATTACAACTTTATTGTTTTATAAAATGGCATACATTCTGACATGAATGTTGCCATTTTGTCATTTTATACTGACAAAATATAGTTTGGCACACATTGTGCTATTAAAATAATCGTTGACACTCATAGTCAATCAACATTTAAAATTAACAACATCTAAAATATAATCAAAATGAAGATTAAACCCTTAGCCGACCGCGTACTCATCAATCCTTGCGCGGCAGAAGAAGTGACAGTTTCAGGCATCATCATCCCCGACTCAGCCAAAGAAAAACCGTTAAAAGGCACCGTTCTTGCCACCGGCAACGGCACTAAAGAGGAAGAAATGATAGTAAAAGAAGGTGACACTGTACTCTATGGTAAATATGCCGGCACAGAAATCGAAGTTGACGGCAACAAATACCTCATCATGCGCCAAAGCGACATTCTCGCCATCTGCGAATAATTTAAAAAATTATCAAGATTAACTATTAATACGACATAGATTATGGCTAAAGAAATAAAATTTGATATTAAAGCACGCGAAGAACTCAAAAAGGGTGTCGATGCTCTTGCCGATGCTGTAAAAGTGACTCTCGGTCCGAAAGGTCGCAATGTCATCATTGAGAAAAAATTCGGTGCTCCCCACATCACTAAAGATGGCGTTAGTGTAGCTCGTGAAGTTGAGTTGGAAGACCCGTTCCAAAACATGGGCGCACAGCTCGTTAAAGAAGTAGCTTCAAAGACCGGTGACGACGCCGGTGATGGTACTACTACTGCTACCGTACTCGCTCAAGCTATCATCAACGTAGGCTTGAAAAACGTAGCTGCCGGCGCTAATCCTATGGACATCAAGCGTGGTATCGACAAAGCTGTTGCAACAGTTGTTGAATCAATCAAAGCTCAAAGCCAAGAGGTTGGTGACGATTTCAAGAAAATCGAGGACGTAGCTCGCATATCAGCCAACAACGACGAAAAAATCGGCTGCCTCATTGCTGAAGCTATGAAGAAAGTGAAAAAAGAAGGCGTTATCACTGTTGACGAAGCTAAAGGCACCGAAACAACCGTTGACGTTGTTGAAGGTATGCAATTCGACCGTGGCTACATCTCTCCCTACTTTATGACCAACACCGAAAAGATGGAGTGCGAAATGGAACGTCCGTTCATCCTCCTCTACGACAAAAAAATATCTAACTTCAAAGACCTTCTCCCCGTACTCGAGCCCGTAGCTCAAAGCGGTCGTCCATTGCTTATCATCGCTGAAGATGTTGATTCTGAAGCATTGGCTACATTGGTTGTCAACCGTTTGCGTGGTTCATTGAAAGTATGTGCTGTTAAAGCACCCGGCTTTGGCGACCGTCGCAAAGAAATGCTCGAAGATATCGCTATCTTGACCGGTGGTGTAGTTATCTCTGAAGAAAAAGGGATGAAACTCGATGGTGCAACTCTCGACTTGCTCGGTACTGCCGACAAAGCTACAGTCAACAAAGAAAACACTACCCTCGTTGACGGCGCCGGAGATAAGGACGCTATCGCAGCTCGCGTAGCTCAAATCAAAGCTCAAATCGAGCAAACTAAGAGCGACTACGACAAAGAGAAACTTCAAGAACGTCTTGCTAAATTGGCAGGTGGCGTAGCAGTGCTCCACATCGGTGCTCCCTCTGAAGTTGAAATGAAAGAGAAAAAAGACCGTGTGGACGATGCATTGAGCGCTACTCGCGCAGCTATCGCTGAAGGTATCGTTGCAGGTGGTGGTGTAGCCTACATACGCGCTACTGCATCTCTCGAAGGTATGAAGGGCGACAATGAAGATGAAACTACCGGTATCCACATCATCAAACGTGCAATTGAAGAACCGCTCCGCCAGATTGTTGCAAATGCAGGAGCAGAAGGTGCAGTTATCGTGCAAAAAGTGAAAGAAGGAACCGACGATTTCGGCTACAACGCTCGCACAGGAGAGTTTGAAAACCTATTGGCTGCCGGTGTTATCGACCCAGCCAAGGTTACACGCGTTGCACTTGAAAACGCTGCTTCTATCGCCGGTATGTTCCTCACTACCGAATGCGTTATCGCCGACAAGAAAGAAGAAAATCCCGCTCCCGCAATGCCTGCACCCGGAATGGGTGGAATGGGCGGAATGATGTAATCTTCCATTCTATAAAGCTATTAGAGGGAAAGACTTTTTCCCAAATCTACAAAAAAGCCTCGGAGCATCATTGCTGACTCCGAGGCTTTTGTTTTGTCTTTATTTCGTGATAATCTATCGCAAATCGGCGACGGTGATGCCGGCACCGCCAAATTGCACATGCTCATCGCGATAGGAAGCAACTCCCGGAACAGAGTCAAGCATCTGACGGATTGCCACTCGCAATGCTCCGGTGCCTGTCCCATGCAGAATTCTGACTCGACCTGCTGAAAATTGTATCGCATCATCAAGAAAATAGGTCAATGCCTGCAAAGCCTCATCTACTCGCATTCCTCTGACATCAAGCTCATTGCTAAATGCAAGTTGACGTTTGCGCATGGCATCGGTTGTCGCCGCACTGACAAATGAAGCCTCTCGCGCCACCGACTGCGGTTTGGCTATCGTTCGTTTCAATCGCGACAATTCCACAGTAGTCTTGATTGCACCGAAATTAACCACCGCGCGCCGACCACTCAACTCCAAGATTGTACCCACAGTAGTTTGCCCATCGAGTTTTACATTATCTCCTACTTTTAATGGCTCTTCCACCTTGGCAACTGCAACTTCCTCAGTTTTGGATTTCTTGATCTTGTTGCGATGTCGATTTAGAATCTCCGGCTCATCACCATCTTTTTCGTTCATCAATGCCATCTTTTCACGATTCATCTGCATGCGTGCCGCCTTGGTTCGCTCTCGCTCGGCTTGTGAATTTTTAATTTCACGAATTGTGCGTTCGATTGTGGCGTTACTGCTGTCAAGGATACGTTGCGCTTCCGTACGCGCCTGTGCTATAATTTCTTTACGCTTATCGCGCAATGTCGATGCATCTTGCTCGTAATTGTGGATTAGCGTATCTATCTTTTTCTCTTTTTGCTTTATTGTGTCGCGTTTATGTTCCCAATAGCGTTTGTCGCGAGCAATATCAAGCAGATAGCGATCCATCTTTACATAATCCGACCCGGCAATCTCTTCCGCATCATTTATTATACTCATAGGGAGTCCCGTTTTTCGCGCTATCTCGATTGCAAATGAGCTACCCGGATTACCGATATGCAATTTAAACAATGGTTGCATTAGATGTCGGTCATAGAGCATCGACCCATTAATTAGTCCGGGGGTATCCTCTGCAAAGTTTTTTAAATTCTGATAGTGGGTAGTGATTACGCCCCACATCCCCTTACTATTGAAGTCCTTGAGAATTGCTTGCGCTATTGCGCCTCCGATTATAGGCTCTGTTCCTCCGCCAAACTCGTCGATAAGCGTCAAAGTGCGTTTATTCCCATGTTGTAGGAAATATTTCATGTTGCGAAGATGCGAGCTATATGTACTGAGGTCATCCTCTATCGATTGGTCATCACCGATATCTATAAAAATGCTGTCGAAAATACCTACATGCGAATTTTCATATAGCGTGGGAAGCATGCCACACTGCATCATATATTGAACAATACCTACTGTCTTTAAGCACACCGACTTTCCTCCGGCATTCGGACCCGATATTATCAAAATACGATTCTTCGACGACAACGTGATATCCAACGGAACTATTTTCTTACCGTGACTTTCGAGCGACAAGAGCAATACAGGGTGTACGGCATGATACCATTCCAACTCGGTATCTTTGCTCAAATGCGGCATATGAGCATCTACTCTGCGTGCATAAAGCGCCTTGGCATGAATAAAATCCACCTCGGCAATTACTTCCATTGTCAACGTCATTGGTTCTATTTCCGGACGTATCGACGCTGTGATTTCCTTCAATATGCGTGTAATCTCGCGGCGCTCTTCTATCTGCAACTCGCGTATGCGGTTGTTGGCCTCCACCATCTCTGCCGGCTCTATGAAATAGGTCTTACCCGATGCCGACTCATCGTGAACTATACCATTGATATGTCGTTTATGCATCGGCGACACCGGAAGCACCAAGCGCCCGTCGCGCACAACTGCCGTTGCATCAGCCTCCAAATAGCCACTTTCTACGGCACGAGATATAACCCTCCGCATCACTGACGAAATAGATGCCTGTGTCTGTTGTAACTGTCTACGTATCAGCGACAATTCTGCTGAAGCTGAATCTTTAACCTCCCCAAAGCGGTCAACACTACGACTAATCGTTGCTGAAACAGAGTCAAAACGCTCTATTCCTGCCACTATTTGAGTCAGCGTTGGATATGGGGTCTCTCCATCTTGCATCGCATTGGCAAAGAACTCAGCTATTGATATCGATGTTATCAAGGAGTTATTTACCACATTCAATTCTTCGGCGCTGAGGAAGGTTCCTTCCACTCTCACTCGCGATAATAATTCGCTCACATTACCTGTGGCACTGAGGGGGAATGCAACATCACTTGATAAGATTTTAACCATCTCATCGACACTCCGCAAGCCCCTTTCGATAATGCTGATATCTTTGCTAAATCGCAATTGCGCTTCTGCCACTCGGCATGCGCCATTACTTAGGCAAAGTTTCACAATCTCTCTTCTGACTGCGTCAAATCCTATTTTCTTCTCAAATATTTCGGGATACGTCACGGTTGATTCTTTCGTTTCGTAGTTTATTTCTTATTCTTATACTTTTTCTCCAAATCGCGATAATAGTCGGCAGCCGATTCGTCGCCGATATTATCATAAATGCGAGCCATAAGTTTATACACTCTCGACTTCGTGGGGTAATGTTTCACAGCTATAAGCAAGCGATCCAACGCGACATAATCATCCCCCTCCTCTATCGCAAATTCTGCCAAACGCAACAATGCTGTCAGATTCTTTGAATCTATTTCAAGCAACTTGTTGTACACATCTTTTGCATCGTAATATAATTGTGCTCTTGTAAATGTTTCCCCTTTCCATTCAAGTGCTTTTATATTATCCGGGGAGATTGATAGTGCTTTATCAAAATTGGCAAGTGCCGCCGTTATATCCTCCAATTCTTCGAGGCAATCACAGCCCATTGATATATATTCTTCGGCAAGTTGATCGAAGCGTGTCTGTTGTTTTTTAATAACTTCATTAAGCCTGTCAACTTCCTCTTGCAATTTTCCAAGACGGTATAGCTTCTGCGCCAACAATCGTTGCACCGGTAGGCGACTAAATTCATTTCGCGTCTGTTGACCTATCGCAAATTTATTAATGGCTTCACTATATTCTCCTTTATCAAACTTCTTGGCTGCCTCTGCAAAATTGTCATCGGCTTTTGCTTGTTCGAGTGCTGTTGCTATCAATGCTCTATTATTGCTCTGACGCGAGAAATTTGACACCGCAGCACTGACAAATACATCCCGCTCATTGACCGGGCTCTGTAATGTCAATCCCTCCAATGAGGTGCTACGGCTCAATGCCACGTAGGTCTGTCCCCCGGAAAATGCGCCTCGACCCACGTCGATAATTACTTTATTGAAAGTCAGCCCCTGACTTTTATGAATGGTCAGAGCCCATGCCAATCTTACGGGATATTGCGTATAGGTCCCTATCAACTTTTCATCGACACTCTTCTTCTTTTCGTTGTATTTATATTCTATGTTTTCCCACACCTCACGCTCTATCACATGGCGTGCACCATCTTCAAATTCAATTTCAAGTTTATTGACCGTTGCACTATACACCTTCCCGATAGTGCCATTCACCCATCGCTTGTCGCGGTCGTTTCTGACAAACACCACTTGTGCCCCAACTTTCAATTCAAGTTCTTTGGGTGTAGGCAACGCATTTTCCGGGAATTCATCATTTATCTCCCCGGTGTAGATTATCGACTTGGATTTCAACTGCGATAAATGGCTGTCGTTGATGCTATCTACCATATCACGACGTGTAGCAAGTGTCATCACAAAATCATCATCGGCAACCGGTGCATTAACTCGCGAATTTAGTTGCATCAAGTCGGTCTTTGTTGGCGAGCCGGTGCGAAATCTGTCGAGCATCGCTACAAATTCTGCATTTTGCTGTCGATACACCTTCCTAAGCTCTATCTGCACAAGCGAAAGACGTGCAAAAACACTCGCTGAAAAGAAATATGAATTGGGATAGTACATGCGTAGCACATCGCGCATATCCGCTGTCACGACCGGCTCCAATTGAAATATATCACCTACCAACAGCAATTGCTTCCCTCCAAAAGGGGCTCGCATATTCCCTGAATACACTCGTAGTATCTTGTCTATAAAGTCGAGTATATCGGCTCTCACCATCGATATTTCATCTATAATAATAAGCTCAAGCTCTTTTATGAGTTTTATCTGTTGCTTGCTATATTTTAGGCGTTTTCTCAATCGGTCGATAGCAAACTCCGGATCATCGGGGAGCAATGGTTTGAACGGAATTTTAAAAAAAGAGTGCATCGTCACTCCTCCTACATTCACCGCAGCAATACCGGTTGGAGCAAGTACTACATGCTTTTTCGTTGTATTGCGAGTGATATATTTTAGGAATGTCGACTTTCCCGTCCCTGCTCGTCCGGTCATAAACACCGGATGATTCGTATGACGGATTAATCTCCATATGTCCTGAAACTCAGGATTGTCAAGGTCTATATTATTCAATTCAGGCTCCATTGCCTTTTTCTTTGTTATTTGCGCTTATCGCTCAAATTTCTATTGTTAGGAGTGGTTCTCGATAGTGATATTTTTTATGCGATAGCGAAGCAAACATTCCAAAGAATGTTTGCTTCGCTTATTATTTATAATATTATGTGGTTAGTGGTTAAAATTTAAACCCTACGCTAATCACAATATTATTGTTGCTTGTTGAATATTCTGCTGCCGGATTATATACCCACCCCAAATTATCTTCAAACGAAGAGAAGGGTGAATATTGACTCTTGCGATATTTGTTTACATATGCCAAATCCGCATAAAATCCTTTATTTCTATAACCCAAGCCACATGTGATATAGCGTGTTGATGTATCAAAACTATATGCCGGATTGCATCCTGTAGTATATACTTCAATATCTCCATCTTCCACTGCGGTTTCTACTGCCGAAGTGCTTTGTGAGAATCCGGCACGCAAACTGAATTGAGGTGTCACTCGATATTCCGCTCCTACGCGCATTGTGTGTTGGGGCTTGAAATAATCTTTGATTTCCAATGTCGCATCCTCATATTCATTGCCATCCCAATCACTTATGCGCATATTATCGTAGGCTGCATATTCATAGTCGGCCGACAAGATAAAGCGTCCACCCACTACTCCGGCTGCCGATAATATCATCTTCCACGGAGTGCGCATTTTCCAATCATATTCTGCAAAATTGGTATAAGCAGTTCCATCGGGGATGTTTGAAGAATAACTATAATCTACAAATGACTCATAAGTATCAGTCATGCTATAATAAGTAGGAGTGTGAAATGCTACACCGAAACGTAATTCATTTATAGGCTTAACAATTGCGCCAATCTTGAAATTAAATCCGGCACCATCTACTCTGCGAAGATTAGTTAGCGCGTAGTAAGCATTACCTTTCTCTGTCTGATTTCTCATCCCCTCATTTTTAGCTATGCGCGCATTTTGGAGCTCTTCAGCGTAGAAAGTTTCCTCTTTCATTTCAAGGTCGGTGATTCCGAAGCCCATACCCCAATACACCATATTCATGATATTGCCACCAAAATTGATTGCATACTCATCAACATATCCGCGTTGACGCACAGCAAATTCCGAATTGCCGGTCGTTTGGTTTTCATCAAACAATCCGTTGTACTCACTCAAACCTCCTACCGGATTGATTAAATATGATTTAAAACCAAGTACACTCAACCAATCGGCATTGGAATTGTAGTAAGGGTCTGTTTGTCCAAGTGTTTCAGGAGAATAGCCATATGCGCGATTGGCGATATAATTAGACATCGATGTCCCAAGATTTCCAAATCCTCCGCGATATGCCCGGTCATATGAAACTACACGACCATATGAAACGCCCCATTGAAAATAAGGCATCACATCGTTATCCATTTTAACAGCTCCGATATACCCGAAGTTAGGACAATATACATGGGTCTTTTCTGTGGTTTGACCACCTACATCCGACCTGCTTATATCTATATCCATCGTGACTCCGATTTCGCTCGAACGATACACTCCGATACCACCGGGGTTCTGATTTAGGGTTGACAAATCGCCACCCAATGCTCCAAACGCTCCTCCCATCGACATAAATCGAGCGGTTCCGCGCAAATCACTTTGCGACAAATCATATGCTTGAAATGCTCCTTGCGCAAGCACTCCTATCGGTAACGCGGCGGCTACAATAGCCATTACAAATTTTTTCATATACTGTTTTTAAGTTTTATTGCAATCCTAAACTAATTTTATAATCAACCGAGGTCTACATCTATTTATCGTCGACCACCGCGACCGCCTCCGCCGCTACTACGACCTCCACCACCGCCAAATCCTCCTCGGCTTCCGCCCGACGATCCGGGGGTGCTATAGCTCGGGCTGCTCGAACGGCTGTTATTATTGATAGCACTTCCGCGACCTCCCGACCGGCTTCCGCCTGAGCTGACACCTGAGTTGCGAGTCCCACTATTGCCACTGCCATAGCGATTGCCCGAGGGGCGAGTACCACCATTATAATTAGGTGATGGACGTGTATCTCCAAGCGAGCTGACATTACCTACTGTCGACGGACGTCCCGTTGCGCTTCCTCGGTGACCGCCATTTGAATGGTTATTTATTCCGCTACCACCGCCGCGATAGCCTCCGGTAGAATGGTGATTGGCCATATTCCCTCCGGGATAATGGGGACGGTGTGCTCCGGGCGATACCGGAGCATGTGGGTGATGCGGTCCGGGATACCAACTTGGTCCCCAGCCCGGACCCCAATACGGAACCCAACCCCATGCCCATGAATAGTAGGGAGAATACCACCCATGGCCATAGTACCATGGATTCCATCCCCAACTATTCCAATAGCTATAGGGGCTATAATATGGTGAATAATAGCCATAATAAGGGGTATCGGCAAATATATATATTTGTGCCGGTTGAGTCGTTTCATAATATTCAATCAGAGCTTGATCGTTAGAACCACTAACGATTGTCGGATTTGAAAATCGCTCGATATTGCGAGTATTGGCAAATGGATCTCTATACAGCGAGTCCACTGAAATACTATCAACGCCTTGATAGCGTCGATTATATTCATCTACATCTCGCATATTTCCGGTATTGACCGTATACAAATCCGAGCCCGGAATATTCTGTGCTGCCACCGGATAAGCATTCCCCTGTTGGTCTACTATATATACTGTACCGTCAGAGGCTGTCACATACTGATACTGTGATGATGTTGAAGCATTTGAATTGACTGCTTTTGCTTCCTTTTTCAAATCTTCAACCTTTTTTTTGGTGTCTTTCGACGAATCATAGTAGATATCATCGTCGTAATAACTTTGAGCTATTGCCGACGTTGAGGCCATTCCGCCTACCAATAATGCCATTAAAAGCTTCTTGTAAAGTCCCATGTCGTGGATTTATAGAGGTTTATAATCCTTTTTTTATCTCGTTGTTGATTGCCTATTGCTCGACAACCTTTCTTGTTTTATTAGACAATATGCTTGCCACAAAGTTTAACTTGTAATTTCGTAATAACAGTTAAATCTGAAATAAACTCTATTTCTCGACTCATTGCGCAAACCACCAATCTTGTCTAAATCACAAATTTAATATTTATATTTGGCATTACAACAACATCGAATCCTAAAAATGATTAAACACCCTACTAATCACTTTTCAGCCACATATTTTGTCAATCTATCTACTCAAAGTGAGGACATTTCTGCCCTCACTAACACCATTCTCATTAATCCATGAATATTTAATTAATTTTCACCCTCCTTAGGGCGCAGTTCATAGGCACTTATTGCCAGCGTAAAGCCCCAATAGATAAAGGCTAAGGAGGTCAAGAAGCTAACCATCACTGCATCTTGATAATATCCCGCTTCAAGAAAGAAGTATCCCAACAACATCATCAAGACCCCATTTATCAACTTCACCCACCAATATTTTCCTTCACGGCGACTAAATCCGCCAAACAAAGCTCCTATTCCCCAATAAATGAATAGAAACGCAAGCACATAGGGGAATACTACTTCCGACAACAACACACTGCGCACAAGCATAAACCCTATAAATATATCAAGGATACCTCCGGCAAGCCACCAACCCCATCCGCGCGGACGATTTGCTCCCGCCGACACACATAGTTGTACTACTCCGATTATCAATACCATCCAACCAAACATCTGAGAAGCAATTGCATAGCCCGACATGGGTAGTAGCCAATATGTAAATCCACCTATAACAAACAACACCCCTACACAGAGTATTAACCACCATAAACGCGTATGGCCAAACTGATTTAATTTCAAAGTCTCCATAATATTTCCCAATTTTATTGAATAAATAGTTAATTAGATTTCCCGAATTCGGAAGATTCTTCTCTATTAACATTCAAATCCCATAATTTGTTCCGAATTCTTAACGCAAAGTTAAAATTTCATAGCACCGGCTGTGCGTCAAATTCATACTTTCCCCACCTTTTTCACTACTGTCGCTATCCGTCCGGATTCTACACCCATTCTTCGTGCCGAGAAAAATCGCTCATCGCAGCGACTACACTCTTCTACCACATTTATCTTCGATTTCGCAATGCCGATTCTTCCCAAACAATCAACCGCCGCTCGTCGCAAATCCACATGCGGCTTTTCCCTCTCTCCTACTTCTATCACACAATCCCCCATGCGCGCCTCAAATTTTCGCGCAAATTCATCATCTACTTCATAGCAATCGCAACATATACATGGACCTATCGCCACCCTTATTCCTTGTAATTCCGCTCCCAGAACGGTCATTGCGGTCACTGTTGACTCAATTATTCCCCCATACAATCCACGCCACCCTCCATGAGCAACTCCCACTATGCCATGCTTGCTGTCATTGAACACAATAGGCAAACAGTCGGCAGTATTTACTACCAACGCCACATCATCTCTACTTGTGACCATCCCGTCAATTTCCTCTAAATCGGGAATTTCCTCCCCGATAATTGCAACATTGACCGAGTGAGTCTGTCGAGGTATCAACAACCTATCGACTGCCACTTCGGTCAATTTAGCCAATTCACTACGACAATGCGATATATGCGTCGCATCATCTCCTGTATAATGACATATATTAAAACCTGAATATGGATTGGAAGCATCCAACTGCGACACGTCGCCACGCATCGTGCTGAATGCCACAATTCCATCACCTACTTCAAGCTTCAGTATTTCCATCATCTTCATCCGCGACATCGGATTCATCGGTAGAGATATCTTCGTCGCCGTATTCCCATCCGATTTCGTCCCAGTCCTCTTCTTCGAAGAAATCATCGTCATCGATAGGTGTCGGCTCAAAGATGAACTCATCTTCTTCCTGCACACGGTGACGAATATCAAGCGGTCGGTGAGTAATAGGCGTCGGTTCAATGCGATTTCTATCATCAATTATTGCCGACCATAGAACATCTTTCAGCTCCACCAATCCTTGTCCGGTCACCGACGAAATAAACACCGTAGGCAACTCATCCGGCAGAGTCTTCGAAATCTCCTCAATCAGTTCATCGTCAAGCATATCGCTTTTTGTGACTGCCAATACGCGGGGCTTATCTGCCAACTGCGGATTAAATTGTTCCACCTCCCTTACCAATACTCGGTATTGCTCTGTGATATCATCAGCATCGGCCGGTACCATAAACAATAACACTGCATTACGCTCTATATGACGCAAAAATCGCAACCCGAGTCCTCGTCCTTCGCTTGCTCCCTCTATAATACCGGGGATATCGGCCATAACAAACGAGCGACCGCCACGATAAGCTACAATTCCGAGCTGCGGTTCCATTGTTGTAAAGGGATAGTCGGCTATCTTAGGTCGAGCCTCCGACACCGACGACAACAATGTCGATTTTCCGGCATTCGGGAACCCGACCAAACCAACGTCGCCAAGCAATTTGAGCTCCAAAACCACACTCTTTTCTATCGCCGGTTCGCCCGGTTGGGCATAGCGAGGGGTGCGATTAGTTGCCGACTTAAAGTGCCAATTACCAAGACCGCCGCGACCGCCGCGCAACAATTTGATTTCTTGACCATCTTCTGTCACCTCGCAGAGATATTCTCCACTATCTGCATCATAGACAACGGTTCCGCAGGGCACTGTTATTACAACATCTTCCCCATCTTTCCCAAAACTACGACCGCCCGAACCACTCTGTCCGTTGCCGGCATAAATATGCCTACGATAACGCAATGGCAACAGCGTCCACATATTGCGGTCTCCTTTCAGTATAATATGACCCCCACGACCGCCATCACCTCCGTCAGGGCCTCCTTTGGGAACATATTTTGCTCGATAAAAATGGCGTGAGCCGGCTCCTCCTTTTCCCGACCGGCACAATATTTTCACATAATCTATAAAATTCGATTCCGCCATAAAACTTCTTTATTTAAAGAGATTAAAAATCCCTATTCTACAATTTAATATCTATCTCAATGGTGGAGTTAATACCTAAAGTTTATTTGGCTTTCCCTCCGTGATATTTCATGATTTCAGTTGCATGACGGAAATCTGATGGTGTACCCACATCTATCCACGTACCGTTTATCGGGAAATACACCACTTTGAACCCCTTTGCAAGTGCCTCCTCTATGAAATCAGTTGCATCATATCGTCTATCCGATGGCACCATCTGCGCCACTTCTTTCGTCGTCATATATATCCCACCATTTGCATACAACGAATAGGTCGGTTTCTCTTCCAACGAAGTTATACAACTACCCTCTGTTGATAATATAGCATACGGCACTGAAACAGTATACGGGATTGCGGCTACTGTGATATCCGCGCCTTCTTGCTGGTGATGCATATACATCTCTTCAAGCGATATATCCGTCAACAAATCGGAATTCATAACCAACAAGGTGTCATTTTTAAGCATAGGCATTGCATCGGCAAGCGCTCCTATCGTGCCTCGTGGCTGCTCCTCGCGTATTGTTTCCACTTGAATTCCGGCTACCGGTTGGGCAAAATGCGCATCAAGTTGTTCTGCCAAATATGCCGTACTTACAACGACATTATCCACTCCCACCGATGCCAAAGCCTCAATATTATAATCGATTATAGCTTTTCCTTCGATTGTGAGCAACGGTTTGGGGGTCGTAAGCGTCATCGGACGCAATCGTTCCCCTTTGCCGCCTGCCATTATCAATGCACTAATCGGCAACAGCGACTTCACCTTCTTCAAATCTAATATTTCTACAAGGCGCCCCGTTTCATCTACCACAGGCAATAATCTGATTCCCTGATTTCTAATCTCCTTTATGTAGCCTACATCTACCTTATTTCGGCTCACCGAGCGAAATTTCACATTCATCACCTTGTCGACTTTATCACTAAAGTCCACTTCGCGCAATATCGCTCTTCGGATATCTCCATCAGTTATCGTACCTACCGGACGATTTTCGCTATCCACCACAACGAGTGTCATCGCATCTCCCGATAAGAGATTCAATCTTTCAACCGCCGATTTGATTTCCGCTGTCGATTTTATAATATGTCGTTCTATCTTTTGCATTTCTTTGACAAATTTACAACTTTTTCCCCGTTTAGGAAAATATTGACAATATAGTCATTTACAACTCCTTGACGAGCAAATGCTCTGCTACCAATAAATCTACCGGGGCATCGATATCTATCGACCGCTCTGCCGGCATTAGATAGGGGACCCTACGAGGGAAGCCCCCAAGTGTCATCTTTCTGATACTCTGCGGATTAATTACATATACCGCACCATTGTATTCATACACCGGTGGTACATCTTGACGTCGGGTATATTGTCCCTCCCCCTTACTGATTTTCAAATATCCTGTCTCATCGGTTTCAAAACAGTTGTAATAGGGATTGCAACGAGCCTCTGCTACGCTTACCACCATGTCTATATCCGGTGTATATTTCGACATTGCCCCCAATATATCTTCTGCCACTCGAAGGGGAGAAGTCGGTTGCAACAACACTGTGGCATCATATCTTATACCTTGATTATCAGCCCAATCCATTGCATCAAGTATCACCTCTCGCGAACCCGCAGTATCTGTGGCCAATGCTGCCGGTCTACGATATGCCACCGGCAATCCGCACCGCTCTGCCACAGTCACTATCTCTTCTGAATCGGTCGACAATATAATATGGTCGACAGGCGCGACCTTAAGTGCCGCCTGTATCGTGTAATCGATAAGCGGCCGCCCTGCCAACTCTACTATATTTTTCTTTGGAATTCCTTTACTTCCTCCTCGAGCCGGAATTATTATCAATGGTGTCATATATCATAAAATTTTTTCGGCAAAAGCTGTGTTATATCACAATTCACCAATCTATCTACTATCATATCCACCGTACCCTCTTGCTGATAGGGATTCGGTGTCGTCTTGGCCCTAAATTTCACCTCTTCTGATAATGCTTGTGATATTGCTTCATCAATAGAGTCTACATCGTCGCCACAATGTATCACTGCCGGCGAAACAGTGCGTCCCTGCTGACGTATTCCGATATTAACAACCGGGATTCCTGCCGACGGCACTTCCACAACCCCACTCGATGAGTTCCCAACTACAGCCGACACATATTGCAATGCTGAGCGATAACGTAATGCCCCCAACGATGGCACAGCAAGCACTTCTTCGCCTCGACGCTGTGCATAGCGCTCTATCATCGCAATTATCTCGGCACTATTAGGGTCATTGTTGGGATAGGTAATTATTACTTTGCAATCACTATGCCTGTCCATGGCTTCAAGTAACGCGCCAAATCGCTCCGCGGGAGCCACTTTATCATTTGTTGCCGGATGATATGTGACCAATAAAGTTTTCCCTTCAAAACTAAAGCCCAAAGAACGCTCCAACTCATCTCGGTCATGCATTTCGGCATGCGTCATATTCCACACTCCTAACGCTCCGGTATTTACCACATTTTCAGGCTGTTCCCCCATCGCAATAAGTCGACTGCGATGCTTTTCGGTAGTAGCAAAATGCAATGATGATAACTTACTGATAGCATGACGTATATTATCATCAATCGCACCCATCGTTATCTCCCCTCCCGAGATGTGAGCTATCGGGATATGCAACATTGTTGCAGCTGAAGCCACTGCAAGCATTTCAAATCTGTCGCCAAGTAGCAACAATATATCCGGGCGAATTCTTCCCAACACCTTTGCCATGTCCGACAAATGAACGCCCATAGCCTCTGCAGTATCGACTTCGCCATCCGACTTATAACTCATTGCTACTTGCGCTATCGGTTCAAAACCATCAGCACGTATCTCATTTATAGTCATGCCACGCGATGCATCGAGATGCATATTCGTAGCTATGACGCTAACTTCTACATCTTCTCGCTGTTGCAATGCTTTCGCCACAGGCGACAATAAGCCCCAATCGGCGCGTGTCGAACTGACTATTGCTATATGTCGTTTCTTTTCCTCGTTCATCTCTTGAGCTCAACTCTATTTAGAATACCACAAATTTAATTATTTTTTTGTGTTAATTCCTATAATTTTGTATATTTGGCATCATTATAATTACATTCAAATTAACGCGTCAATAACATGACTCCTTTTTTAATAGCATTAGCAGTTCTAATCGGAGGTTACTTCATTTATGGTTTATTTGTTGAACGGATTTTTGCTATCGAGCCGAAGCGCCTGACTCCGGCGGTAGAACACCCCGACGGCGTCGACTACGTACCTCTCCCTACTTGGAAAGTTTTCCTTATACAATTCCTAAATATCGCTGGTATTGGTCCTATTTTCGGAGCTATAATGGGGGCTATGTATGGGCCGGCGGCTTTCCTTTGGATTGCGCTCGGTACTATTTTCGGCGGCGCTGTCCACGACTTTATTTCCGCAATGATTTCGCTCCGAAACAATGGTAAATCATTGCCTCAGATTGTGGGGATGGAACTTGGCAAAAAAGTGCAAGCCGTAATGGGATTCTTCACCGTATTCCTACTGATTATGGTGGTTGCGGTTTTCGTTACGACTCCCGCCGGGCTACTTGCCAATCTCACTCCTGAACATCTCGACGTAACTTTCTGGACCGTCGTCATTTTCATTTATTACATCCTCGCTACTCTGCTCCCAATCGACAAACTTATCGGCAAGCTATATCCTGTTTTCGGTTTTGCCCTTCTCATTATGGCTGTCGGCATTTTGGGCTACCTTCTATTCAGCGGAGTTGATATTCCCGTCGACATTAGCGAAGGGTTTGCGAATCGACATGCCAACCCCGACAATGCCCCTCTATTCCCCATGATGTTTGTATCTATCGCTTGCGGTGCTATTTCCGGCTTCCACGCCACTCAATCTCCTATGATGGCTCGCTGCTTGAAAAACGAAAAAATGGCCCGCCCGGTGTTCTATGGCGCTATGGTAGCGGAAGGTATCGTTGCTTTGATTTGGGCTGCCGCTGCTGTCGCTTTCTGCGGTTCATTTGAGGGCATTGCTAAATTCCTTGCAGCCAACAACAATGAAGCCGGAGTGCTCGTCGATACAGTTTGCCACAATTGGCTTGGCTCGGTTGGCGGTCTTCTCGCTATTCTTGGTGTTATTGCCGCCCCAATTACTACCGGCGACACTGCCATGCGTTCGGCTCGACTTATTATTGCCGACTCTTTCTCTATAAGCCAATCTACCATCGTGCGACGCCTTTTAGTCACTCTACCAATCATTGTTATCGCATTTCTACTGATGCAGATTGACTTTACAGTGCTTTGGAGATACTTCGCATGGAGCAACCAGACTCTCTCTGTGTTCACTTTGTGGGCGATAACGGTCTACCTCGCACGTCGTCGCAAAAATTTCTATATTACCATATTCCCTGCCATGTTCATGACTATGGTATGCTTCAGCTACATCCTATTTGCTCCTCTTGGGCAACCTATGGATGGGGTCGGACTACCCATCAACACGGCAATTATTATTTCGGGCATCATCACTTTAGCATTCCTCGCAATGTTCATGCGCTGGTATCGCCTTTTTTCTAAAACAGCATCTAATTTTAACTCATAAAACTATAATCCCATGAACCAAACCACGCCAAAAATCAGCGGCAATCTTACAGGTGCAGCTTTCGGAGCCTCCCTCGCCATGCTCCCGATTGCAGTTATTATGCTATTAGCTATTTTCGAAATTTTCAAAGGCGGAAGCGAAAGCCTTGGAATAGCAATAATAATATTACAATTTATCGGATGCATTGTCTGGGCAGTATGCATCATTGGTGCTTTAAATAATGCAAAAAAGTTAAATGTTTCAACCGGAGGATTGGCTCTTTGTATTCCGGGGATTATCATTGGTGGCATTCTGCAAATAATCGCTGTTATCGAACCTGATTTAATAGCTAAGTTCATACGTTTTGGGAATGGCGATGTTGATGCTTTCTTTATAATTTTACTAATCACAATCGTTGTCAATCTCCCTCTCGCAATTGGAACATTAATGGCAGTAAAATCTCTTCATGCTCTAGGAAGAGCATCTTACGGGTATTTTCTCCTTTCCGTTTTCCCGTTAATCATGCTGTTGATTTTCAAAATTTTCATAAAACGAAGCTACGGCTATTACGGATACTCTTCTAACACCGATACGGCAATTATCATTACCGCCATTCTACTTTTTTTACTTATCCTTTTATGCGTAAATGGTTGGTGGGGTGCAATATCCGATGCTCGTGAAATTGAGAAAGGCTACCAAGAGTCTGAAAACGACTCATACACTTCGCAGCCCGCATACATCGAACAGCCAACTCCTCAGATATATGCAAAAGAAATTTCTGCTGTGCCCCCTACTCCGCCGGTGCCACCCACACCTCAAAACTATAATCCTGCGCCACAACCGGCTCAACAATCTAACGGAATTACCGACGCTCAGCGCAATCTCCTTATGGGCATGAGCGATCAGGAGCTTAACAATGTGGTAAATAATCCTACTCTCTACACCAACAAAGCCTTTGTTGATGAAGCTGCTAAAATACTCACCAAACGCCAGGCTTGGGAAATGATTAAGGACTACTCCGACGAGCAACTTCTAAGCATCGTTCACGACAATATTCAAGACTTTGCCTATGAAGTGCTCGATGCTGCGTCAATGGAACTTTTCAACCGCGAAGCTCCGGCTTTTGTCAACGAAATTAATGCACTTGAAACCGAGGAATTACTTGGCATTGTCAACAATCCCAATGCTTACTACGACGGATATGTTCGTGCAGCTACGCTTGTACTATCCTATCGCCAAAACAATCCGCCACAAGCATAACCTCAATTTTTTCATCTGTAAAACGAAATGACTACAATCGAAGAATCTAAAATAACTCTCGCCCCTATCGTTACCGACAGCGACCTCAACATCGCTAAAGAAATATATTTAGATGCATTTCCCCCTGCCGAGCAACGCCCTTGGGATAAAATTCTTTCCCGTTGCGATGGCAAGCTCAATCTCACCGGCATTTTCCTCGGTCAACGTCTCGGCGGCATTATTACTACTTGGAACTTCGATAATTTTCTATATGTAGAGCATTTCGTAATTGACCCCACTATGCGTAGCCAAGGAATTGGTAGCGCGGCAATTCGCATTTTGCAGCGTCAATGCTCCCCGCGCCCCATTCTTTTGGAAGTTGAGCCGGAGCACCTATCCCCACAAGCTGCGCGTCGAGTCAGCGTGTATCAACGTCTTGGATTTCACGTTATCGACCGAAGCTATGTTCAACCTCCCTACGACTCTTATCTCCCCCCGGTGCATCTATGGCTGATGTCGACCGACCCTAACATTTCCCCCTCAAAGGCATCTCTTTTGCTTCATCGCGTAGTATACAACGTTTCTGAAGCTTGATATAGCCTATGGAATGGATTTTACCGGCTCTACTTTCAGCCACATGCCTTGGCGTCTACGACATATTTAAAAAATTATCAGTAAAGAGTAACAATGTTTTGATGGTGCTACTTCTCAACACCATCTTTGGCGCTTTATACCTTTCGCCGGTCATTATTTCCAACCTCTCCTCGGGTCATTTCGGATTGGGGGACACTCTCTATGGTCACTGCCTCATCTTTATCAAAGCAATAATTGTATTATCATCTTGGATTTTGGGCTATTTTGCTATCAAACACCTTCCGCTCACCATTCAAGGGCCGATTAACGCTACCCGACCGGTAATCGTACTCGTGGGAGCTCTTTGCCTCTTTGGCGAACGCCTCAACATCATTCAATGGATTGGCATTATTATCGGTTTTGCTTCCCTCTACTTCATCTCTCGTATCGGAGCTAAAGAAGGGTTCTCGTTGCGAAATTCACGATGGCTGTGGATGTCGATTGGAGCGATGATTCTCGGTGCGGTCAGCGCGCTTTTCGACAAGTATCTTCTTCAAAACTACCTCCCACTCGAGGTTCAAGCTTGGTATTCCCTTTACCAATGCTTCATAATGAGCATCCTGCTCTTAGCATTGATGCGCCGTCAAAATGGCTCTGCCGATAAATTCCAATGGCGATGGACTATACCCTGCATTGCGCTATTCCTCACGATTGCCGACCTTGCCTACTTTCATTCCCTCTCAATCGACGGCTCGATGGTATCAATTGTTTCCATGATTCGACGTGGGAGCGTAATAATCCCGTTCCTCTATGGAGTGATGATTCTCCGCGAGAAGAATGTGAAATCAAAAATATTCGATTTGGTTTTGCTAATGATAAGCCTTGCCCTGCTTGTAATTGGTTCAGGGCTATAAATCCCCATTTACCGCCATCCAATTTTCTTTAATTGCAACGATGCGTCGGCTATTTCTCCGATAGACCGCGCATTTCATCATTTTTAATGCGTCCTTCGAGCTTTTCACGGTGACGGCGATAGTCCTTCGACTGTAGATACTTCTCCATGACTTCCACATGCGTTCTACGATGTAAATCTGTCCCAAGATAATCTACATAATCCTTTTCGATAAGCATTTCTGCTACCTTCTTTGCCTCCTTCCCATAATAGCCGGCTAAACTCAACAAATTCACCTGGAACAAGATTCCATTGCTATGCAACTCGTCATAGCGCTTCGGCTTATTGTAATAATACATATAACGCTCCGGATGAGCAAGTATCGGGTGGTATCCATTCATACTCACCTGAAACAATATTTGATCGATATTGTAAGGCTCTTGAATATATGAATTTTCAACAAGCAAATAGTCTCCATGAAGTCGGCGTACAATTCCCCCCTCGAGCTGCTCTACAAACATCTCGTCGATACGATACTCCGCCGAGTAATCCATATCTATTTCTATCCCGGATTCTTGTAGCCCTGCTTGCAACCTTCCATACGCTTCACTAATAATTTCCGGCGTATTTTCAAACGTATCTTGAGTGACATGTGGGGTCACAATCAACTTCTCAAGCCCCCAATTTTTCATTCGCGCGATTAGCTCCAATGAACGCTCTACCGATGGCGAACCATCATCAATGCCCGGAACTACATGACTATGAATATCGGTCTTGAAAAACAATTTTGCCGCTTCTTCTGACTGTTTACTAAAAAATTTGAACACGAAATTATACGTTTGAAATGGTTATATTTTTCTACGCAAATATAATAAAATTTTTAGATATACGATTTTTTTCGATAAAATTACATTCTTTTCATCTTCGCCAAAAATGACGCGAAAACAACACAATTACTGTAAATATCTCCAATCGTCCTACGAGCATTATAAACGACAACACCATCTTCCCGGCATCAGGCACCGCTGCATACGACTGCTCTGTAACCCCCATACCAAGTCCTATATTGCCAATGCAGGATATTGTAGAGAAATACGCATCCTTCAATGGCATTCCCATCAATGCGAGAGCCACACCTCCAAGCACAAGTATCATCACGTAGAACAAGAAAAATGCTGCAACCTTATTCACCAACTCCGGGGGCTTTACCATTCCATTGACAGTCAACGGATAATAACGATTGGGGTGTATTATCTTCTTAAATTCGTTACGCGCATTTTTGCACATAAACACTATGCGGTCAATCTTAACACCTCCAGATGTCGAGCCCGCACATGCTCCCATCATCATAAGCAGCAACAACACCGGAGCTACAACTTCTCCCCATGTCGACAAATTATCTACAGTATATCCCGTTGATGTTATCATTGACACAACTTGGAATAATGGTTCAACCACAACGGTCTCAATGCCTCGCTCGCCACCAATCAGCAGCACAGACATGACAAAGAGTGTAGCCAACGCAATCGCTACTACATAACTTCGAAAATTTATGTCGCTCCACACCTTTCTCATCTGTCCAAGCGACGCTCGGTAAATCAATACAAAATTGACTCCTCCGAGAAACATGAAGACTATAATGGGGATTCTCACCGACATTGAGCCCCATGCTTCGGTTGCATCAGTGCATGTCGTAAACCCTCCGGTCGATACTGTTGAAAGCGACTGGCACACAGCTTCATAGGCTGGCAAAGGGCTTATCCATAATATTACTCCGAGCACTATAGTCAGCACGCAATATATCACCCAAAATCTTTTTGCAGTTTGATTGATTCGCGGCAACAATTTATCGTGTGTGACTCCGGTAACTTCTGCATTAAACATCTGCATACCTCCCGAAGAATTAAATATCGGCAACAATGCCACGGTAAAGATAATTATACCGATACCACCAAGCCATTGCATTACACATCGCCATAATTGTATACCGCGGGGCACATCCTCGACATTCTCTACCACCGATGCTCCGGTAGTTGTAAAGCCGGAAATCGCCTCAAAAAATGCCTCCGCAAAATTCAGATTCATATCGCTAATTACGAACGGCAGCATGCCAAAGAGAGAGAATATCACCCACACAAGAGTGGTCAATAAAACGCCATCACGCTTCCCCAATCCTCGCTCACGAGGATGTACACTCAATAAGATTGCAGTTCCTACTATCACACAGATTCCTATTGACACCCCAAACGACAGGGCATCGCTGCTCGAAGTCAACAACGAATAGATGAATGGCATAAGCATAAATGTAGCCTCTACCATCACGAGATATCCGATAATACGCACCAACTCCTTGACATTCAAATTCAGTCGATGTTTTTGACGTATTGATGCGTATAGTTCCATTTCTTCGTTATTTGCAGTCTATATCCGATTATTCTAACAAGCTATTTCTCTTATCCAAAAAGCTTTTCTATTTTATGTATTACTCCCGACAAGCAGAACACCACAACCCTATCCCCCGGTTCTATTACCGTAGTTCCTGTTACAAGCATTCCGCGTCCATCGCGCACAAGGCCTCCAATTGTCATATCTCGCGACAATTTCAAATCTTTTACAGCTGAACGTGTTATCTTAGCGCCGAGTTTAACCTCAAGTTCGGCAACCTCTGCATCGGCAAGTGAGAGGAATTTCGACGATTCAGAATCCGCAGCAAGCAATATCTGGAATATTTTACTCGATGCAAGGAGCTTCTTATTAATAATCGTACCGATATTCAAGCCCTCAGCTTCCGATATAAATTGAATATTCTCAACTTCAGCTATCGTCTTCTTAACGCCAAATTCCTTAGCCGACAAGCCGGCAAGTATATTAGTTTCAGAACTATCGGTCAACGCAATAAATGCGTCCATATCCTCAATCCCCTCATCAAGCAGGATATCATTGTCGCGAGCATCACCATAGATAATCTCGCAGTTTGGACACAATTCCGGCAATCGACGACACACTTCGCGATTATTCTCTATTATCTTTATGCGGTATTCCGGACCAAGCATCGACACCAACCTGACAGCGATGCGCGAACCTCCCATTATCATTATATCGTGAACTTTGTGATCATCTTTGCCACACACTTGTCGCAAATTGTCAACGTAATCCGGCGTGGTAGTAACGAATATAATGTCTCCGGCAAGAATTTCATCATCTCCTCCGGGAATTATTGTTTCATGTCGACGAGTTATGGCACAGATATGCAAATCTTGGTGGCGAAATGACACATCGCGCAACTTCGAACCTATAATCGACGCATTGTCATACACCTTAACTCCTATCAACACCAATTCGCCATTTTGAAGTTCAAACCATTGGCGCACCCACGAGTGCTTCAATGCCGTCTTGATTTCCAATGCCGCAAGTTGCTCCGGATAAATCAAATCATTAATACCATGGCGCAAGAAAAACTCCCGATTTTCCTGACTCAAATATTCATAATTATCAATTCGAGCGACTGTGCGTCTCGCGCCCAATCCTTTGGCTATTACACACGCAGTTAAATTCTTATCTTCCGACGGTGTCACTGCCACAAATAAATCGGCATCTTCGACTCCGGATTCCTTTAAGGTCTTAAACGAAGTCGGGCTCCCTTTGCGAGTCATTAGATTGTAGTTGGCATCTATATGCTCAAGTTTGGCATCATCAGTATCTATCAGAACAATATCTTGTTCCTCCGAGGATAGCAATTTCGCTATATGTTGCCCGACTTCTCCTGCTCCCGCTATTACTATATTCATAGGCTTTTGATAATAATATCATAGATACTCTCGGCATCCATGCCACACTGTTTATAAAGTTGCATCGGTGTTCCTTGTGCCACGAACTTATCGGGAACTCCAACTGTCACAACCTTGCGATTATACCCATTTTCTACAAGCCACCGCTCTACAGTCGTTCCGAGTCCGCCAATTTTTGTACCATCTTCCACTGTCACTATCAAGCAATCTTTCTCAGCTGCTTTTTTCAAAAGTTCCTCATCGATAGGCTTTAGAAATATCATATCGTAATGCGCTACACTGATGTTTTGCCGTGCCAAGTTCTCTATCGCTTTTGTCACCTCATGGGCTATCGGTCCTATCGATAATACCACAACATCTTTTCCATCTGCTACTATGCGACCTCGTCCTATCGGCAATTGCTCCGGTTCATTGCGCCATTCAATATTTCTACCTTCACCTCGCGGATAACGGATCGCAAACGGTCCATCATTATGCCTTAAAGCAGTATACATCAAATTTCGCAACATCATCTCATCAGATGGCGAGGATATTACAATACCCGGTATAGGATTAAGATAACTCATATCGTATAGTCCATGATGAGTCACTCCATCTTCCCCAACCAAGCCGGCTCTATCAATACAAATTACCACCGGAAGCCCTCCGATTGCAACATCATGAATAATATTATCGTAAGCTCGTTGCAAAAATGATGAATATATTGCTACAAAGGGACGCATTCCATCTTTGGCAAGCCCTCCGGCAAATGTCATCGCATGCCCTTCAGATATTCCCACATCAAATGTTCGCTCTGGGAAAACTGCTTGCAGTTCACTTATTGAAGTCCCTGATGGCATAGCTGCGGTTATTCCTACTACTCGATCATCGGTCTTAGCTAATTCTACCAATGTCTTCCCAAAAACCTCTTGATATTTAGGAGGATGAGGTGAAGCCTTTTTTATAATCTCACCGGTCAGAGGATTGAATCGGCCCGGAGCATGCCACGTTGCCGGGTCGGCCTCCGCCGGCATGTATCCCTTCCCTTTGACCGTGCGCAAATGAAGCATCTTTGGCCCTTTGATGTTCTTTATATCTTTGAGCACTCCGACCACTCGCTTGATATCATGACCGTCAAAGGGTCCGAAATATCGGATATTCAATCCCTCAAAAATATTTTGTTGCTTCGTAATGAGCGATTTTAGTGAGTTGTTGAACCTCAATATCGACCCACGACGACGCTCACTTACAAGGTGCATCTTGCGTAGAGTCTTGTACACTTTATAGCGAAATGCATTATAGGCCGGCGATGTCGTCAGATGTGCAAGATAGGAATTCAACGAACCCACATTGCGATCTATCGACATATCGTTATCATTGAGTATAATAAGCAAATCATTCGGCGTATTGGCAGCATTATTTACTCCCTCAAACGCAAGACCGCCCGATATTGAGGCATCTCCAATCACTGCAACAACTTTGCGCAACGGCGACTCTTCTTTAAGTTCAGATGCCACCGACATTCCCAATGCTGCTGATATTGAATTGGAAGCATGACCTGCTATAAACGTATCATACTCACTCTCTGCCGGGTTAGGAAATCCACTCAATCCGCCCATCTTTCGATTTTCGGCAAATCGCTCACGGCGACCTGTCAATATCTTGTGTGCATATGCTTGATGTCCTACGTCCCATACTATTCGATCATATGGTGTATCAAACACATAATGAAGCGCTACGGTTAATTCCACAGCGCCCATCGACGAAGCAAAATGCCCCGGATTTCCCGATAGATTATGGATTAGGAAATGACGCAGCTCCCCACACAACTGCGGCAACTCTTCCATCGACATACGTCGCAAATCTGCCGGCGAAGATATGCTGTCAAGCAACGGGGTCGGCATATCGACCGGTTGCACGTAGGTCAACTCCTTGTCATTTTCCTTTCTTTTGACCATTATCCACGTTTTTTACATATTTCTTATAGAGTGGCACTATGATTATCACTCCCGATGCTATAATGGGGAATAATGTACGTAAATTTAATTCTGTATTGCTTTGTATCAATCGGTCGACGTACCACACGCACACTAATACCCAAAGTAATATTATACAAATCAGGCGAAATATCTTGGCACCACTCATCGTTATCTTTTATTTTAATTCCCTTATTAACAGAAACTTATCCACAATTCCGTGTTGACATATTTATTCGGTAAACACCCCTATGCTACATCATCATTCCTTTGCGGCGAACTTTCCTAAATACAAAGATAAGATAAAATTACGAAATTTCACCTTTACTACAAAAATAAACTAATCTTGGCTCAGTAGTATTTACGTATGGAATATAACTATGTCCAATTTAGCCTAAAATGATTGATTGCACGGAAACTTAACCCTATAAAAAAAGAAATGGTTATCTCCACTCTCGTAAAGGTCATTCGTGAAAACCTCTATACGGAGCGTGATGCACGATGCCTCGACGAATTCCTCTGCTACGAGAAGAAACCTAACGGGGCGTTCGGGGCAATTACTGGAAAACACGATGACTTGCTGATGACTCGTGCCATCGGTCTACATATCTGTTTCTTCGAAATGGATCTCCCTAAGTTTGTGCCTCGCACGGGCCGCTTCGTTCCCAAAAAAAGAAAGACGGTTTCTGCCGCTACAATATAAGTCTAACTAAATAACAACTGTACAATGAACATCTTTAAAAAATTAAAAGCATCGCTTCGCTACTATGAAGCCGTACGTAAAGCCGACAAGGCTCATAGCAAAAACGGAAACCGTTACTACGTGATGCCTACCACCGGCACTTCAGGACAACTTGTCATTATCGACCGCAACAACTTCCGTAAACTTAAACTCAAACACTACATCAACAACTCATCTTTTGTTAGAGATATCGAAATCGAATGTTTCTACTGCACCCCCTACCGCAATGGTATGGGCGCTCTCTCCCCTACCGTTATAGCACAGAAACGTAAGCAATACTTCTCTTGGCTCAAAGCTATTAACTTATAAGTTAATTTATAATCCCAATATTGACAATTAATTAAATGAGGATGCCTTGTTTTTTGAGGCATCCTCCATTTTTATACTTTTTAGTATTGGTAAAGCGCTTTACCAACAATATGATTCTTTGCAAAGCCACTTCTTTTATTTCCATACTTCTAAATGTTTCCATTCCTTAGGAAACCCCATATCTTGAAGATTAAGTAAATTACCTCCATCTTCAATTATTGTCAAAATATTCTGCTTTAGATTACTTCCCGGACTTATAATATTGCTGAAATACTTAATGCAGCACAACACTGTAAAGACTTTATTTGAATGTAGTTTCTTCATTACTTCTTTTTTGATGAAAGGTTGATATGTGTTGGTGGGCATTATTATATTTATTATGCTACGTCTATTCCAGACTCGACTATGATGTGCACAACAATTTCGCCATACCGCTATCGCATGTAACCAATTTGATAGTACCTTTTCATCACCAAGACCTAAATCTCTTGCGACTTTTCTCTTTAATGAAGATTTTTTAAGCAGATGATACATCTTACTTAATGTCCCAAGTGATAAAACCTCTAAAGTCATCCACGCAGGGGGTAATTGAGGTTTGTCGTATTTTTCTTGATAATGCTTTAT
Source organism: uncultured Barnesiella sp. (assembly GCA_964462445.1). Classification (GTDB taxonomy): domain Bacteria; phylum Bacteroidota; class Bacteroidia; order Bacteroidales; family Muribaculaceae; genus JAGBWK01. The sequence continues at coordinate 5,622 of CAYWXG010000001.1, read as the reverse complement.
AAAATCTTCATTACTCCTATTGACTTCTGCTTCAATTTCTTCCATCAACAAGGCATATGCCGTTGTTGCATTTCCTTTTCTGTCTGTCCTGGGATAATGTTTATACAATGTTTCCTCGTAAAACCAATGACTACCATAAACTTCTGAATAAGCTTGTACTATTCTTGCTCGTACCGCAACCTCAATCTTTTCTATTGCATTAAACATCAGATTTCGCAATCTTCTGTCAAAACAATACAATGCTATTATATCTGAAAATTTTATGTCTTTTCGAATAAAATGGTGGTCGGCTTTCGTATTTTCGTTATCCTGAAAAGGATATGTATATGCTCGCAGACGATAATAACTAATATTGGTAAGATAAGCTTTCGCAAGTTCTTCATTATCGAAATTCAACCCGCGAGACCGCAACTTTTGTAGCTGCTCTTGTATTGTTAACGACCGTTTTGTGTACTGCATAAAAACTCGAAGACCTCCCCGGGTGCGCTGTTCTTCGGGAAGCGTGGGAGGTCATATTGTCTGCAAAGATAGCAATTTCTTTTTGTATAACAAACTTTTTAATAAAAAGATTTTCAATAAGCCTATACGTTTTAAATCTAAGTAATTTGATTAGATAGACTTCTAACAAAGGGCGTATAGATTGTTGTTTCTTTACGCCCTTTGTTATGCCCTTTCAAGTTATTATCTTGCCATTGCGCTGTGCAACCTGTTTACAGCTTCCATATTGGCCCCCTGTTGCGCTTGTGACATCAGTTCCGGAGAAAGCCCCTCCGGGACTCTCCCCTGCGCCATCTGCTCCTTCTGACTCTTGATGCTCTGCAACAACTCATCCGCAAACGGGAAGTCTCCGTGTTCAAGCAACTGCTCTACGCTGATTGCCTGCGACTGCCACAACTGCATCAATATATCATTCGCCAATAATCGATACGCCGGTGTCGACGTGCTCTCGGTAATGCTCAAATCAAATTCAACGTCCCGGATCTTCTTCGGGTCATACTCGATTTGCGCTCCGCTCTTGCCTGCAATGTTAAACACACGCTTGCTATCATAGAACTGCTGCATATTCTTGACATCCTTATATGCTCCGTCCACTACAAAGCCACTAAACGACTCCAATATATCAAGCAACGTCATAGTCGCATTCTGCGTCTGCTGATTGTAATGCGCTGCACTCTCCCCCGAAAATCCCGGCTTACCTTGCAACGCACCCGTTACTCCCGATATATCCTCAAAGAATTTCAACTGGATATTCAGCAACTCCGCTATACCTATATTCGTGGAATTATTCGCCACTTGGTGCGGCATCTGCCCCGACTTACTCGGCTTATAAACTATGACCCCATTAAACTCAGCCCAATTTTCCGCTATATCTTCCATACTTACTCCATCAGGCAAACAATCCGACGGCATCAACAACACACCCTTCGCACTCGCGCGCATTATCCAATCATACATCGTTATCAACCTATTGGTATATCGCTGCTGATCGATCACATCTGCTACAAACGAATGTATCTCTCCGTCTATGAATGGATACGCCTTGAACACATATGGATGACTGCCATGCTCATAAGGCGTCTCTCCCTCCAACAATATATCGCCGAATGGCGTTAAATAATAGTAATGCCAATAATTATCAATAAACCATGTCCCTTTTACCATAGGCACTTCTTCCTCCGGCATCCCTACCTCCGACGCCATACGCATTCGCTCCTCATTAACAGCCACCACCTGCTCATAATAATCCGACTCCTCTATCTTATAGATATCCCCGTTCTGGTAATCATGACATCGATAACGCGGCTTCTGCTCCTTGCGCCATACCTCTATTACCCTACATCGACCCGGCTCACTTGTAAACAGAAAATCATAATTCTCCAATCTGCTATATCCAAAACTCTCCGCATATGTAGCTATAAAATCTCGCCGAGACGCATTCCGATAAATATCTCGCAACCGGCGATAATCCTCTGATGAACTCGCAAATTCCTCACACAACTGGCCGAACGATATATCATGAACCTCCCCTACTACCGACACATCCCATCCGCGAAAATCTCGCATATTATTATCGATAAAGAAATTGTTCGGCTGAACATAGTCCGTCCAACAATCCTCCTTACCGTTGCGCCATCCATACGACTTGCGATGCACTATGAAGCCACTTATTAAAAACTCCTCCATTGTCCGAGCATTAACCTCACTCATCCTATTCAACTGCATATTACACTGCAATATCGTGCTCATCGTCTCCCCAAGTTTCTGCTCATCTCTATCTCGCGCCGTACACGTCGGCTCTTTCATCTGGCTTCGATACACTCCAAGCACACTCTTTACAAGCCTCCGGATAAGATTATTTTTCAACGGTACATTCCCTTGACTCTTGATATACTCCTCCTCTGTCATCGTCTTGCCGTCAATACACACCTTATCATCCCACTGCTTACCATACGTATAACGCTTGTTGCGCTCCCTATCCCTTCGGAAATCTTCCATCTGATTCCAATAGTACTGAGCCTCCATCAATACCTCAAACGCCCGGCGCTCGCCCAACTGCTCTCGCATCTGCGCCACACTATCTATCTCTTCTGCTTCGCGAGGCGCCACTTTGCGCATCGACATCAACCCTCTTTTCACTATCTTTTTCTGCATATCTCTTGGTTTAAAGTCCGGAATGTTACCTCCGCTCTATTGCAAAGGTAACACCCCGACCATTCTTATATGGTATAACTTAAACTATCCCGCTGGCGCTATCGATTCACCTTCTCCTCCGTACGTCTTCTCTATCTCCTTTAGCATTTCCTCCTTTAGACTGTTTATCTCCGACTCCAACTCCTTGCGGGAATCTTCATCTACTACATCTTTCAACGCCTTCGTTAGGGGTGCGATATGCTCTTGATATGCTTCAAATATCAAATACCTCCTATATTCCGGTGAATTATAGATAAAATCCATCTTCTCAGCATAGTCAAAGATGCCCAACCCGGTGTCATGCTCATATCCCTTTAATCGCTGCTTAGTCTTTTCATACTCCTCTTTCACCTTGAAGTAGTCATTATTAACTGCCCGATACTCCGTACGCTCATCACCTCGTTTGACAAGTCGATTTAACAGCAACACATTTTGTGGGTCAAATTCTCGTTCTCCCGATACCGTTTCTACTGTCTTGACTAAGCGATTGGCAATATTGAAATAACCTCCTAAATAGCCATTCAACATATACTCTACTTTCGCCGGATTTATATCTATCGAACCCTTTGTGTACTTGTCGCCTCCACTCGCCTCATTTAGCGCTGCTGTCAACCCTACGATATGCTTATTCGAACTGCTGTACGCCTTTGTCCATTCTGGCATATGCTCATTATACGGTGTATCTTTATATAGTGGCAGTCCGGTCCAACTCTTTTCTGCTATGTAGGCCTCCCAAAGCGGCTTAACTCCACTGGGGACAAACGCATTCATGCCTCCGCCTCCCTCCATGAAGTCCAACGGCAACACCTGCGACACTTGACCCAATATCGCTTCCGCCAACTCTACATCACTCTTACGCTCCTTGCCACTTAGCGTCGACACCATCAATTCTCCCATCCCATATAGCGCTCGATACTCTATCGGCAACGGTATTGATATCCAACTGTCCCCCGCTTTAAATACTATGTTGCTTCTCCTGACATACTCCGGTAGATTATAATAACCGGTCTTCTCGTCATCATCTTCTGCACCTAACGATGCTACAAGCGCTCCCAGTAAATACATCGACGCCATACCCATTAACCCCTTTATCGGATGGCGCTTCACCTGACGTCCGAAATTCGTCGTACCTTGAATTGCCGCATTCCAAAACACATACAGCGCTCTGCCTCCTCCGGATAATGCCGACGCTGTGCTTCCCAACTGCGTCTGCCCCGTACTCTTATAGAATCGATCGCCACTTCCCTTCTTGTTGAAGTTTACGCTGACCTCCTTCGCATCATATATCGAACGGTCTACACTGCGGCCCATCTCTCGCGACGTCACAAACGCCGCAAATCGTGCACAATTCTCTACCGAACGATTTAGATTATCTATTTGCTTGCCCAACAATGACAACGCCGTTCCTACCGGGATTCTTCTTTTATGCTTGCGCAACTCTCGCTCGATATCTGTCCTATGCTTCTCTATGTCGCGAACATTGACATATCCCGTCTCCCCTCCATTCATCATAAAATGATAGAACATCGACTCCGTCTTGTCTCTCATATCAAGCGTTCCGCGATTATACTTATATAGCAACTTTCGCATCACCACCGGATTAACCCTCGCATAATTCATATGATAACGCAACGCATAATTCGGACTCTCCCTTACCCACATCATACTGTTAGAATACACCATATCGCGAATAAAATTGGATACCACAAAATCCGGATTGCGTGTAGTATATACTTTGCTCAACTGGCGATTTGTCCACGTCCCAAGCTGAAGTATTGCACCTATCGCTCCTCCGATATTATTATCCGGATTCGTCAATCCATTTACTGCCTGTGCTGCTCGTGGATTACCATTGATAGTTATCACATAATCGCGCCCATTCCGCTTTACTACTATCTGATGTTGGCGACCTTCCCTACTATCTACAACTCGATATGGGATTCCTACCGCATCTTTACCGCGCTTATACTCATCGGGGTATTGCTCCGACAAGCTCGACATCTTCTCCTCAAAGAGTTGCATCTTGCGCTCTACTTCTTCGGCAGTATCTTCTACATCGATATTGTCGGGGAACACCGGCTCCCACTCATCTTTTACCGAATCATACCTTATCCACAAATCGCTGACACTCGCCAAATCACTCGGATGATTCAACACAAAGTTCAAGAAACGCTGTTTCACCAACTTATTCCTATTTCCCTGCATTATCACATTCTCTGCCATCGACTGCAAATAAACTATCGGATCATCAGCCTTAGAGCTTCGTCCCTCCGCCTTTTTGATTGGAGCATTAAACGCACTTCCCTTATGCATCAGATAAGCATAAGCATCACCACTCGTCTTTTCATCAAAGCCACGCAACGGAATATAATAATCATACATCCCCGATACCTTCTCATACGTCTCCTTGCTCATCAATCCACACTCATACGACTTCGACAATATCGCATCACTAACTGCATTAACACGCTTCCACAACTCCGTAGTGTCATGGCTCTTCTCATACTCATCAACCATTCGCTGCGCTTCCAATTCCGCAGCCTCATAGTTATAAATACCCGTCAATGCAGTCAAGCCCGCAAAGTCACGCTCCGTCTCCTCATCATTGGCTCGCGCCTGTTCGCGCATATAAGCATTACGCTCCAACCCATGCTTCGCCATCATGTAATCCTTCAACTTCGCTCTGCGCTTCTTCCCCTTAGCCAATCGCGACATCTCTTCCAACATCGGCTTAAACAACAAACGTGCCATCGCATCAGCCTCTGCCTGATTAACACTCGACAATCGGTTCTCTCCCAAATATGCATTCTCAAAGCCCGCTATATCCTCGATATAAACCTTCTTTCCGCTCTTCCCTTGCGCTATCGCAAGCATCGCCTCCTTCAATCCAAGCATACTATCCTGAAGCGCCTCCTTAGTTTGATACCATCC